>DATFXF010000165.1:0-28755 GCA_035258565.1 Candidatus Acidiferrales bacterium
CGACAGGCCCACGCCTTCCCAGCCGACAAACATCAACAGCATGTTGTTGGCGAGGACCAATGTGAGCATGGTGAACATAAACAGATTCATGTAGCCGAAAAAGCGGTAGTAGCCGCCCTCCTGGGCCATGTAGCCGATGGAATAAAAGTGGATGAGGAAGCCGACGCCGGTCACCACGAGAATCATGACCGCCGAGAGCGGATCGAGCAGGAAGCCCCACTCCGCAAGAAAGTTGGTAAGCAAGCCGGAGGATGTGCGGGTCACCCCGGCAGGCACCCAGTCGAATAGCACTTTCTCGAAATGCGGGTATGGCCCCGGCAGATGACTGAGCTGCCAAACCGCACCGACCGAAAATAGGAAGGAGAGAAAGACGCTCCCGACGCAGATCATACTCACGGCGCGATTCGGGAGCCGCCGCCCGATGAGCAGCATCAGCCCCGCTCCCAGGAAGGGGAACAGCGAGATCAGCCAGATATAGTCGAGAAAATAGCCGGTCTGCATGGCTCGGTTCCGTCCGCTGCCTCTCTACCGTCCGGAAAGGATCAGGTCACCCCAGCGACCGAAGCCTCCCCGCGGAGGGCTTCTTCGTCAGCAGGGGCCGGACTCAGCTTGACAGGGCCCGTTGTCGTCACCACTTCAGGATATCCATTTCGTCGGCCAGCACCGTCTCGCGGTTGCGGAAAAACGCGATGATGATCCCCAGGCCGACCGCAGCCTCCGCGGCCGCGTCGGTGATGATGAAAATCGCAAAGACTTGCCCATCCACCGAACCCAGCAGCCGCGAGAAGGCGATCAGGTTGATGTTGACCGCGTTCAGAATCAGCTCAATGGACATCAAAATGATGATGACGTTGCGCCGCGTGAGCACGCCCACAACGCCAATCGTAAACAGCGCCAAGCTCAGGAACAGATAATGGCTGGTGGGAATCATCTCCGCTTCAAATCCTTTTCTTGCCCATCACCACGGCCCCGATCATGGCTACCAGTAACAGGATCGATGCGATCTCAAACGGCAGCAGGTAGTTCCGAAACAGGGCCTGCCCAATGAGCTCGGTATTCGGCTCGAGCCGCGCCGCTCGACCTTCGGCAAAGGCGAGCGCCGAAGGATTTCGCGCCGTCACCGCAAAGGCAAAAGCCAACTGGGCGCCCAGTACCAGCGCCAAGAGGATGGCCAGCCACCATTGCCGGTTGAACTGCACCTGATGCAGGGCCACATCCAGGTTGACCAGCATGATGACGAAGATGAACAGCACCACGATGCCGCCGACGTACAGGATGATCTGCACGGCAAACAGGAATTGAGCCTGCAACTGGAGATAGATGCCGGCCGTGGCGAGAAGCGAGGTGACCAGGAAAACGGCGCTGTGCACTGCGTTGCGCCGCGTCACTACCAGTACCGCGGAGAGGATCGCCAGCCCCGCAAAAAAATAGAAAACGATCTTATCTAACATAGAGAGCGCACCCGTTCTGGGCGCTTCGAACGCCCCTAGGCCCCGCCTACCACAGGCGATTCGGTCCGCTCGCCTACCCAGGCCAGCCAGGCCGCCACTGCGAGCGTGCCCAGGGCGGTCACCAGCAAGGCTGGGCCCAACCCCCAGCCATACTGCCGCTCGAGCACCAGGGCCACGCCCACGCCCAGCACGTTGACGATTGCCACCGGAATCATGAAGTGCCAGCCCAACCGCATCAATTGATCGAAGCGGTAACGCGGGAAGGTGAACCGCAGCCACATGAAGGTGTAGATGTAGCAAAACACCTTCAACAAGAACCAGAAGCCGCCATGCACGGCCGGCTTGAGCTGCGGAGCCACGAAGATCGGCGCGGCGAGCGCCGCCGCCAGCAGCAGGCAGAGCAGCCCCACCGCAGCGAGAAATCCCTGCTGCACCCTGACGGGCTGGCGAGGCGTCCGCCAGAAGCAGTAGCCCGCCACCAGCAGCAGCAGTAGCATCGGCACGTAATCAAGAAAATCGAAGGCCCGCACGCTCGCCAATGGCCGCAACCACCCACCCAGAAAGACGCTGGTTGCAATCGCGGCGACCACGACCATGTTCGCGTACTCGGCGAGGAAGTAGAGCGCCCAGCGAAACCCGCTGTATTCGGTCATGTAGCCGGCGACGAGCTCCGATTCAGCCTCGGGCAGATCGAACGGCGCCCGGTTGGTCTCCGCGACGGACGCCACCAGGTAGATGAAGAAGCCGACCGGCGTCAGGAAGACGAACCAGAGGCCCTGCTTCTGCTGTATCTCGACGATCTGGCGCAGGGAAAGTGTGCCGGCCAGCAGCAGCCCGCTCACCAGGGCCATACCCGCCGCGGTCTCGTAGCTCACAAGTTGTGCCGAGCTGCGCAGCGCCCCGAGCAGCGAATAGTGGCTGTTCGAGGACCATCCGCCCAAAACGATCCCGTAAATGCCCATGGAGCTGATTCCCAGGATGAAGAGCAAGCCAATATTGAGGTCAGCGATTTGGAAGGCTGGCCCGAAGGGCAGTGCGGCCATCGCCAGCATCGCTGCGGTCACCGAAACCAAGGGCGCCAGCCAGAAGATCCACACATCGGCGTTCTCGGGGATGATGTCTTCCTTGAGCAGGAGTTTCACAGCGTCGGCGATGGGTTGCAGCAGGCCGTGGGGCCCCACGCGCATGGGACCTAAACGCACCTGCATGTCGGCCATCACCTTGCGTTCGAGCAGGACGATGTAGCCCGCCACCAGCGGGAGCACCAACACGATCACCAGGGCGTAGATAAGCGGCAACAAGTGCGGCTCGAAGAATTCAAGGAGTGAATGAATCATCAATTCTAACCAGTCACAGTCGCGCCCGCGCCTCCGGGCACCTCAGCGATCCACTTCCCCCAGGACGATGTCAATCGTGCCGATGATGGCCACGACGTCGGCCACCAAGTGGCCACGCACCATCAGGTCAAAGGCTTGCAGGTTCACAAACGACGGCGGGCGGATGCGCACGCGATAGGGCTGCGTCGAGCCGTCGCTGACCACATAGTAGCCGAGTTCCCCCTTGGGCGCCTCAATCGAGTGGTACACCTCGCCCGCCGGCGGCTTGAGCACTTTGCCGATGCGGGCCATGATCGGCCCCGCAGGAATGTTCTGGATGGCCTGCAGGCAGATCCGCCGGGACTGCCGCATCTCTTCCATGCGCACCAAGTACCGGTCGTAGGTGTCGCCATTCTTGCCCGTGGGAATCTCGAACTCGTACTGGTCATAAGCAGCGTAGGGTAGGGCCTTGCGGATGTCCCACTTCACCCCGCTTGCCCGCAAGACGGGTCCCGTGGCGCCCATGGCGATCGCATCCTCCGCGGTCAGGACGCCGATGCCCTTCGTGCGGCCCACCCAGATGCGGTTTTCAGTCAACAACTGCTCGTACTCGTCGATCTTGTGTTCCAGGTCTTTCGAGAAGCGCTCAACGTCTTTCTCGAGCTCATCGTAAGCCTCGTATTGCAGACCACCGATGCGGAAGGCGTGCGTCGTGAGCCGCGCCCCGCAATACTTCTCGAAAATCTTAAGAATCTCCTCGCGCTCGCGGAAGCAGTAGAAAATGGGCGTGAGCGCGCCGATATCGAGCGCGTGCGTGCCGAGCCAGAGCAGGTGACTGGCGATGCGCTGAAGCTCGGTGAGGATCGTGCGGATCACCTTGGCGCGGGGCGGCGCCTCGACGCCCATCAGCTTTTCAACCGCCTCGCAATAGCCCAGGCCGTTCGAAACCGCGGCGACATAGTCCATGCGGTCCACATACGGCGCAAACTGCTGATAGCTGCGGTGCTCAGCAATCTTCTCCACGCCGCGGTGCAGGTAGCCAATGATGCACTCGGAATCGACCACCTTCTCGCCGTCGAGCTTCAGCTTCACGCGCAGCACGCCGTGCGTCGAAGGGTGCTGCGGCCCCATGTTGATGATGATCTCGTCGGCGCCGAGCACCGTGGTCTCGACATTGGGAAAGGCGGCTGTGCGCGTGTCGCTCATCGGCTATTGCCCGCTCTGGATGCCCAGGTTTTCGCGCACCCAGGCCTCGTCTTGCGTAAGGATGTCGTAATCCTTGCGCAGCGGATGGCCCTGCCACTCATCGGGCAGCAAGATGCGCTTCAGGTTGGGGTGGCCTTCGAAGCGAATGCCGAACATGTCGAAGACTTCCCGCTCGAGCCAGTTTGCCGTGGGCCAGACGTCCGTAACACTGGGCACGCTTTCCGCCTCCGCAGCGTGCGCTTTGAGCCGCAGGCGTTCGTTCTTCCGAAACGAGTAGAGGTTCAGCACCACATCGAACCGCTGCTCGCGCTTCGGCCAGTCCACCGCCGTCACGTCGGTCAAGAAGTCAAATTTCTCCTCATCGCGCAAGTACCGTGCAATGTCGCGCAGCCGCTTGGTCGAGACAACGAGGATGGCCTGTTTGCGGTCCACCCAGGCTTCGCGGATGGCATCGCCGAAGCGCGCCTTGAGGCGCTTGACGAGCTCGTTCTCGAGCGGCTCAGGCTTGGGAGGAGACTCTTTGGGCGGCGCCGGGGGGCGTGGCGGCGCGGCGGCTCCGGCTGGGGCAGCTGGAGTCCGCGGTTCGCCGGCAGGCGGAGCCACGGGCTTGGGCGGCTGTTCCGCGGCAGCAGGCGCGGGTTTCCCTGGCGGAGGAGGCGCAGGTTTCGGTGCTTCCGCTTGGGCGGGGGCTGCGGGCTTGGCTGGCACCGCACCCGGGCCGACCGGTGGAGCAGCAGGCTTTTCCTCAGCAGCTCGGGGCGGTGGCGGCGCAGGCGCAGGGGGTTTGGCAGCGGCTGGCGGAGGCTCCTTCTTGGCCGCGGGAGGCTCTGCAGGCGGAGGAGGCTTCCAAGCAACAGGGGGATGCGCGCGAACCTGCCAATCGAGGTCCGCCGGAAACTCGTCCGCGGAGTGTGCCGGTGGCTCGGGCGCAGCCGATTCTTCTCCGGCTGGCAAGGCAGACGGCTGCTTCTCCTCTGGGTCTTTGATCATGTAACCGGGGTGCGGGGGACTGAGGGCAACCTCAGCACCCAGAAATACTTAACCCGCATTTCTAACATACAGCAGAAAACGGCGTCAATCTCTCGCGCTCCATGCGGCCCAGGCGGCCGGCAAAAAAAAGCCCGACCGTCGGTCGCGGTCGGGACCATGGCGCCCAACATCTCTCCGGGCACCTAGACCCACTCGAGGGCCCCCTTCTTGTAGAGCCAGACGTAGCCAATCACCAGGATACCCAAGAACACGAACATGGTCACCAGGCCATACATCGGGTTGAGCCGCAGCTGTTGGTCCGGCGTTGAAAACAGGACTGCCCAGGGAAACAGAAAAATCGTCTCCACATCGAAAATCACGAACAGGATGGCCACGATATAGAAGCGCACCGAGTACCGGCCCCGCGCATCACTCTCGGGCGGGATACCGCACTCGTAGGGTTTGAGCTTCGCGCCCACGGCGCGCATCTCGGGCCGAATGAACTTGAAGATCAACAACGTAACTGCCGGGAACGCCGCTGCCAGCACGGCGAAGATAAAGATCGGAATGTATTCCCTCGGCACGGCCCTCGAGCGCCTCATGCTATCACAGGGATCAAGCGTGAGCCAGCGATGTTCGCGGCACCGGCCGTGCGTCAAGCCGGATGCGTCACTTCTCGAACAACAGTTCGCCGGCGCGCCCGGTGGCCTTCACCACCGCCTTGATCAATGTCACGCGCAGCTTGCCCTCTTCCAGTTCGAGGATGCCATCAATCGTGCAGCCGGCTGGCGTAGTGACGGCATCCTTGAGCAGCGCCGGGTGGTCACCGGTTTCGAGCACCACGCGCGCCGCTCCCTGCGCGGTCTGAGCGGCGAGCAGCGTGGCCACGTCGCGCGGCAGCCCTACCTTCACGCCGGCCTCGGCCAGTGATTCCAAAATGATGTAAATGAACGCCGGCCCGCTCGCCGAGAGACCAGTTACTGCGTCCATATGTTTTTCGTCCACAACGACGACACGCCCGACCGTCTCGAAAAGCTCGCGAGCAATCGCCAGGTGATTCGCCCCGGCATAACTTCCCTTGCAGATGCCCGTCATGCCGTAGCCCACGGCGCAGGGCGTGTTGGGCATGGCGCGCACGACGGGAATCTTGGCAGCCAGATGCTTCTCAATATATTCAGTGGGAACGGAAGCCGCCACGGTGATGATCAGTCTGTGCTCATCAATCTCCGAGCGAATTTCCGCAAGGACTTCGCGAACCTGTTGGGGTTTGACCGCGAGCAGGATGATATCCGCTTTCCGAGCCGCCGCCCGGTTGTCGGTCGAGACGGATATGCCAAGCACCCGGCGAAGCGCTTCTGCACGCTCGGGATGTTGAACGGTTGCCGAGGCATTCTTGGACGGGAGCAGGCCCTTCTTGAGGAACGCCCGCAGCAGAATTCCGCCAATCTTCCCGGTGCCGAGGACAGCCAGTCGCATCCGCGCAAGCTTTGTTTTCATAGGGGAAGCATTGTTGATGCTCCGAAGCCGCATGTCAATCGCGGCAGGGGCTAGGAGCTAGTTCCCCCCAACCAGGGAGAGCGACTCAGAATCATAGCCGGGGAAGGCTTACGGTGATTCGGCAACGCCAACTGCCTTGCCCCATTCGCTTGGAGTGGGACTAATCGTGGCGAGCACCGCGCAAGACCTCGACAGCGTGGGGGAGTAACTCTGCGATGGCCTCGAGAGATTCAACGGCACCGTTCGGGCTACCCGGCAGGTTGACCACCACCGAGCGGCCGCGCACTGCCGCGATGGCGCGCGAGAGGGCCGCGCGCGGCGTGGCTTGCCTCCCTTTTTCGCGCATCAGCTCGCTCAAACCGGGAATCAACTTCTCCGAGATGGCTGCCGTAGCTTCCGGCGTGATGTCGCGTGGCCCAACGCCAGTGCCGCCTGTGGTGAGGATGATGTCCACG
This sequence comes from Candidatus Acidiferrales bacterium, assembly GCA_035258565.1. Lineage (GTDB taxonomy): Bacteria > Acidobacteriota > Terriglobia > Acidiferrales > UBA7541 > DATFXF01. The sequence continues at coordinate 6,895 of DATFXF010000165.1, forward strand.
AGACCCGTATCGACTAGCTCGATCAGCCGCGCCTGAAGCGCGCCGGCCTCGTCCGGAACGACCTGCGTTGAAACCACTTGCCAACCGAGCTTCTTGCAGCGTTCCTCGAGTGCGGGGCCGGAACGGTCGGGGCGCCGGCCCTCGGAAACCGAATCGCTGACCGTGAGCAGGGCAACGCGCATCTTGCAGGCTAGCTCTCGACGGCGTCCCGATTCGCTTCATCGAGCAGGCGCATCGCTTCCATCAGCAGGCCGGTGGTGGAGCGCGTCGTCGTGGTGCGGTCGCACACAGCGTTGAAATCAATCTCGAATTCGCCGTCGGCCCAGCTCACCACCTGATAGACGGCCTCGTCGCCCTCGAGCGAGCCTAGCCGGGCATGCTTGCACTGGCCGCTGACAAAAAACATCTCGCAGTGCTCCCTCCCGCGGCGCACCGCGAGCTGGCAGGACTTCTGCCCCATTTCAAGCGATTGCATCAAATCCGTGATGCTCATCTCTTCGAGCCGCCCTTGAATGACACCCGGCCGCAAGGCGTTCCTCTGTAGCTTTTCGAGACGTAGGCGGTCCACGACCTTCTTGGCGACCCGCACCAGATCCTTGAGGAAAAAAGGCTTGGGAATGAACTCTTCGACGCCGTCCACCAGCGGGCGGAGCTTCTCCTCGATATCGCCGCGGCTGGCAACAAAGAGGAATGGGATGTGGCGGGTCTGCTCACGCGCACGCAGCTTTTCGTAAAGCTGGCGGCCATTGAGGCCGGGCATCTTGTAGTCGGAGAGGATCAGGTCGGGGGCCTGGCCCACGACTTTGAGCAGTGCATCGGCGCCGTCGCTCGCGGTCAGGACTTCGCAGTGAGGCTCCATGCCTTTGGCGATGAGGTCGAGCACGAGGGGATTGTCATCCACGACCAACATCCTGATGTTTTTGAGCGCGGTCATCATCACGCATTACGATGGCGGGTTGGGTGAGTGGGCCGGAGGTAGAGGCCGCTCTTGCCTCCAACCTTTTCGACCAAATAGATGTCGGTGATTTCCATGCCCTTGTCCAGGGCCTTGCACATATCGTAGACGGTAAGCGCGGCGGCGGCGACGGCTACCAGCGCCTCCATTTCCACGCCTGTCTGCGCGGTGGCAGAGACGCGCGAAGTAATCTCCACGCCATTCTGGCACAGCCTTGTAGTCACATCAATGTGCGTCAGGGGCAATGGATGACAAAGAGGTATCCATTCGGCGGTGCGTTTGGCCGCGGCGATTCCCGCAATCCGCGCAACCTCGAGCGGGCTGCCCTTGGGGGTCTCGAGGCGCCTTACCTTCGCGAGTGCTGCGCGGCCGATGCGGACGAACCCGCGCGCCACGGCCGTCCGCGACGTCGCTGGCTTGCGGGTGACGTCCACCATCACCGCTTCCCCACTCCTCCGATAATGCGATAACTTTGGCACCTTCTGATTCTCGGCCTTCACCACACGTCGCGCCGGGGCAAGACATCCACCCATTCGCCCGCAGCGAAGGAGAGCTTCGTCGGTGGCACCAGCAAGAAACAATTAGCCTGCGCCAGGGTTACAAGATCCCCCGAGCCCTGCCAGGGCAACTCGCGAACGATTGGCTCGCCGTTCGACCAGGCGAGCTGCCCCGGTAGAAAATGCGTCAGTGCAGCTTTCTGGCTGAGCGGCCGAGCAACCCTCGCGCGCAAAAGCGGCAAGGGGCGCGGCGCGGCCCCACTCAACAAATCAATCGCCGGTAGCCCGAAGAGCTCGAACGTCACCATCGTGGACACCGGATTGCCCGGAAGACCAAACACGAATTTCTCGCGGCACGCGCAGAACACGGCGGGCCGGCCCGGGCGAATCGCCACGCCTGCAAAGAAAAACTCGGCCCCCAATGCACGCAATACGGCCGCCACCAAATCGTACTTCCCCATGGAGACGCCGCCAGAGAGCAGGAGCACGTCCGCATCCAAGCCGCGCTCGACCCGCGCCCGGAGCTCTTCCATGCGGTCCGGCGCATTGCCCAGGGCCACCGGAACTGCGCCGGCCAGCGCCACTTGCGCCACGAGCGAAACGCTATTGCCATTGCGGATCTGAAATGGCCCGGGCTTCTCATCAAGGCCGACCACTTCATCGCCGGTAGAAAGAATGGCGACGCGGGGTCGCACATAGGCCGGGAGAGGCTGCGCGCCGACTTGCGCGGCCAGAGCCAGCTCGGCATACCCCAGCCGCGTTCCCGGCTGCAAGAGAACCTGACCGGCGCGGGCTTCGCTCCCACGGCGCACGATGTTCTGCCAGGGTTCCACGGCGCGCTCGACCAACACGCGGCTCTTCGAGGGCTTTGTGTGCTCGATCATCACGACCGCGTCGGCCCCCGGAGGGACGCCTGCGCCGGTCATGATCTCGACGCACTGCCCTGCACCAACCGTGCCAGCGAAGGTGTCCCCGGCTTTGATTTCGCCGATGATTTCGAGCGTGGCGGGCAGCGGGGTTAGATCCCCGGCGCGGACGGCAAAGCCATCGCGCGTCGCCCGGTCGAAGGGTGGATAATCGCGGTCAGCCACGACCTGCTCCGCGAGCACTCGGCTGAGTGCCTGGCCGATTTCGATTCTTTCGCGCGGGGGCAGCTTGCGGCGTGCGCCGACAACCTCAATGACCTTCTGCCGGGCTTCGATGAAAGACAGCATCGTCGTCGGATGAAACGGCGAACTACAGCCAGGCGGCAAGCCTCGAGCCGGACGGGATGATTGTGGCGTCGCGTTCGGGGCCGGTGGAGATCATGCCGATTTCCACGGCGAGCTCGTCGGAGATGAATCTCAGATAATCCCGTGCAGCCTGCGGCAGCGCTTGGGAGTCACGGATCCCGTAGGTCGGGCATTGCCACCCGGGCAGCGTGCGATACACCGGCTCGACCCGGCCAAGCTCCTCGGCTGAGGCCGGCATGTCGCGGAGGAGTGCGCCTTGCGAGCGGTAGCCAACGCACACCTGAATCTCGCGCTGCGTATCGAAGACGTCAAGTTTGGTGACCACGAGCGAGTCGATTCCGTTGAGCATCACCGCGTAGCGCAGGATGGCCAGGTCAAGCCAGCCGCACCGCCGTGGCCGCCCGGTGACGGCACCGTACTCCTGGCCGCGGTCGCGCACCTGTCTCGCTTCGAGGTCGGGCATTTCGGTTGGAAACGGCCCGCTGCCAACGCGGGTGGTGTAGGCCTTGGTGACGCCGATGGTGCCGGTGATGCGTGTTGGCGGCACGCCCAGGCCGGTCGAGGCGCCGCCCGCGGTGGCACTCGAGGAGGTGACATACGGATAGGTGCCATGGTCAATGTCGAGCATGGTGCCCTGCGCGCCTTCGAACAACACAGACTTCCCCTCGGCCAGGGCCCGATTGAGCAGCCCAGCTGTGTCCGTCACATAGCTGCGGATGCGCTCGCCGAGCGCGAGGTATTGCTCGAGCAGCCCGGCAGAGTCGAGCGATATGCCAAACGCCCCTTGGCAGATCGTCTTCTTTTCCCTCCATGCCCGCTCGAGCTTTTCGCGGAAACCGTCCTGGCTCGCGAGATCGCAGACGCGCAGGCCTTGGCGGGCCATCTTGTCTTCATAGGCGGGCCCGATGCCGCGCGACGTGGTGCCGATCTTCGCGGCACCGCGGGCGGCCTCGGCAGCCTTCTCCAATTCACGGTGATAGGGAAAGATCAAATGAGCGCGGTTGCTCAGATGCAGGCGGCCGCCGACCTGAATTCCAGACTTTTCGAGAAGGTCCAGCTCGGCCACGAGAGCGGCGGGATCCACGACCACACCGGAGCCGATGACGGCGTGTTTGCCGGGCCGCAGAATTCCGCAAGGAATGAGCTGGAGAATGAACCGGTAGCTATTGAAGATGACCGTGTGGCCCGCATTGTGCCCCCCGGCACAACGTGCGATGTAGTCGAACGAACCGGCCAGGTAATCCACAACCTTGCCTTTTCCTTCGTCGCCCCACTGCGCCCCCACGACAACGATCGCCTTCATGCGCCCGACCCCCACGCTTCCATTCCATTGACCGCACGCCTCCCTTCCGCTTGGGACTCCAGGAAACAAAAGAAAGGAGGAACGCGAAGAACCCAGAGAAACATCGTACCTTCCGTGCAGCCGGAAGGCAAGCGCTTACGGCCCTAGCGTCCGGTTCCAACGACCGAGCGGCCCCGGCCGTGCCTACAACTCAGAGGCACGACAGGGTCAGCGCTTTCCCGCCGGACAGGATCGCGAGGATCAAAACACCCGGTGCCCCAGCTTCTGCTCCGAGCACAGCCCATATTCGGTTTTGCGGGGATCTGAAGAGAAGCGCCTCCTGCCTCGGCCACGCCAGTCGTCGATACCGTTCAGCTCACGTGCCGCGACAGAGCCTTGGTGATTTGTTCCTTGGGGACCGCGCCGACAATCTGCTCCGCCACCTGGCCGCCCTTGAAGATCAGCAGCGTGGGAATGCCGCGGATGTTGAAGCGACCTGGGGTGTTTATGTTTTCATCCACATTCAGTTTGACGACTTTCAACTTACCGGAATAGTCGCCGGCGATTTCGGCCACGGTCGGTGCGAGCGCGTGGCACGGTCCGCACCATTCGGCCCAGAAGTCCACCATCACCAGCTGGTCCTTGCTGGCCTCGATCACCTCGACCTGGAAGCTGTTGTCCGTCACGTTTGCAATGTTTTCAGCCATCTCTTCCCCTTCGCTTGGGGGCCGCGCTCGTATCCGCTTTGGCCCCCAATTCAATCATTAGATGTTCGAGCTGCCCGCGGGATGCGAGCCTTCCGCGCACGCTCGTAGACCCCCACATATTCGGCAGCAGAGGCTTCCCAAGAAAAATCCTTAGCCATGCCATTGGCTTGTAGCTTCCGCCAGGCCTTCTGGTCTTTGTACACCCTCAATGCCTCGCGCAGGCATACGAGCAGCGCCCGGCCGTCATAGACCTCGAACTTAAAGCCGGTGCCGCTGCCCCGCTGGGGATCAAAGGGCTCAATCGTATCATCGAGCCCACCGGTCGCGCGCACGATCGGAACGGTACCATACCGTAGGCTATAGATCTGGTTCAGCCCGCAGGGCTCGTAGCGGGATGGCATCAGGAACATGTCCGAGCCGGCCTCAACCTTGTGCGCCAAGGTATTGTCATACGCAATTCTCACACCGATCTTTCCCGCGAATCGCCGGCCGAGTTCGCGGAACAGCTGCTCGTACTTCGGCTCGCCGGTGCCCAGCGCCACGATCACGAGATCTTCGGCGAGCAACTCGTTGGCTACCTGCGCGATCAAGTCGAAGCCCTTCTGGTCGGTAAACCGCGAGACAATGCCGATGAGCGGCCTGGAAAGGTCCTCCGACGGAAGCCCGAACACCTCGAGCAGGTCCCTCTTGCAAAAGCTCTTCCCGGAGAGGTCTTTCACCGAATAACGTGCAGCGATGAAGGAATCATTCTCCGGGCTCCAGACGGAATAGTCCACGCCGTTCAGGATGCCTTCGAGGTGATCGGCCCGCTTGCGGACGACGCCGTCCAAGCCGTGCCCGTATTCGGGCGTCTGAATCTCCTGCGCGTACTTCCGGCTGACGGTAGTCAAGTAGTCGGAGAAAAGCAGCCCGCCCTTCAGAAAATTCACCCTGCCGTAAAACTCAAGCGCTTCCATGTGGAAGAGGCTTTCAGGGAGACCCACGCGTCTCAAGACCTCCCGAGGAAACAGGCCGTGGTAGCCCATGTTGTGGATGGTGAAGATCACCGGCACGGGGCGCAGCGTGGGATCGGCCTCATAGAACGTGCGCAGCAGCACCGGGGCGAGCGCTGATTGCCAATCGTGGCAATGAATCACGTCGGGCAACCAAACCCGCTTTGCCGCCTCGATGGCGGCCCAGCTGAATTCACCGAAACGCTCGGCATTGTCCGGATAATCCTTGCCCTGCGCCGTGTAAAGTTGGTCGCGGTCAAAATATTCGGGGTCGTCCACGAAGTAGTAGCGCACCCCGGCGACCGCGGAGCCGTCGACCACGGCGGGAAAGCGCAGACGGTCGCCCATCGGGAGCGTTAGGCTGGGAACCAGGACTGCCTGGGCCTTCGTGCCTCGGTAACGAGGCAGGACCACGCCCACCTCGTGGCCCATACGCACGAGGGCTTTCGGCAAGGCCTCCACTACATCCGCCAAGCCGCCCGTTTTCGAGAAAGGGAGTCCTTCAGAAGCAACAAACAGGATTTTCATGCGGCACGATTGGACACCCCAAGTTACTGAAAGCCCGCGGGCTCGTCAAGGCCGCGTGGAGGCGCGTGGAGTGAGGTCATTAGAGTTGCACCAGCAAGTGAAGGGACCGGTGGCTCATCCTAGCCAGAAATCACATTGCCCCGATTCTGGGTCGTAGGATAATGGGGCCGTGTTCACACCCTGTCGATTTTCTCCTGCCCTCTATCTTTACGAGTCCAAACCATGCGCTCGGAGAGTATGAAAAGGGGAATCGCAATGTGCGATCCATTAAGAGCCAGACCGGTGCGCCGCACTGGTGGCCTGCGCAGGTGTTATCTTCTGTGCGCCGTGGGTCTATTGCTAGCACGCGGGGTGGAGGCCCAGGCCCCTGACAAGAAGAACGCCCCCGATCTGCTCCAGCAGTTCAGGAGCTCGCTCGAGGCGCTGGTCAAGCGGGTTTCCCCAAGCGTCGTCCAAGTGCTGGCAACCGGATATGGTCCCCTCGAGCAGTCCGGCCGGAGCGAAACAGGCCTAGTGCTCGGCCGGCAGCGCGCCATCGGTTCCGGGGTCATCCTGGACCCCGATGGGTACATTGTGACGAACGCACACGTGGTCACCGGAGCGCAGCGCGTCCAGGTGACCGTGTGATCCCCGGCAGAGAATTCCGGGATTCGTTCGCTTTTGAGCACAAGAGGGCACACGCTCGAGGCGCGCGTCCTCGGGATATCCAGAGAAACCGATCTCGCGCTGTTGAAGATCGAAGCACAAGGACTCCCTGCCCTACCCATTGGAAAGTACAGCAACGTCCGGCAGGGTGAACTCGTCTTCGCGTTTGGAAGTCCCGAAGGCTTGCGCAACTCAGTGACGATGGGTGTGGTGAGCTCGGTCGCCCGCCAGCCCAACCTCGACAGCCCGATGGTGTATATCCAAACCGATGCTCCCATCAATCCCGGCAACAGCGGCGGTCCGCTGGTGAATGTGGATGGCGAACTGGTCGGCATCAATACGTTCATCCTGACCCTGTCCGGCGGCAATGAGGGACTGGGCTTTGCCATTCCCAGCGGCGTCGTGGCCTTCGCTTATCCGCAGCTCCGCAAGTACGGCCACCTACATCGCGGCGAGATCGCCGCCAGCGTTCAGACCATCACTCCTACACTGGCGGCCGGGCTCAGCTTGACAAGAGATTATGGCGTAATTGTCTCCGACGTTATCCCGGGTGGCCCCGCTGACAAGGGGGGCTTGAAGATCCAAGACATCATCCTGAGCGTGAACGGCAGGGCGACCGATAGCCTCCCCCTGTTCGGCCTTAGCTTCTATCTGCACGGCGCCGGGGAACGCGCGAAGTTCGAAGTCCTTCGCGGTTCCGAGAAGCTGCTGCTCGAAATCCGCATGGTTGAGCGGCCGCATGACGTGGACCGGCTCCTGGAAACGGTCGGGCCCGAAAAGAATCTCGTGCGGAGGCTGGGCATCCTCGGCATCGAACTCGACCCCAAGCTTGCAAAGATGTTCCAAAACCTCCGGGAGTCATCCGGGGTCATCGTTGCCGCCCGGGTGGTCAATTCAGGCGGCACGGACAGCTCCCTTGCGACCGGGGACATCATCCACGCCCTGAACGGCACTCCGGTCACTAGCCTCGAAGGTCTGCGCTCAGTACTCGATCGACTCAAGCCTGACAGCGCAGTGGCCCTGCAGATCGAGCGCGACGGAAAACTGATGTACGTTACCTTGCAGATGGAAGGGGAGTAACGATCTCGATGGCCCAGAAGTTGGAGGGACGCTAGCCCGGTTGGAACGACCGGGAATGGAATGTCAGACGGGTCTGGGATCCGCTGCTCTACGGCCTCGGCACCTGCCGCATGATCTCTGTGGGATCAAATTTCACAGGCGTGCTGGTGATGTGATCCTTTGCGCCGGTAATCGTCTTCAGCAAGACCAGCGTGGTACCCTGGCCGCTATACTTCACCATGCCCCACGGCGTAACCTTGGGGCTAAACCAGACGTCGCCGCTCCCGTCAGTCATTCGGTAATGCTCGCAAACGAACGTGCCCGCCGGGACGCTGATCGTCTCCGTGCCCACGTGCTGGGCCTTTTGCCGGAAGTCCGCTTCTTGATTCTTCTTTACGGTCGCCTGAGGAGCCTGAATGGACATGGACATCTCCATCGGCTGGGGCTGCCCGGGCACTTGCATGATCATGCGTTCCGTGATGACGTTGTCCCGGTCTTGGGCGACCAGCATCTTCCTGTACATCGTTGCTCCCGAGTCGGGAGCCTGCATGCCATACTCCAGCCAATAAGCGTCCTTTCCATTAACCGTCTCTTTTCCGACGATGGTCATCTCCATTGCATGCTTTTGATTCTTGTTGTCCTGGATCTCATAGGCGGCGCCGGTACCGACTACGGGACTCCAGACGCCCTGTATGCTTGGTGGGCGTGCGTCTCCTTTCGCTTGCGTCCTGCCGGCCCCGGCCCTTCTGCCCCACTCCCAGTCGCTAGCCGACTTGCTGAACCGGGGCGACCTACTAAAGTCGAGGAAAACCCGCGTATATTTGCAGCTCCACCCTCTCTCTAAACCACGAGGACCTTCGTTGCCCAGCCCATACTCTCCGCGGTGAGCTTGGGATTCGTCCACTGAGCACTTTTCCCCTCGAAGTCCTGGTCGACCACCCCACGGGCGGTCCCGCAGGCCCTTCAAACAAAGATCGGAATCTTCAACTCCACGACCTTGGCCAAGGCCTCGCGGAAGGGAGGCCAACCCACGGGCGTCACGCTGTTGGACACTGCCGTACGCATGAGCACGGTCGCGTCACCAGCCAGTTCAATGCGTACCTCATTCCCCGCCTGTTTCAAGGCGGCGGCCCAGGCAAAAGGGAAATTGGCACGGGTCGGGTTTTCCGAACCCGATAGACCGATCAGAAGGAACTTCTGTCCTGCTGGCGCTTCCGTACCTGGGGTCTGGGCCCAAGCCACGGCAGTCCCTGCGACCGCACCGGCGCAGACATGTCCCGCTTCTTGGAGAAAGGATCTCCGGCTCCGCATACCATCCTCCTTTTTCCGCAGAATATTTCGGGCATTCTACCCTCAAGTTGCCTCCCGACCAATCTGTTCCCGGCCCTGGCGGTGCCCTGGCTCCAAACATGTGCGGAAGCGAAATGGTTTGGCAACGGCCAATCGACCGAGACTGTACATCCGAACGTCGATCTCCGCCCGAAGCCTGCGAGGCCCAAAACTCCGCGAGTGTTGCTACACTGTCTCACGCTGTGGCCCGCCAACACCTGGGACAGCATTTCCTCGCTGATGCCGGGTGGCGTGAACGCATCACCAATGCGCTTCGTGCCAGTGCTGCCGATGTGTGGCTCGAAATCGGCGCGGGGCACGGGGAGATGACCGCCGTACTCGCTCGCCGGTCTGCCAAAGTCATCGCCGTCGAGATGGACCTTCGACTCCTCGAGCGGCTTCTCGGTCTCGCACAAGAACTGCCCAACGTCGAGGTGATCCGCGGAGACGTGCTAGCTCTCGATCTTGGGCGAGTCATCGGCCCTCGCCGCGTGCGTGTGTACGGCAATTTGCCCTACTACATCACCTCACCCATTCTGCACCGGCTCTTCGAACACGCCGATCGCCTCAGCACCATCGATGTGGTCGTGCAGCTGGAGGTGGCGGAGCGTCTCCGAGCGCGACCGGGGCGACGCGAATACGGCTATCTCTCTGTCCTGGCGCAATTCTACGCGCAGCCGGAGATTCTCCTGCGCATTCCACCTGGCGCGTTTCGCCCGCGGCCGAAGGTGACCTCGGCGCTTGTGAGCCTGCGCATCCCCGGCAACCGCGGCCAGCTCGGCATCACCGATGAGGCAGAGTTCCTGGAGTTCGTCAAAGCCTGCTTCGCCCAGAAGCGTAAGACGCTGCTGAACAACCTGCGCCGCATGGTGGGCGAAGAGCGGGCGCAGGAGGTCTTGAGGCGCGCCGGCTTGCGTCGAACTGCGCGCGCCGAGCAACTCAACCTGGCCGAGCTCGCGGCGCTTTACAAGCACCGGCGCCAGGGATCGGTCGATTGACAGTCCGCAAGAGGAGCAACTCACTTTCTCTCGCCAACCCGAACAGATTTGTGTCGTGCCGTGGCGTCCAGAATGGATTTTGCGCTCAAGCAAATAATCGCCCTCACTGTTCGCGCAACAGAGCGACGAGCTTGTCTGGATAGTCACTCATGATGCCATCCACGCCCGCAGCGATCAATGCGCGCATCTGCGCGGATCCGTTGATAGTCCAGGTGACCACCTGCAGGCCGGCGCGCCGCGCCTCCCCGACGAGCTCCCGCGTGACCAAATCACCGCGCGGCGCGAGCTGCCTTGCACCCACGCTCACCGCGCGCTCCACTGCGTCGGGACATGCTCGATCATAGAGGAAGCCGGTCATCAGGGTTGGCTCGAGCCGCCGCAAGGCAGCCAGGCTCCCGGAGTCGAAGGAGATCACCACGGCTTGCGCCGCCTCGCTCGCGTTCCGCAGCGCGCCCACCAGCGAGTGCTCGAGGAGGCCCCAGGCGCCACGAGCCTTGAGCTCGAGGTAAAACACGGTATTGGATTCACGGGCAAATTGCAGAATCTCATCGAGCGAGGGAATTCGCTCGCTGGCAAATTGCGGGCCGAACCAGGAGCCGGCGTCGAGCTCACGCAATTCCGAGAGTTTGAGTGCGCTCACCGGGCCCCGGCCGCTGGTCGTGCGGTCGAGCGTCGTGTCATGAATGGCCACAAATCGGCCGTCCCGCGAAAGTTGCAGGTCGGTCTCGATGAAGGTGGCGCCCAGCTCCACCGCGCGCCGGAATGAGGCCAAGGTGTTCTCCGGGGCATGGCCTGAAGCGCCGCGATGTGCTACCACCCACAAGGTCGGTCTCCTGGCCCGCACTCTAGCAGAGACGCTGCGAACGGGCCGAATCCTATCCTAACAGAAGAACTTACAGGCTCCCGGCAACCAGACAGCAGTGCCGTGCCCCTTGGGCATCTAAACACTAGGAACTTGTTTCCCCAGTCATAGCGGGAGAGAGGAGGAACGGAAATGACCGGCAGCCGGAAAGCGGTCCGAGTCAGCCTCCTGATGCTCGGCATGCTAGCGGCATGCGCAGCGCCCATGCGGAGTGCCTCCGAGTCCGAGAGGCCGCGGGATCGCTCCAAGTACCAGGCCTGGCTCGCCAAACAAGTACGGCACAAACTGGTCATGCTGCCCTACTACTCCGTGTTCGACAACATGGAGTTCAAGATCGAAGACGAGAAGGTCATCCTCCTGGGCCAAGTCGTGCGGCCTTCGTTGAAGTCAGACGCCGAGGCCAGCGTGAAGAAGATCGAGGGTGTGCGGGGCGTCATCAATCGCATGGAGGTATTACCGCTCTCGCCCAATGACGACCGCATCCGGAGGGCTGTCTTCCGGGCGATCTACTCCGAGCCTGCGCTCCAACGCTACGGGCTGCCAGCGGTGCCGTCGATTCACATCATCGTCAAGCATGGGCACGTGACGTTGGAAGGCGTGACCGCCAACGAGACCGATCGGAACATCGCCAACATCCGGGCCAACGAGGTTCCCGGGGTCTTCTCGGTCACGAATCACCTGCGCGTCGAAAAGGGCGCATGAGGCTCACGTGGAGTGGCGCACGGGCGTGGCCCAAGCGGAACCGGCCGAGGTCGGCCGGGCAAGCTGCCGCGTGATGCGGCGCGCCGCCTCCTTCACCAGTTCGGCGAGTCTCGGAAGGTTTGCGTCGTCGATCTGGGTGGTCGTGCCGCTCAGGCCCACGGCCGCTTCGACGTTCCCCAGAAGGTCAAACACCGGAGCGGCCAGGCAGCGCGCTCCCAGGCTGTTCTCCTCATCGTCCACGGCGTAGCCCTCGACGCGCACGCGCTCTAATTCCGCCAGAAACCCCTTGAGTCCGGTGATCGTTTTTGGTGTGCACCTCTTGAGACCCCGGCCGTGGACGAGCGTCTCGACCTCGGCCTTCGGCAAGTGGGCAACCAAGGTCTTGCCCACACTGGTGGAGTGTATGTTCATGCGCTTGCCCACCCAGGTGTCCATCTTGATGAAGCCCGGGGCGTCCACCTTCTCGATGTACACCGCCTCGCCATGCTCGAGCACCGCGAGGTGAGCCGTCAGTTGCGTGCGATCGACCAAGGAACGCAGCACCGGCAGCGCAACCTCCTTGATGTCCAGGCCGGCGAGGACGTCGCGCCCCAAGTTCAGCACTTTCAGTCCCAAGCGATACCTGCCGCTCTCGGCTTCGCGCCGGAGATAGCCGCGGCGCTCGAGCGTGCGGAGGATGTAACTGGCCGAACTCTTGGGAATCCCCAGGCGTCGGCTGATTTCCGAATTCGTGAGGCCGCCGCCGTGCCGGGCCGCCGCCTCGAGAATTGCCAAGGCCCGTTCGACGGCAATAGAAGGGCTCTCTTTAAGGGCGCGCATTCGTCTTGGCCACCGGGGAAGTCGCCCCCTTGGCCCAATCAAAGTATAGAATATCCGTTCAATATTTTGAACGAGCTCTTGCCTTTCCCGGAGGGACCAGCTATGCTGGCTATTGAACGAAAGTTCAATATATTGAACACAAAGCGGCCGGCGGAAAACTTCTCCTCTCTTCGGCGAACCTTCTGCACACCGGCGCTCCTGCGGTTCGGCCGGGTTTCCCGAGTGCTGCTCGCCCGGAGTGGCTAACTCACTGAATCTGCCCGGCCGAGAGGTAGCGGGCGGCGCGAGGGCTTTGGCCCACGAATTGCCAGGCAGGTACGCAGGGCTGGAGGCAAGGAGCCTGCTGAGAGGGGAGACGACACCCGGAGGAAGCTCCATGGCGAAGCATGGCAATGGTTCAGAAGCACGCTACGGATGGGAGACCCATCCACGTTGGCAGGGAATCACTCGTCCCTATACCCAAGAGGACGTGCTGCGGCTGCGGGGCTCGATCCAGATCGAGTACACGCTGGCACACCTGGGCGCCAAGCGGCTCTGGCACCTGCTCGAGACGGAACCCTACGTCGCCGCGCTCGGCACCCTCACCGGCAACCAGGCCGTCCAGACGGTCCACGCTGGGCTCCAGGCCATCTACGCAAGCGGCTGGCAGGTGGCCGCCGATGCCAATAACGCCGGCGAGGTCTATCCCGACCAAAGCCTCTACCCCGCCGACAGTTGTCCCGCGCTGGTGCGGCGCATCAACAAGGCCTTGCACCGCGCTGACCAGATTGATTGCGCCGAGGGACGGAATGGCACCCACTGGTTTGCACCGATTGTCGCTGATGCCGAGGCGGGCTTCGGCGGCTCGCTCAACGCGCACGAGATCATGAAGGCGATGATCGAAGCCGGCGCTGCAGGCGTGCACTTTGAAGACCAGCTCTCCTCGGCCAAAAAGTGCGGTCACCTCGGCGGCAAGGTCGTGGTCTCTACACGCGAGTTTATCGAAAAGCTTGTCGCTGCTCGCCTGGCAGCCGACCTGATGGGCGTACCGACGGTCCTCATTGCCCGCACGGACGCGAACAGCGCGATGTTGCTGCTGAGCGATGCCGACCCGCGCGATCGCGAGTTCATCTCGGGTGGGCGCACGCCCGAAGGATTCTTCCGCTACCGCGGCGGGCTCGATGCGGCCATCGCTCGCGCGCTGGCCTACGCGCCTTATGCCGACCTGTTGTGGTGCGAAACCTCCTCGCCGGACCTTGCCGAGGCGCGGCGTTTCGCCGAAGGCGTGCACGCGAAGTTCCCCGGCAAGATGCTCGCCTACAACTGCTCGCCCTCGTTCAACTGGAAAAAGAAGCTGGACGATCGGGCGATCGCCAAATTCCAGCAAGAGCTGGGCGCCATGGGTTTCAAGTTCCAGTTCGTCACGCTGGCGGGCTTTCACTCGCTGAACCTGAGCATGTTTGAGCTCGCGCGGGCCTACCGCGCGAGCGGCATGACCGCTTATGCGGAGTTGCAAGAGCACGAGTTCCGCGCCGCCGAAGAGGCGGAGTACACCGCCATCACACATCAGAAGTTTGTCGGCACCGGCTACTTCGACCAGATTGCACTGACGGTGGCGGGCGGCAACTCCTCCACCACGGCCCTTGCGGGTTCGACCGAGGCCGAACAGTTCACGAAGACGGCCCAGCGCTCGAATGGTTCCGACCAAGCGGCCAAGGTCCCGCGCCCTCGGCCGCGGGGACCCTCTAGCCTGCGAGCAAGCCGCTGACCGCCGAGCAGCAACGGGGAATCCTCTCCTCCCTCGAAGCGTGCCGTGGGTGTCGCTCGCCGCTTCATGGCAACGCGTGCGCGCTCGCAGCACTGAAGGGCATTCCCGGCTTCGGACACGGCGCCAACGGCCTTCCTTTCCGGATTCAGGGAACCACCTCAACTCCGATATTTCTGCCCGATGTCGCGGGCGGGCTGGGCGGCGGCTTGCCAGTTCCCACGCAGGGCGGGCAGGGTCTGGGCAGTCTTCTCGGCGGTCTCCCTGCCGAAAGAAAAAATAGTAGCGGCGAGAGGGTTCCGAAGAACCGCCCACGAGTCAGCCGGGAGGCACGATGAATTCCCATACCTTCACCGAGACCACAAAGCGCGAGGTGTTCATCACCGGCGGAACAGGCTTTATGGGCGCTCGATTGATCGCGGAGCTGCTTCGACGGGGGCACGCGGTCCGCGCACTCACGCGCGAAGGCTCCGCGGGAAAGCTTCCACCCGGTTGCCGAGCGGTCATCGGCAACGCACTCAAAAAGGAGTCCTACGCGGGGCAGGTACGTCCCGCAGATACTTTTGTGCAACTGGTTGGTGTCTCCCACCCAAACCCAGCGAAGGCTGCCCGATTTCGCGCCGTGGATTTGGTCGCGGCCCGCGCAGCTGTTTCTGCCGCGGTGGATGCCGGCGTCCAGCACTTTGTGTACGTCAGCGTAGCGCAGCCCGCGCCGGTCATGAAAGCCTACATTGCGGTGCGGGCCGAATGCGAAGAACTCATCCGTGCGAGCGGCCTGAACGCCACGATCTTGCGTCCTTGGTACGTGCTGGGGCCCGAGCGCCGCTGGCCATATCTGCTCGCGCCCATGTATTGGCTGTTCAAGCAGCTTCCAGCCACGCGCGAAACGGCCGAGCGGCTGGGTTTAGTGACCATTGAACAGATGGTTCGTGCGCTGGTCAGCGCCGTCGAGGACCACTCCCAGGGTATCCGCATCCTTGGCGTTCCCCAAATCCGGCAGGGACGTTGAGGATCTCATTGCCGCCGGGGGGGGGCCTGCGTTCGGGGGACTCGGGCGGGAGGTTAAGAGCCATCACTAATGCCGTCCGTCTCGGGCCACGGAATGTATCGTCGGCAACCCTTCCCTCATCGGGAAGGGTGCGGTGGCCCGTCATCGGCCCGCAATTGCTTCGAGCCTCCGCAAACAAGCTACTCTATCCTTCGCAAGCTGCGAATACCCTGCGACCACAAAGGTCGGCTGTGCACGGGTGTGGAGGGAGGAAATGTCCAACGGTCTGAGCCTGAGCGAACTCATCGAATATACGGACTGGGAGCGCGGCAAGTGGGAGGACTGGCTTCGGCAGCGCGGTGACGACGTCTTAGCAGTCAGCGCCGGGCCGCATGGCGATGGTCGTTTCCAAATCGTTGGCGATTTGGTGCGGCACATTTTTTCGGCGGAAAAGCGCTATATTGACAGGCTTTCGAACCGGCCCCTAACCGATACGACTTCGATTCCGAACGGCAGCGTCGAAGCGCTCTTTCATTTTGGCCGGCAAAGTCGCACGGATTTGAAGGAATTCGTAAAAACGTTTCCCGCCCAGGACTGGGATGTCCCGCAGGATTTCAATCTAATGAACAATTTCCTGAGGGCCACCCCCAGGAAGATTGTTCTCCACGTCCTGATGCATGAAGTTCGTCACTGGGCACAGATTGGCACTTTGTTCCGCGTGAACGGCTTGACAGGTGAGTTTCACGACTTTCTGTTCAGTCCCGTATTGGGTGGGGAATTCAAGCCGCTGACGAGCTGATCAACCACAGAGTCGCGCTGCAGTATTTTGAGCGGGCGGCTCGGAAATCCGAAAATACGAGCACTTGACTTTCGCTTTTTATTCGCCTATGCTTCCCTCCGGTAGAGGAAACGGGAAGGCGGGCGAAGGGTCGGCCCCACTGTCCATGTGACTCTCCCGGGTTGCCCTTCGCCCGTCCTGCTCAGCGCCTCTGCCGCTCCCGCTTCCCGCCGGTTCGCTATGGCTGAGCGCACTCCCAAGATCGTTCACGTGGACGTGGACGCCTTCTTCGCTTCGGTCGAACAGGTGCTTGACCCGCGCCTGCGCGGGAAGCCCGTACTGGTGGGCCGCGGCGTGGTGGCCTCAGCCAGCTACGAGGCGAAGGCCTGCGGTGTGCGCACGGCGATGAGCTTCCGCCGGGCGCGCGCGCTCTGCCCGCAGGCGATTGTCGTTCCCGGGCAGTACGAGCACTATGCCGACTATGCCGGGCGCATCGCGCGGCGGCTGGAAACCTTCACGCCTGCCGTCGAAACCGCCGCGCTCGATGACTTCTACCTCGACTTCACCGGCACCGACCGGCTCTATCCAGACTTCGCCGGCGTGCTCGGACGGATGCAGCACCGCGTGTATGAGGAAACCGGGCTGAGCGTTTCCGTTGGTGCCGCAACGTCGAAGCTGGTGGCCGCGGTGGCCTCGCGGCTACACCGCCCGCGTGGCTTCCGGATTGTCCCTCCCGGCACGGAAGAAGAGTTTCTGGCACCCCTGCCGGTGGAGAAACTCCACGGCATCGGCCACACCCATACGACCACGCTCGCCGAGCGCGGCATCGAGACCATCAGCCAGCTGCGCCAGGTGCCACTTCCGGCACTCGTGGCCACGTTCGGCGAGGCCATCGGTCGGCAACTCTGGGAGCGCGCCCGTGGCCTCGACCCGCGCGCGGTCCTGACCCCGCCCGAGCCTAAGTCGATTTCCCGCGAGACCACCATCGAGGGCGGCACCATTGATCTGGAACTTCTGGGCGGTTTGATCGAATACCTAGCCGAACGTATCGGCGCAACACTGCGCGCCGCCGGCCGCCAGGCACGCACGATCTCGCTCCGACTGCGCTATACCGATTTTTACTCGGTGAACCGCGCGGCGAAATTGGCAGCGCCGACGAACGACGAAAAGCGGCTGCTCGCAGCAGCACTCGAAATTTTTCAAGCGCTCTTCACGCGGCGCGTAGCGCTGCGCTTCGTGGGTTTGAGCGTCGCAAACCTCGAACCCGAGCGGCGGCAGAACGAGCTCTTTGACGCGCGGGCCAACCGTCGCTGGTACCTGAACCGCGGCATGGACGCGGTCCGCGGGCGCTTTGGCTGGAACGCGGTGTTTTACGGCAAGGGGCTCGAGTTGCGCAAGCACTACGCGACCAAACCGACCGGGCTCGTGCTCTCCACCCCCTGCCTCTCGCGCTAAACCCGGAACCGAACAGGGCATGAGATGGAACAGAAACGCCAGTAGAAGCGGCGAAGTAGCCGGAGTTCCAAAGGGTGTTTGTTCATCTGCATTGCCATAGCCACTACTCGTTCTTACGGGCGGTGCCGTCACCTAGGGAGCTGGTGGCCCGAGCGGCCGAACAGAAGATGCCGGCGGTGGCGCTGACCGACACGAATGGCCTCTACGCCGCCATTCCGTTCTACCTCGCGGCGCGCGAGGCCGGCGTAAAGCCCATCCTCGGCACCGTGCTGGACATTGAATCAGGAACTGCACGCAGAGAGACCCCTCCCTCGCTGCCCGTCGGCTCCGCTCCAGGCAGGCAGCGACCTCAGGAGGACAGCGCCAAGGCCGCGGGCAGCAGTGAAACGCTCCTGCTGCTCGCGGCGGACCGCGCCGGCTACCGCAACCTGTGCCGGCTGGTGACTGCGCGGCAGCTCGAGGAGCGGCCGGTCTTGCTCGAAACGCTCCACGCGCACCGCGCCGGAGTGATCGCGCTCTATGCGCCGGGGAACGCCCTTACCTCAGCGATCGAACCCATCGCTCGGCTGAAAGAGATTTACGGCCATGCGCTCTACCTCGAAGTCCACCACTTGTCCCCAGGCGACGCACGCGCCTTGCGCGGGGCCTCGCACTTGTCGAGCGAACTGGGTGTGCCGCTGGTGGCCACGAACAACGTCCACTTCATCCGGCCCGGGGAACACCTGCATCACCGCGTGCTCAACGCCATCCGCGTCGGCTCGCTGCTCACCCAAGTCGCGCCGCCCGAGATCACCAGCGCCGAAGCCTGGTTCAAATCGACGGAGGAGATGCGCCGGGTGTTTCCCGACCATCCCGAGGCACTGCGTGCGACGCTCGAAATCGCCCAACGAGTAAATCTCGAGCTCGAACTCGGCAAGCTGATTTTCCCAGAATTCCCCCTGCCGGAAGGCGAGACGCCGTTTTCTTATCTCCGGAAGCTATGCTTCGAGGGCGCTCGGCAGCGCTACCAGCCTTTCGGGCCCGAGGTACTCCGACGGCTCACGCACGAGCTCGAAGTAATCCACCGGCGCAACCTGGCGCCCTATTTCCTGCTAGTCTGGGACATTGTCGAGGAGGCGCGGCGGCGCGGGATCCCGGCGGTGGCGCGCGGCTCGGCGGCGAGCTCCCTGGTCACCTACTGCCTGGGCATCTCGCGTGTCTGCCCGCTGCGCTGGGGGCTTTACTTCGAGCGGTTCCTCAATGAGCAGCGCGGCGATTGCCCGGATCTCGACCTAGACATCTGCGGGGCGCGGCGCGACGAGCTGCTCGAATACGTGTACAAGCGCTGGGGCACGGAGCACGTGGCGATGATCGCGAGCTTCGTCACCATGCACGCGCGCCTGGCCGTGCGCGAGGTGGCCAAGGTCTTCGGCCTCTCGCCCGGCGAGGTGAATCATTTCACGCGCCGCTTGCCGCACCGGCCGGTGCGCGAAATCCTCGAAGCCATCCGCACGCTGCCGGAGTGCCGTGTGCTGCCCGCCGAAGAAGAGCCGTGGAAGACGATCCTCGCCGTGGCGCTGGGCCTCGACGACTTTCCGCGGCATCTGGGCATCCATCCATGCGGCACGGTGATTGCCGCAAAGCCGCTCACGGAACTCGTGCCGCTCGAAGTGGCCACCAAGGGCATCGTCGTTACGCAATATGACATGAACGCCATCGAGGCGCTGGGGCTGATCAAAATGGATCTACTTGGGCAGCGCGGCCTGACGACGATGTCGCTGGCACTCGCGAACATCGAGCAGACAACGGGCAAACGCGTGGACTTCGACGCCATCCCTGAGGAAGACCCGGCGACCTGCGAAATGATCTCCCAGGGCCGCACGATGGGGATCTTTCAGATTGAATCACCAGGGATGCGCGGCTTGCTGCGCGCACTCCAGGCACGGACGCTCGACGCCATCTCTCTGGCGCTCGCGCTGATCCGGCCGGGAGCATCCGAGTACGGTGCAAAAGAAACATTTCTGAAGCGGCTGCGCAAGCAGGAGCCGGTGCGCTACTCCGATCCGCGTCTCGCAGCCATTCTGGGCGAGACCCTGGGGGTGTGCGTTTATCAGGAGCAGGTGATGCAGATTGCGCAGGCGGTGGGCAGCATGTCGCTCGCCGAAGCCGACCTGGTGCGTCGGACCACGGCGAAATTCGCCGACCAGCGCGAGCGCGAGCGCTTGCGTGCAAAATTCCTAAAAGCGGCAACGCAGATGGGCCTCGCGGGCAAGAAGCTCGACGAGACCTGGCTCATGGTGGAGAAGTTCGCCGGGTTCGGCTTCTCGAAGGCGCACGCGGCCACCTATGCAGATCTCTCCTACCGCATCGCATACCTGAAGGTGCACTACCCGGCCGAGTTCCTGGCGGCGATGTGCAGCTCAGGCGCGGGCTTCTACCACGTCTCCGCCTACGTGGAAGAAGCCAAGCGCTGGGGAATCGAGGTGCGACTGCCTTCGGTGAACCGCTCGCGCCTGGAATACACGGCAGAATTACCTACCGAGAATGGAACAGCGCTGCTTGCGGCGCCCTCGGCACGCCACTCGATCCGCATCGGATTATTGCAGGTAAAGGGCCTGCGCCTCGAAACCATCGAGAACATCGTCCGGGCACGCGAGCGGAATGGCCCTTACCTCTCGCTCGAGAATTTTCTCCGTCGCGTGCCGGTCGAGCGCGATGAGATCGAAGCGCTCATCAAGTGTGGGGCCTTCGACGAAGTGGGTGAGGGGAGCCGAACCCGCCCGGCACAGCTATGGCAGCTGCACCTGATACGCTCCGGGCCCCTGCGTGCGGCGCCGGCGCTAGAGGCGGAGACGCTTTTCCCTGAAGCGCTTTTGCCGATCCGGCCAGCGGCGATCGCCACGGCCGCCGCCGATTACACGCGCGAGCAGCGACTGGCCTATGAGCAGGAGCTTCTCGAAGTCTCGGTGAGCGGCCATCCGCTCGACCTGGTCGAGCGGAACGGCGAGGCCTGGAGCAGCGAGCTCGCGCGCCTGTGCGGCAGGCGCGTGACGCTGCTCGGCTGGGTGGTCACCTTCCGGCACGTGGGCACGAAGGACTACCGCAACATGATGTTCGTCACGCTGGAGGACCAGCGCGGCCTCTACGAGGTGGTGCTCTTCCCTGAAACCTACGAGCGCTGTGGCAGCGTAGTGTTTCAGACGCGCCTGCTGCGCGTGACCGGCCGCGTCGAACCGGATGGACAGATCCATTGTGAAAAGCTCGAAGCGATCCGAAGAAAATGATCAGGCCCAAACCGGAAGAATCGCCGCCTCGAACGCAGACGGATTCTCGTCCAATGGAGTCCGGTGAGCAGTGGCTGGGGCGAAACACGGACGCGGAGCGTCGCCTGTGGGAGAAGCTCAACCCGCGGCATCGCAGGCAACTGCGTCTCATCGCGGGGGCACTTGCGCTGCGCCAGGGGCAGGCGCGCCTGCCGGAGTCGGCGCGCGCCAAGCTGGCCGCGCTGGCCGGGGAACTCGAACGATGGGTTGCGCGCCTCGAGAAACTCCTCGCCACGGTGGCAACCCGGACACCTCCGACGGACTGAAACTTGCTGCGTCAGCAGCCCCTTTGCCATACTCGAAGCCATGAAGCACCTGGCCATGGGCTCGCTTGCGGTGCTGATCCTGGCTCGTCCTGGGCTGGCCGATGAGATTCGCCTGAAAGACGGCACGAAGATCATCGGGACCATCGTCGAGTTCGAGGACAACTCCTTCAAGGTCGAGACCAGCTACGGCTTCGCCTTCGTGCGCAAGGACAAGATCGCGGCCATCATCCCCACGGAAGGAAAGCCCGAGCCAAGAAGCGAACGTGCTGCCGAAACCACAAGACCTCCCGCTCCGCAAGCGGTCGAGACTCCTCCTCGACTGCCTGCGCCATCGCCAGCGAGGCAGGCCTCTTCCCCGGAGACAAGCACGGAGCGACCGGCCACGCCATCCGCTCCCAGGACTCTTGCCCTCGCGGAAGGACCTCTTCGTCCACCGATGGTGCTAAAGACAGCACCCGAGGCCACGCAAACCACTGTGCCGCCCACCATTCCACCAGCGGCCAGCCGATATGTGGCCTCCGCAGCCGGGAGGTCCTCTCCGGCCGACACGCTTGCTGCTCAGCCGCTCGCACCATCTCCTCCCAGGATTCTTGCCCTCGAGGAAGGACCTCTTCGTCCACCGATGGTGCTAAAGACAGCACCCGAGGCCACGCAAACCAGCATGCCGCCTACCATTCCACCAGCGGCTAGCCGATATGTGGCCTCCGCAGCCGGGAGGTCC
>DATFXF010000166.1:0-12424 GCA_035258565.1 Candidatus Acidiferrales bacterium
AGCAGTGTCTGCAACAGACCTGCGGCCCCAATCGCGCGTCGAGCGTTCACGCGCCACCCTGAGTACTGCCAGGGTTTCCTCGAGCGTCAGAAATGTCATTTGACCGCGCTTGACGCGGGTTGGCGCTGGCAGGACGTTGATTTGAAGCGCGCGATCATCACCATACCGTGCAGCAAACACGGTGAAGCCCGCCGGATTCAGATTAACTCCACGGCCCGCGCCGCTCTATTGGCCCTGCGCGAGCGCGGGGATGGCGTGGGATATGTTTGCCCCGGCTACGATGGACCGCGCACGCGGGATTGGCGCAACTGGCTCGAGAAGGCCGTCCAAGCAGCGGGTATCCAAAACCTCCACTGGCATGATCTCCGGCACACATTCGCCAGCCGCCTGGTCATGGCCGGAGTCCCACTCCGCGCCGTCCAAGTCCTAATGGGACACAAGCGGATTGAGACCACTCTGCGCTATTCCCATTTGGGTGAGGCACATCTTTACGAGGCCGTGGAACGCCTCACGGAGAATCCAACTGCCACCAGAACTGCCACCAGCACAAAGGGACCAATTGTCGGCCACATGCCTGCTACAGCGTAAGTCTTTAGGAATCTATGGTGCCCAAGAGAGGATTCGAACCTCCACGCCCTTGCGGGCACTAGACCCTGAATCTAGCGCGTCTGCCAGTTCCGCCACTTGGGCACTGCTGAAAAGTCTACTGCGATGCAAGCCCGGCGTCTATCCGCCGCCATCTCGAAATCGCGTCCCAGCATCGGGCGAGTCGGGCGCGCCATGGTTGGGTCCTCTCACGATTATCTCACAAGCTAAGGTCAGATTCGCCCGATGCGGCTGCCTCTCAGATTCGCTCGGCCCTCATAGGGCACGAATTATTACTCCTCTCCCGCCCGGATGTTATAATCCCGCCTAAGAATAAGGTCATCTCAGACCTCGGGAACTGCCCCCCAGCAGGGCGGTGCATCCCGCGGGGGAGGGAACGATGGATACTCCGCATTGGGGTCTGCTGGCCTACTTGTTGGTTGCCTGGGCCGCGATCACCGCGGGGCTGATCGTCTTGCTGATTTACCGCAGCATCTTGTCCGGCAAGGAAGAAGACCAGCTCTTCCTGGATGCAGCCGAAGCACACATAGCCAGAGAACAGCAAGCCGTGATCGGCAGGTTAATCCGGCTGTCGAAACCGATTGCGCTGCTGGGCGTGTTGTCCGGCGTGATGCTGCTCTTCATTGCCGGCATCTGGATCTGGCAAGGACTGAAGAGCTTCTAAGCAGCGCGGGCGCCCAGGCGCGCCTAGGCGCAGCTACGCTCCAGGTCGCTCGCCTGAGGGCAGTGCGTCAGGCTTGACGGGATTGGCGGGCGTTGGCTCCTTGAACTCTGGCACAATCGAGGTATGGTTGTGGACGATGAGCCAGGCGCCATCCCGCCTCTCGAGGACCAGGGTTGTGTGGCCCTGGGCGCCTGCCGGCTTGCCGTCCACCAGCGCCGAGAAGCGCCACTGGTAAACCGCCCACGCAGTGTTGCCTCGCACGGTGATATAGCTGTTCATGCGATCCATGTTGGCCTGTTGCATGCGGTCGCGCTGCGCCTGGTAGGCCTGAACGTATTTCGTCCAGCCTACAAGGGGGGCCTCCCAGGCCCCGCTGACCACCACCACGTCGTCGGCGTAGTGCTTGTGCATCAACTCGACGTTGCCGATCTGCCAGGCCGCCAGCATTTCCGAGATGGCGCTCTCGATCACCTGCTGGTCCGGCAGCCCCGGCACGGGCTCGCTTTTCTTCCCTTTCTGTTCTTTGCGCTGGGCGAGCGCCGCGGCACCAAATACTGCCAATGCAAGCACGCCGCAAACCAGCCAACAGACCGCAGCGAGCCAGGATCGAGAAAGGTCATGCGGAACACGCCCTGCCAAGCCCTGCTTCATCAGACCCCCCTCAGCCGCACAGATCCTCGTTCGTGCCACGCAGCATAGCACGAAATTTCTGGACCACATTTGGGGAGCCGCGAGCGCGCAATTCGCCCCGTGCCGGCTTGCTAACGGGCCAGGCGGAAGCCATAGTCGGCGTACTTGAATTCGGGCGGAATGCTCGACCGCGCCGCCAAGCGCGATACGCGGATATGGTGCCTCCACGAGCCGCCACGGGAGGCGCGCCGGCTGCCCCGCGCCGGGCCTTGTGGGTTGCGCTCGGGCGAGCGCGCGTAGAAGCGCGAGTCGTACCAATCGGCGCACCATTCATGGACGTTGTCACACATGTTGTATAGCCCGAAGACATTCGGCGGATAAAGCCCCACGGGTTCGGGTCCGCTCTTCCACCGGGTGACGTAGTCTGGCAAGGACTCTGGCGGAGCGTCTCCCCATGGATAGAGCTTGTCCTCCACCCCACCACGCGCGGCGCGCTCCCATTCGGCTTCGGTCGGTAGACGATAGCGGCGACCCATCACCTTGCTGAGCCAGTCGCAGTAGGCCACGGCATCGAACCACGAAGGGCCAACGACGGGCTGGCGGGGATGGTTGAAGTTGGGGTCGTCCCAGTAGATCGGCTTGGGATGCTGGGTCGCGGCGAGGAACCGGGCGTAGCTCTCGTTCGTCAGCTGATAGACCCCGAGCTCGAAAGCGTCCACCCAGACGCGGTGCGCGGGCTTCTCGTCATCACGGCCTGTCTCACAGCCCATCCAGAACCAGCCTTCCGGGATGCGCACCATTTCCGGCCTGGAAAAAAGATCTTCCGCCGGCAGGGCCGTCTCGGCCGCGTTGTTCTCGCCGGTGGGCATGCCGACATCTTACCGCGCCTTCGACTGGCTGAGCAGGTTGACGAAGAGGCGATAGGCGCCCGGCACTCCTTCGGGCAACTGGCGGAAAAACGCGAGTCCTGTATAGATGTAGACTCCTTTGCCGTAGCGAGCGTAGAGCAGGCCGCCGGTGACCTCCTGCTCGCCGGGATCGCGCATGGCCAGCACCGGCTGGTAGTGTTGGTCCCACTGGCTCCACAAGTAAAGCCCACGCTCTTGGAACCAGCCGAGAAAATCCTTTTCGGAGATCTTATTGGGGAAGTTCAGCACGGGGTGGTCGGGCAGAAGGAAGCGCACCGGGGAGTTTTCGTCCGTAATGCGGACGGTTGGGTTCCCGATGGCCGCCGGAAAAGGTGCGGGCTTCAGTTTCGACCACACGTTCTCTCGCTGGTACTGCACGACCAAGGTACCGCCGGCTCGAGCGTACTCGAGCAGGCGCTTGTTAGCACGTGCCAGGTCGTCGCGCAGCTCGTAGGCACGAATGCCGACCGCAATGGCGTCGAAACGCCGCAGGTCGCTGAAGGCCAGCGCGACTGGGTCGAGCAACTCGACTTCCAGGCCCAGCCGGCGCAACGCATCGGGGATGGGATCGTTTTCCGCAGCGACATAGCCCACGCGCAAGCCCTCCGGCAACGTCATGTCGAAGGCATGGACCGCGGCGACTGCTGGCTCGCTCCACAGGCGCGTCGGAAGCGACGGCAGCGGCTCGACAGACGTACGAAATATCTCTTCGCCGCGCTTCGCGTAAGCCCTCAGCACGTAGTTGCCCGCCGCGACACGGGCGGGCGGTGCGACCACGAAGCGCACTAATTGATCGCCCGCACCGTCGAACTCAAGCGGCTCGGGCGCGATGATTTGCCAGCCAGCAGGCGCATCCACCCCAAGCGTAACTTTGGCCGTCGTGCTGCCGTAGTAGTGTACGCGCGCGAACAACTCAAGCGGCTTCGCCGGCCGCTTCTCGACCAGAATGACCTGCCCCGGCTCGAGCGTGAGCGTTAATGCGGGTACGAGCTCGAGCGGAACAGTATCCACCCGCGTCGAAGTGGCGTGTGCCGCCATCGCCGCCTCTCGAACGCTGAACCGATAGTCTTCGACTTCGCCTTCCACCGCTGCCGAGACGAGCGGCGGAGGCCACGGGAACATCCAAGAGTCTCGCGTGTCGGGCGGCTTCGAGTCGGGAGGGATGGAGTAGGCCCGCAGCTGGGGGCTTGTGCTTCCTGCTTGCAACTGAGCCTGTTGCCAGCCAGTCGGCACGGAGACCGAGACCCCGCCGAAGCGCACGGGCACCTCGCTTCGATAGGACCAGGACGTGTTCACCGTGAACCCCTCTCCCGCTACCAGGTCGCTGCGATCGGCCTGCACTTCGATGCGCAGCGCAAGGACCAGGCCCATTGCCGCGTCAATGCGCTGACGCACCAAGGAGAGTTCGACTGCCACCTCCGACGCTGCGGGGTCCTTTCCGAGCTCAGCGTCCCGGTGGAGGACGAGGTCACCGAGTTCCTGCAACTGTCTGCCGGCGCGAGCGAGATCCGCGGCGGCGCGACGCCAATCGAGAGCGAGCGCTGCCTGTCTGGCCTGGGCGAGCGACTGATCCGCGCGCACAAGGCCCGGCTCGAGGATGCTGCGGAGCGATGGAAATCCAGCGGCGAGGGACGCCAGTGGCTCGGCAAGCTGCGCGGGATTAACAGGAGTGCCGTCCGGCTTAGTCAGGAAAATCGGCCGGCGCAAGAAGGGCGAGCCGAGAAATGCAGCGATGCCCTGTGTGCGGTGGTTCTTGAAACCCTCGAGGCCTATTTCGTTGTAGCTCTTTCCCCACAAGGGCGAAATTTTTTCAGATGGCACGCGATAGCCGTTTTTGGCTTCACCGCGCAATAATTCGAGCAGGAGCATCGCGCGCCAGGGCTTCAGCGCCTCGTGCGGAATGGTCTTGGGGTCTCCGGCCGCCTGGAACGCCTGGGGCGTCAAGATGCCCGAGGCCTGGTGATGGCCATGGCCAGTGCGGACGCCGCCCCAGTGATTGATAATGATGTGCGGGCGAAACGTCCGGATCACGCGCACCATGTCTTCGAGCGCCGTGTCTCCCCAGACGCGCAGAGTCTCCTCCGGCGTTTTCGAGTAGCCGAAGTCCGGGGCACGTGTGAAATAGAGCCGCACGCCATATGCGCGCGTGGCCGCCTCGAGCTCCGCGGTGCGCAGGATGCCGAGTTGCGAGCCCTGCTCGGGGCCGAGCGCGTTCTGCCCCCCTTCACCGCGGGTGATCGAGAGGAGCGCAACGTCAGCGCCCAAGCCGCGGGCGAGGTAAGTGAGCACGCTCGAAGATTCGTCGTCCGGGTGCGCAGTGACGTAGAGGATGCGCGTGGTTACGCGCGAGCGCTCGATGGCCTCGACGGCCTCGGGAAGGCTCTGGGCACGGACCGGAAGCGCACCCAGCACCAAAGCGGCAAGAAGCGGTGCGAGGCTCTGCTTCCGGTTCATCCCATCACTTCTCGGAAGGGCTTGCCCTGAGATCCGCCGAAGGGCCACTCGTGCCGGTACTGGGCTTCGAGGAGATAAACCGCAACGCCGAGCAGGATCACTACTAATCCCCCGAGCACAAGTTTTGTTCCGGTGGCCGCAAACAGCGCCGCCCAACCGATCATGGCCACAAAGGCCGGTAGAGGATAGAGCCACATCTTAAATGGCAGGCGCTCGGGCGGCCAGCGGCGATGAAGAATCATCACGCCGATGGCTTGCCCGATGAACTGCACCAGCAGCCGCATGGCCAGGATGGCTCTGATCACATCGCTCAGGCGAAACAGCAGGCTGAAAACAAATCCCGCCGTCCCGAGCGTCAGGAGGGAAATGTGCGGAAAGCGCTTGGTCGGATGGACGCGCCCAAAGACGGAAAAGAAATTTCCGTCCACTGCGGCAGCATAGGGCACGCGCGAGTAGCCCAGAATCACTGAGAAGAGCGAGGCGAAGGCCACCCAGAGGATCAGCACGGTGGCCAACCTGGCAGCACCCGAGCCATAGAGCCGTTCGAAAAATGTGCTGACGATGAACGGGGAATCCTGCGCTTGCTGCCAGGGTAGCACGCCTAGAATGCTGGTCTGCATGGCCAGATAGAGCGCGGCAATCCCCAGGATGGAGAGAAAGATACCTCGCGGAATGTTGCGCTCCGGGTCGCGAATCTCTGCACCCAAGTGGCAGACGTTGTAGTAGCCCCAGTAGGTGTAGATGGTGTTGACCGAGGCCGCGCCCAGGCCGGCGAAGAAGGCCCAGGAGATGTCCCAAGCGCCGGCGGGGTAGCTGAACGCAAGCTTGGGGTTGAAATGCATCGCGCCGCCCCAGACGAGCCACGCGATCGTTCCGATCACACCGATCCAGAGCAGCAGCGAAATCTTGCCGATCGTGGTAATGCGCCGGTAGAGCAGAAAAACCAAAAGAATGACCAGCCCGCCGGAGATGGCCTTCTGCGTATACGGCCCGAGTGGCATGAGATAGGTGAAGTATTGCGCGAAACCGATCGCGCCCGAAGCTATCACCAGCGGCGCTTGAATCAGCGTCTGCCAGACAAACAGGAACGACATTAGGCGGCCCCAGCGGCCCGGGCCATAAGCCTCGCGGAGAAAGACATAGCTGCCACCGGCTTGCGGCATTGCCGCGCCCAGCTCAGCCCAGATGAAGCCGTCGAAGAGCGCCAGCAACGCACCCGCAGCCCAAGCCAGAATGCATTGCGGCCCGCCCATGGCTTTGATCACCAGCGGAGTCACCACGAACGGCCCGATGCCCACCATGTCGATCATGTTGAGCGCCGTGGCTTCCTTGAGGCCCAAGCCGCGTTCGAGCCGTTGGGTCGCCATGATGGCTGTCAAAAAGAGTCCCACAGCATAGCAGATGGCCCTCGCCGCGCCAAAAACAGGCCCACGTGGGGCTACGTGGGGTACTATCTAACTTCCCAAGGCGCTCGCTTCCGTGCTTCGCCGCGGAGCTGCGGCAACACCGGAGCACGGCGAAGAATCTCAACAGGGAGGCGAAGCCCGCAGCCCTCCTTCTTTCGCTATGCTGAAGCTCGGAGTCGCGATCACGGTTGCAACGCTGGCCATCCTCGTTGCCGAATTTCTGCGCCGGCACTCGCGGCCGCTGCCAGCGTATGGCTGGCTCGGTCTGGTAGCGCTCGCAGCCGCCGAGTGGCTGATGTTCCGCGGCGTC
The DNA here is from genome assembly GCA_035258565.1 of Candidatus Acidiferrales bacterium. Taxonomy (GTDB): domain Bacteria; phylum Acidobacteriota; class Terriglobia; order Acidiferrales; family UBA7541; genus DATFXF01. Next base: position 6,979 of record DATFXF010000166.1, read on the forward strand.
GAGCCGGTGGCGACGTATTTCACGCCCATCGCCTGGACGGCGTACATCCTGGTGGCCGACGCCGCCGTGCTGGCCATCCGCGATCATTCTCGCCTGCGCAACGCGCCCCGCGAGTTCGCCCAAGTGGCCGTGCTTTCGGTGCCTCTCTGGCTCGTCTTCGAGGCCTACAACCTGCGCCTCGACAATTGGACCTACACCGGGCTACCGCTCGACTGGCTGGCCAGCGGGATTGGCTACGCGTGGTCCTTCGCCACGATCACTCCGGCGATCTTCGTCACTGCAGACTTGGTCGAATCGCTGGGCTGGTTTCGACAGCCCGCGCGGCCGTTGAAGTTCTCCCCAATGGCCAAGCGCGGGAGCATCGCGCTGGGCGCGCTGCTGCTGACAGTGCCCCTGGCAATTCCAAAACATCTCGCGGCGCACTTGTTCGCGCTAGTGTGGTTGGGATTCATTTTCCTGCTCGATCCAATCAATCATCACCTCGGTCTGCCATCGCTCGTGGCTGACCTCGAACAGGGGCGGCGCGGGCGGCTGTACTCCTTGCTGGTTTCGGGTTGGGTCTGCGGTTGGCTCTGGGAGTTTTGGAATTATTGGTCTTCGTCGAAGTGGCACTACGTCTTCCCGATGTTCCGGCAGTGGAAAATCTTTGAAATGCCCGCCCCGGGCTATCTGGGCTTTCTCCCCTTTGCATTGGAATGCTTCACCATGTACGTCTTTGCGGCGGGGCTCCTGGGCTGGAAGCCCATATCGCCGCAGGAGGTCGACCAGCGCGCCACGCGCACGGCATGGTCCAAATGAAAAACTCCTTGTGCCCGTTATGGTTGTTCATCGCCAGTGCCTTGCTCCCCGCGCCTGCCCGCGCCGAGAAGTTGCATCTTCCGCCCGAGGCGACCCAGGGCCTAGAGAAGCTCTACGGAGGCGAACCCGACGCCGCGATCGAACGCTTCCGCCAGATCCAGAAACGTCAACCCGACCACCCGCTCGGTTACCTGCTCGAAGCCAACGCGCGCTGGTGGAAGATCTACTGCGAGGCCTGCGAACTCAAGTGGAACACCATCGACGCGTGGCACCGGGCACGACAACCGGACGATGACGCGTATCTGAGGCTTGCCGATAAAGCGGTCCAGCTTGCCGAAGCCCGTGTCGAAAAGGACGATTTGGCGGAAATGCACTTCTACGCGGGGACGGGCTGGCTGCTCCGCGCGCGGCTGCTCGGCTTACGCGACGACCGCCGCGGCACGGCCCGCGCGGGCGTGAAGGCGCGCGCCCATCTGCGGCGTGCCCTCGAGCTGGATCCGGGCCTCGCCGACGCCAACACGGGTCTGGGGCTCTACAACTACTACGCGGACACGCTCTCGGCGATGGCCAAGGCCCTGCGCTTCTTCATGGGCATCCCAGGCGGCAACAAGCGCGAGGGTATCCGGCAGCTCGAAATCGCCATGAGCAAGGGCGAACTAACCGCCGTCGAAGCGCGGTTTTATCTGGCCAAGAACCTCCGCAACTATGACCACCAGTACGAGCGCGCCGCCGCACTGCTCGAGCCACTTGTCGCGAAGCACCCACAAAACCCCATCTTTCTCCTGATCCTGGGGGACATCCAGGCCAAACTGAGCCGCGGAGAACAGGCTGCGAAAAGCTTCGGCGCCGCTCGCAAAGCCACCGTGCTCGATGAACGCTGCACGGCCCGGGTCCGGCAACTTGCGCAGGCGGCCCTCACCGCACTCCAGGCGCACCGGACCTCGAACTGAGCCTGGCCTGCATCTCTCTTCTCAGAAGGTTCCAAGGGAAAGCGTTGTACAGGCAGTAGCCTAGGCTACCCGTGAGGAGTCTCGCTAACTGCGGGCAGCCTGCTCTTGCTCGAAGGCGTGATAGGAGGAGCGGACCAGCGGTCCGGACTCGACGTGCTTGAAGCCCATCTGCTCACCCAGGCGCTTGAACTCAGCGAACTCGTCCGGGTGGACGAAACGCACAACGGGCAGATGGTCGCGGGTCGGCTGGAGATACTGACCGAGCGTGAGAATGTCGGTGCCCTGTGTGACTAGGTCCGTCATCGTGGTGAGGACTTCTTCGCGCGTCTCGCCCAGGCCGAGCATCAGGCCGGTCTTCGTGGGCATCTCTGGCGCCAGGGTTTTCGCCATGCGCAGCAATCCGAGCGAGCGCTCGTAGACCGCGCCCCGGCGCACCTGGCGGTAGAGTCGCGGAACGGTCTCGGTGTTGTGATTGAGCACGTCCGGCTGCGCGGCCACGACCGTCTCGAGCGCTGACCATAGGCCACGAAAGTCAGGGATCAGGACCTCCACCTTGCAACCGGGCACGCGCCGGCGAATCTCTTCGATGGTGCGCGCGAAGATGCCCGCGCCGCCGTCCAGTTGGTCATCGCGGTTCACCGAGGTCACCACCACGTATCGCAAGCCCATCTTCTCGACGGCTTCAGCCACGCGCCGCGGCTCGTCCGCGTCGGGCGGGCCCACGGGCTTGCCGGAAGGCACAGCGCAGAAGCCGCAGGCTCGCGTGCAGACATTGCCGAGGATCATGAATGTCGCGGTGCGGTGCTCCCAGCACTCCCCCATATTGGGGCAGCGCGCGCTCTCGCATACCGTGTTCAGGTCGAGCGTGCGCATGATGCGCTTCAGGTCCTGGTAATTCGGACCGCCAAAGAACCGCACGCGGAGCCACGGCGGGCGGGGACGCGACTCTGGTGGCGGAACAGAAGAGACCAGCGAGTTGGAGAGAATCTGGAAGGGCGAAGCCATCAGCGTAGCCGGCAAGAAGCCATTCTACGCGGTCACAAAGAGGCAGACAAGTTGGCGTAGCGCGACGTAGTCACCGGTTCGCCAGCCAAGAGATGCGTCGCGATAGGCCCCAAGGAAACCAAACGGCGTGCCAACGACTCCCGGGGTCCAAAGTCGCAGTGACGACACAGAGCTAGGAGCATTTTATTGTAATTTTGCCACATAACCCGGATTCTGGGCGAGAGATTTGACATTAAGTTATTGAAAATAAAACGGTAAATTTATAATTGTTAGGCCCCAGAAATGCGGGAATTCACCCTCCTTGTCATACCAAACCACAATCGAGCACCAAGTCGAAGTTGAAGGGGTCGGCTTGCACACCGCCGTGCGTTGCCGCTTGCGGCTGCTTCCGGCGCCAGCAGATACTGGAATCGTTTTCCGCCGAGTGGACCTGGACAACTTCGAGATTGAGGCCCACGTGCGCAACGTGGCCCGGGTGAGCTATGCCACCAGCCTGATGAAGAAGGGCGTGCTGCTGTTAACCACCGAGCATCTGCTCGCCGCGCTGTACTCCTGCGGCGTGGACAACGTCTATGTGGAGCTCGACGCGCTCGAGGTGCCCATCCTAGACGGCTCAGCACAGCCCTTCATCGAGATGTTAACCCAAGCCGGGCTCCGCAAGCTGCGGCGACGGCGGCGCTTCCTCAAAGTGTTGCGACCACTCGAAATCGCCGATGGCGACCGCCGCATCGGGATCTACCCGGCCGAAGACTTCTACGTACGCTGCTACATTGACTTCGCCCACCCCTTGGTCGGCCGGCAGGAAGTCGAGCTGCTGGTGAACCGTGAGGCCTTCTGCCACCTGCTGGCGCGGGCGCGCACATTTGGTTTCCTCGACGACGTGGAGCGCCTCCGGGCGATCGGCCTGATCCGCGGCGGCTCACTCGAAAACGCCATCGTGCTTACTCGCGACGGTATCCTGAACGGGGAGTTGCGTTTCGCGGACGAGTTCGGCCGGCACAAGGCACTCGATCTGATTGGCGACCTTGCGCTGGTCGGTCGGCCGCTTAAAGCGCTTGTCGTGGCTCACAAGGCGGGCCACGCGCTGCACACCCAGTTGGTCACGCGCCTGCTGGCCAATGCTTCGCTCTGGACAGAAACCTCGCTCGAGGCTGCCACGGGGTTGCCTGCGACTGCTCCCGACGCAGTTCACGCCAGCCAATAGCCAGCCGCTGCTGGTTTCGCAGGCGGCCCGGCTAGCAATTCTTTCCTGCGACGGCTGGCCGATCGCCAGAGCGTAACCAGTAGCCTCCATTCTCACACGGGCTGGACCCGAAAGGACGGCGTAGAACACTAGGGGCCTCACCGTTCGCGTGTTCCAATCGGCACTCGGTAACTTCGCCTGTCTGCGAATCCAGCATCGCAATTTGCTGCAAGCGCGAATGATAGTCACAGCGAATAATGAGCATCGCTCGGCTCCTTTCCTCCGAGCCTTGGCCGATAACTGCAACCAAGTCTACTCGGCTGGGAGGAACGACGTTATGCAATCAATTTGAGATTTGTTGTATGCTTCGTTTGATGTTCCGCACATATTCACTCCGGCTGAAGCCGACAGTGCGGCAAACGCGGCAACTGAACGCCGCGCTCACGATTTGCTGCGACCTCTACAACGCCGCCCTCCAGGAGCGCCGCGAGGCTTGGAGAACGCAGCGCAGGAGCATCTCCTACCCGATGCAGTGCCGGCAGCTGACCGAACTGCGCCCCGAAGACCCCGGCATCCGCGCTATTCCGGTCGACCTCGCACGCGAGCCGCTGCGCCGGGTTCGGCGCGCGTTTGCGGGATTCTTCCGTCGCGTCAAGGCCGGACAGAAGCCCGGATACTCGCGTTTCCGCTCGCGGGAACGCTATAGCTCGCTGGCCATTCACGCACCCAACTTCCGCATCGAGGGTCAGACTCTGCTGGTCTCCACTTTGGGCGGATTTCGGTTCCAGGCCCACCGGGAGCTGCGCGGCGTGCCCAAGTCCTTGACTCTCGTGGCCAGCGGCAAGAAGTGGCTCGGCCGCGTGGTCTTGGATACTGGTCCGGCTCCTGAGAGACGCGCGGTGAACACAGACGTGGGCATCGATGTCGGCCTTTCCTCGTTCGCGGTTCTTTCCGACGGCAGCGACGTTCCGAACCCGCGATTCCTCCGGAAATCAGAAGAGGAAATCGCCCGATGCAGTCGCAGCCTGGCCAGGAAGCAGCGCGGTTCGAGAAACCGGTCGGAAGCTAGGTTGGCGTTGCGCCGGGCCTATGAGAGGGTCGCCAGGAGAGGACGCGCCGGTGAACCCCCGCAACACGACCCAGGCGTGCTCGGCGTGCGGCCGACGGGTGGAGAAATCCCTTGCGGACCGCTGGCATGCTTGCGAGTGCGGTTGTCGGTCAGTCGCGACCATAACGCCGCCCTGAACATCCTTGCGCTCGGTAGGAGCGCTGCGGGGCTTCAGCCCCCAGAAGTCCGAAGCTGGAACACTACCCAGAATACCTCCTTATGCCTGCATCCGATTTCGCTGTCGTAGTTCTGGCCGCCGGGAAAGGCACCCGGCTGCGCTCCGCCCTGACCAAGGTGCTGCATCGCGCCGGCGGGCGCACTCTGGTCGAGCATGTCGTGCGCGTTGCCCGCCCGCTCGGGACACGAGCGATTTTTGCCATCGTCGGGCATCAGGCTGAAGAC
>DATFXF010000167.1:0-2588 GCA_035258565.1 Candidatus Acidiferrales bacterium
GCAACAACTCACCATGGAGAGCAACGGCAAGCGGGTAACGCTCGACGGCAATCGGGTGGAGTACGACACCGGCCCCATCTACTGGGGAGAGCCGGGCACCAACGGCCAACATTCCTTCTACCAGTTGATCCACCAGGGAACCCGCTTGATCCCCGCGGATTTGATCGCCTTCGCTCAAACGTTGAATCCACTCGGACGACATCACGACATGCTTATCGCCAACGTGTTTGCGCAGGCGGAGGCGCTCGCGTTCGGCAAGACCGCGGAGGAGGTTCGCGCCGAGGGGACACCGGATCGGCTGGTTCCCCATCGGGTCTTCGAAGGAAACCGCCCCACCAATGTGATGCTCCTCGACCGCCTGACGCCGGCCGCGTTGGGGCGGCTGGTGGCTCTCTACGAGCATGACGTTTTCACCCAGGGCACTATCTGGGGCATCAACTCATTCGATCAGTGGGGCGTGGAGCTTGGGAAGGTTCTCGCGCTGCGGATTCTCGCCGAGTTGGAGAGCAAAGAGCCGCCGAAGCTCGGACACGACAGCTCCACCAATACCCTCACCCAGCGCTACCGGCGGATGCGGGGCCCACGGTGATCGCCATTCTCAAGGGGCGGCCCGAGTAGCGGGACTTCGACGCGCCGCGCAAGGACGAAACGCCGTCTCCCTGAGTGGTTGGGTCATCCGTGACAGGAAATTCGCCAATTTCACGCGTTTGATCGGGTTTTGCGTGAGGCAACGGCGTTTGCCCAGCGTCGTTGATCTCAGAAGCGCCTGAGGTTTCAGACGCGGCTTTCACGGAGGGAGAAAATGAACAAGGCAACGATGGCAATCGCAGTGATGACCAGTCTGGCAGCGTGCACCACCCGGCAGGAGGCACAAGCAGCCCCGCCTCAGCAGTTCGGTGCGGTGAAGGGGGAGACCGCTGCCGTTGCCGATCGGAAGATCACCTTTAATCGCCGCCCACTGACCAAGGCGGACGCCAAGATCCTTGAGCAACTCGAGGCTCAATCCGGTCAGCGCACCCCGGACGGCGACTACTGGTACGACGCAAAGAGCGGTGCCGCTGGAAAGTGGGGCGGCCCAACATCCGCCATCCTGCCCGCGGGCTTGAGCCTGGGCGGTCCACTTCCGGCCAACGCATCAGGCGGGGGAACACAGGTGTTCATTAACGGCCGGGAGATTCATCCGATCGATCTGCAATATTTGCAGCAGCTTCTCGGTCGGGTCATGCCCGGAAGGTACTGGGTCGACGCCCAGGGAAATGGGGGGGTCGAGGGCGGCCCACCGATCGTGAATCTCTATGCGGCAGCGCGCCAACAGGCCACGGGCGGCAGTGGAGGCAATAAGGCTTGGTCCTATCACTCGGATGGGCTAACCGGCCGGTCCCGCGACAACATCAACGGCGCCAGTGACGGCCAAACGACCTGCTTCACCAGCTCCGGCCGGACGTATTGCACCGACGGCAATAACTGAGGAGAGGTATCCTTAGCGCCGGGAATCAGGTCGAGCCCAGTGCTCGTAGATCACGCGCTTCCAGCACCCGCTTGGGCGCGCCCTGCCGAGCGGCCCGGATCATTGCGCGACCCAGCTCCTCGGTGGTGACCACCGCTTCGGGTGCGATCGCGCGCACCAACGGCAGCAGTGGCGACAAAACGGAATACCCGATCCGCGTTAAGCGCCTTTTCGAGACCTCACCATGCATCGGTCGCAAGACGCTCAAGCGAAACATGTACGCGGAGGGAAAGAGGGCGAGCAGGTCGTCCTCGGTGCGTTTCTTTACCCGGGCCCACATCGCATTTCCCCCGGTACCGGCGCCCGAGACATAGATGAATGTCATCGCCGGATTGAGGCGAGCCAGCTCCCGCGCCCACCCCAAGGTGAGATCGTAGGTCAGGTGCGTGTAGTCGGCCTCGCTCATCCCCACCGACGAAACGCCAAGGCAGAAGAAGCACGCGTCGTAGCCTTTCAGCTCCGCACCTGCGTTAGCGACGTCGAACAGGTCTCTGCGAATCAGCTCCCGAAGCTTGCGGTGCGTCTGGCCGGTAGAGCTGCGGCCTACCGCCAGCACAGCTTCGACGCCGTCGTCGCGCAGGCACTCGTGGAGGACGCCCTGCCCTACCATGCCGGTCGCCCCGAAGAGGATCACCCTCATCGCGAATTGCCGGAGTTACTTGAGCGCCTGATCCACGAGCGCCCCCACAGCCGCGATGTTTTTTTCGAGGCCGTCGGGGAGGCCGTATCGCTTCGCGAGGAAGGCAGTGTCTTGGTAGCTGGCCCACACCCGGCCATCCGATCCGCGCCAGACCAGTACTCGCAACGGCAGATCCAGGCCCACCAAGGGTCGGGCAACCATCAGTGGGGTCCCCGCCCGCGGACTGCCAAAGATGAGTACCTGCTCGTCCTGCATGTCGAGGCCCACCTCGCGCGCGCCGGCGCGGTGATCGACGCGAGTGAAGACGGTGAGGCCCTTGGCGCGCACCACCTCGTCGAGGCGCCGAATTGTCTCCTCCACCGAGTGAGGACTGACTTTTGTAACCACTCCCTCGGCGGACGGGACTGCTGCGAGTTGTGAGCCCATGGTTGCTCCTGCAAT
>DATFXF010000168.1:0-2845 GCA_035258565.1 Candidatus Acidiferrales bacterium
CGAAATCACGGAGTTCACGCTCGTGGAATATGTCCGTCATCAACTCAAGCAGGATCCCAAACCCAGTCCGCAGACCGTGAATCATCGCCTGGGTGCAGTGCGCTGCTGCTATCGCTTCCACACTGGACAAGAAATTCCCGCTGGCACAGTGCATTTCCAGCGCGGCTATACCCGCCGATCCCCGCTCGGTTACGGTCGGCCGCGCACCGCCATCGCCCGGGGACTCCGCCTCAAACAAGAGCGGCGCGCTATCGTGCCGCTCTCGGCCGAGGAAGTTGCCAAGTTCTGGCAAAGCTTCCGTACCTACCGGGATCTCGCCCTGGTCGGGCTCATGCTCCTGGATGGCTTGCGCTCCTGTGAGGTCTTGGCACTGCAACTCGAAGACGTGCAACTCGCCGATGGCCAGATGCGTGTCCACGGCAAAGGAAACAAGAAGCGCCCCTTGCCGCTGCACCCGGATATCCTCGAGGTCCTGGGACACTATCTGCGCCTGGAACGTCCGCTGACCAACTCGCCCGCATTGTTTGTCTCTCTCAAAGGCCACCAGCGCGGCCGACCCCTGACTGCGGCAGGGCTTCGTTCTCTGTTCCGCCATCATCGAGTGCGCAGTCGAATTCATCATGCCAATCCACACCGCCTGCGACACAGTTTCGGAGCGGATATGGTGCGCGCCGGGATGTCTCTGCCCGCCCTGCAGCGCTTGATGGGGCACTCTCAGATCTCAACAACCATGCTGTACGTCGAACTCGCTCCGCAGGACGTCTGGCGTGAATACGCCCGCGCCATTGAGAAGCGGAAGGCGTTGGACTCTTCCCACCTATCATGACTCGCGGCCAAACCAGCTTGGAAAAGATCTTCGAAATGCAAATCCAGACGCTCGCCCTCACCCTTCGGCCGGGCACGGTAGTTCTGTATCGAGTTGTAACGGGCCACTTCCTCGCCTATCTCCGCACTGCTTTCCCGCAGCTTCACCGACTCTCCCAACTGCGCCGCGATCCTCATCTGCTCGGCTGGTTTCGCTGGCTGGTTGAACAGCAACCGTCCCTGAGCAACTCAACGCGCATCGGTTACCTCATTCGTCTCCGCAGGTTGCTGGAAGATCTAGCCGCCAACGGCCACCCCGTGCAGCCCGATCTCATTCGTCGAGAAGACTTCCCAGCACAACCCCACTATCTCCCCAGACCTCTTTCCCCAGAGGAGGATCAACGCTCGCAGCAGGAGCTGCGCCGAACCGATGATCTCTACGCCAATGCACTCCTGCTCATCCGTGCTACGGGGATCCGCCTCGGCGAATGCATCCATCTGCCGTTGGACTGCCTGCGGCAGGTGGGAACTGAGCAGTGGGCGCTTCATGTCCCCCTCGGTAAACTGCACACGGAACGTTTGGTTCCGGCCGATACCGAGGTGCGGCGGGTCGTAGAGCGGATTCTCACGTTGCGCACTTCGGTCCCACCCTCACGATTAGCCAAATCGCAAGACTTCCTGCTGCCGCGCCGTGGTGCTTGTGTTCCTCTGGTGAGGACTCTCCAATCGGCGTTAGCCCAGGCCGCGAAGCATGCCGGTTGCGTTACCCATGTGACGCCTCACCGACTGCGACACACCTTCGCCACAGAAATGCTCCGGCTCGGCGTTAGCCTTCCCGCTCTCATGAAGCTGCTCGGACACAAAGACATCCGTATGACTTTACGGTACGCGGATGTCACGCAGCAGGATTTACAGCGCGAATTCCACCAGGCTCGTCAGAACGTAGCCCATCCGCACCATGTCCCCACCCTCGCATTTCCCAAAGACATGCCAGGCGCCGGTCTCTCCGGCGTCTGCCAAGCACTGGAGGCAACACGCCATCTTCTGGAAATGTATCGTCGTCAGCTGGGCGATCAGAAAATCCGCCGTAAATTGCAGCGCCTCGACAAGCGCCTCCTCGGGGTTGCCTCACAACTGCAGAAGATCGACACAGCCTAAAAAATGACGAAAAATTGGCCGGTTAAGGGCCAAAATTATGTGTTTTTCGGGTTTTGATACCATGCTGGATTCGTGAGTGCAGGAATTAATGTCTTCGCGGATCAGACGGGTTCATCGACGCCTGTACGATGTATCGCTGAGGAGCGCTGCCGACGAAGTAGAACGGGTAACAAGTCACCAGGGTGATCGAAGGTCGTGGCCGTGGTGCTAACACAGAGACATCAGTCGGCTTAACAATCACAATGTGGTCGATCGTGTAAGTATCGGTTCCTGTCGCCGTAACCAGTTCGATCCCGTCCCCCTCTCGGATGTCTTTCAGTCCACGGAAGAACCCATCGCGATGACCCGAGATGCCGATATTGCCCTCTTCCCCGGGCCGGGCCGTACCGGCAATGAGCCCGACCGCGCGGTCCATTGTCAGGTCGTCGGTTCCTTCCAGCACAGCCACTTCCAGTCGGATCTTCGGAATCCGGAGCAGTGCGACTGGCGGGCCGAGTTGTGCTGCCAGACTCAGCTGGTAGTGCTTGATTCGCTGGGGAGACCAAAGACTAAAATCAGGCTCCTTAAACACAAAGCTGCGCCCGGCAGCATGTTCCTGGGCGACCAGTTGCCGGCTCGCCGGTGGTCGGTTTTCTAATCTCCGGGCTTCCGACCGTGAAGAAAAGGTCGCATAAACACGCGCACCAAGGTAGATGCCGAGCATCAAGAGTCCGGAGATGAGCATGAAACGCCCGAGCTTGCCCACACCCCGCATTGTCGTTTACCTCCTTGTGGTGATGCCTTCCCTACGGGTCCCTTCCCCGCCGCGATTTCCCGAATCAGAAGGCTATCGCACTTGACAGAAGTGCTGCCAGCGGGGAGAGCTCAAACATCCTTGTAATGT
>DATFXF010000169.1:0-3741 GCA_035258565.1 Candidatus Acidiferrales bacterium
CCACAGCGACCGCAGGTGGTGGTTGGGGATTCGCCGGCCGGCGCGACTTCGAGCCGCGCAGCCACCATCGGTTTCCAGAACTCCTGCCGTTCTGCCACGTCGGGAGCCACAAGATTAGGAGCCGGGTTTGCCATGAGAGTACTTTGCCTTCGCCGAGTGCCTGCAAAAGAGGCACTCATGATGCCATCCTACTGTGCCTTGCAAGTGATTGTGAAGTCTATACTTATCGTGGCATAGTGGCTTTCTGGGTTCGGGCAGCAAGAAAGAATTACGTGGTAAAAGCTTCAATCCCGGCGGGGCATGCGAATGACTTTCGGGCTTTCTTTGCCGGTGCTCCAAAAGCCGAGCAGCACGAGATCGGCATCACTGAAGGAAAGGTCGTTTGGCCGGGCGTGTCCATCGTTGAAGATGTACTGGTCCAGCAGGGCGTGCAGCTCAAGTACGGAGATGTTCAGGTAGCCGGCGGCTTCCGATTCGGTATAAAACTCTTTCGCCGGCTTCAATGGTCTCGTCATAGTGGTCCGTATCCCATCTTGAAAAGGAATGCGGGGGAGCTAGGTTCTTTTATCCCTTCTGCGCTCGTTGTTGAATCAGGTAAACTTCCCCATAGCAGAGTACAATGACACCTTATCGCTCCCCGCTCCCCCGCCCGCCGAAATGCGTTTTTTTCCTTGTCTTTGTCCTTGTTGCCTTAGGAGTAACGCCTGCCCGGGGCGGATCTGCCCAAAAAGTCGACTTTGACGCTCTGACCAGGGCGGGGTTTGAGCACTTTTACAGCTTGGAGTACGACCAGGCGGTCCAGGACTTCCAAAAGGCTTTGGAAGCGCGTCCTGACGAGCCGAAAGCCATCAACCACCTCCTGGAAGCCCGTCTCTTCCAGCAGCTCTACCGGTACAACGCCCTGGATACCAGGCTCTACACCAAGCAGCGTTTCCTAAGTAGTAAACAAGTTCCCATCGAGGCGGCCACGAAAAAGCAGCTGCTGGCGTTAGTAGGGCAGGCCATCGCCGCCTCAGACAAACGCCTTAGGTCGAACCCTAGAGATGTGCAGGCGCTGTATTGCCGGGGGGTTGCGGAAGGATTGCGCTCGACCTACCTCACCATCGTGGAGCATTCGTTCTGGGCGGCGCTCCATAGCGCTCTAGCCGCACGTCACGATCACGAGGAAGTCCTGAGGCTGCAGCCCGGCTTTCACGACGCCGAGACCATTGTCGGGGCCCATAACTATGTCGTGGGCAATTTGTCGGTGCCGGCCAAGGCCATGGCCGGAATCGTGGGCATTCATGGGGACAAAAACAAGGGTTTGCAAATGCTGGCCGAAGCTGGCAAGGGTGGTGGAGAGAGCAACACCGATGCCCGCGTAACTCTGGCGTTGTTCCTACGTCGCGAAGAAAGGTATCGAGAGGCCCTTGAGGTCATCCGGTCACTGATCCGCGAGCATCCCCGCAATTTTCTGTTCGCTCTGGAGGAAGGCAACTTGTTGCGCGACGCCGGTCGTGGTCCGGAATCGATTGCCATCTATCAAGCTCTGCTCAACGGCTGCGGGGAGGGCAGATATCCAAACGCACATCTGGAGATGCTGGAATTCGCTCTGGGTGAAGCGCTGCGCGGTCAAGCTCACTTGGTCGAGGCGCTGGCTGCATACCAGGCTGCCGTAGGCACCAGCGCCTACGATATGGACTTGCATCAGCGAGCTCTGCTGGCCGCGGGCGAGGTTTCCGACCTCCTGGCCCAACGCGAGGACGCTTTAACGGAGTACCGTGCCGCAATTGCCTTGGATTCTTCGACGGAGGAAGCCGAAACCGCGCGCAAGCACTTGAATCGGCCCTACCGTGGACACTGAACCAACGAGGATACTGTTGCGTATCATTAAGGGAAACCGAGAGCTTTAGCCATTGGCCCTTAGCCTTTAGCCGGGCAAGTGCATTTCTCAAGGGAGCATGTTCGGACTAAAGGCTAAAAGGCTAACGGCTAAACGCCAAGTGACGAGGGAAGGAAACAATTCATGTATTGCAACTATTGCGGCAAGGTGATTCCCGACGATGCGCATCTTTGCGCATACTGCGGCAAACGCCTGACCGGCGTGGTGGCCCGCCGGAGACTCGTGCGACCGCGCAACGGGCGCAAGATTGCGGGCGTTTGTCTTGGATTCGCCGAGTACTTCGATCTTGACGTAACCTTGGTTCGGGTTGTCTGGCTGGTGTGCGCGCTGTTCGGATTGTTCGGCGTGATCGCCTACATTGCAGCCTGGATCGTGGTGCCGGAAGAACCTCGGCTGCTGCTGGCACCGCGCAGCGAACCGGAGAAGTCACACAGTTAAGCCTGAAGCTTCTGGTCGCCGGGGTCGTTTCCCGCTTACTTGTGAGCGGCCAGCGACGCCTTGGCCTCATCCAGCATTTTTTGCGCGAGTTCCGCGTCCGCTCCTTCGGGATTCTTCTCCAAGTATGTCTGCAAGTCGGTCACGGCCTCCGCATAGCGATCCAGCTGCATCAAGACGTGGGCCCGTATAAGGCGAATGAGCGGGTAGTCGGGCGGAGCCAGCGATTGCGCGCGGTTAAGCTCGTGCAGGGCGGCAGCGTAGTCGGTCTTACCCAGGTAGGCTTTCCCCATCTCGAAATAGCCCTGCCAGGCATCCGGCGACAAGGTTTCGCCGCGTTGCAAAGCGCGGATGGCGTCGTCAAATTTGGCTTCCGAGTTGAATGCCGATCCCAGGACCAGATAAGCCATCGCGTAACTACCATCGTACTGAATGGCTTGCTCCAGATCTTGCACGGCTCCTTCAGCATTGCGCGCCGCCAGCTTCAGGATGGCCCGCATGGTCAGGGCGTCGGCGTATTTGGGATAGATCTCCAGCGCCCTGGCCACGTGGTTTTGCGCTTCGGTCACCTTGCCCTTTGTGCTGGCTTCCCGCGCTTTTCTAAGCTCTTCGCGGGCCCGCTCCGGAACCCTGTACTGTGCGACGGAAACTGTACCCCCGGCGCCATCGTTCGGGGCCGGTTTGCTGCCGGAGCCGGAGAGGCGAAGGTTGACCGTGGTAGTCCAGGAATTGACGTCCACGCGCTCTTCTGCCTGATCTACGCCGGCCGTCGCGATCACATGGTAGGTGCCCTGGGCGATCTGCCGGAACTCAAACTCCCCGCCGTTCCCTGTAGAAACGGCGCCGACGATACTGCCAGTGGAGTCGCGAAGCTCCACGTGAACATTTCCCAGCGGGCGGTTATCCGCGCCGCGCACCGAACCGCTGACAGAATTAGAATAGCGCGAGGGAGCCATCATCTGAGTCCTGGGGTCCACTTGGGTTCCAGGGTGCGGAAACCTGGGGAAATCCTGGGCTTGCGCGAACAGGGAAAGGACGAATGTACTGACGACGAAACTGACCGCCCGGTAGATCATTAGCCACGACCTGATTACTGAATTTGAGAAAGAGGAGAATTCGGGGCGGGTGGCGGAACCGGGCCGAGAGTCGTACCTCTCTCTGACACGAGCACCTTGGTGCTTTTCGTGCTATGCAATGAGATCGATGATTAAAAACGCAAGTTGTCCCAGGCTTTGCTTGGTCGCGAAAAAAAGATTTCCACACTTGGCAACCTGCGAGGACAAACGTTGAATGTCGGGAAATGGAACTGTGATCATTCGCCCCGCAAGAAACATCTTAGGAGCTCTGCGGCTGCCCGGAGATAAATCCATCTCCCACCGTTACGCTATGCTGGCGGCGATCGCCGAGGGCACTACCCGGCTAGC
>DATFXF010000170.1:0-5085 GCA_035258565.1 Candidatus Acidiferrales bacterium
CGTTCGCGCCCAAGCCCACTGCGGCGGCAAGAACGATCCCACCGTGCGGCTGTTCTCGCGCACGCTCGATGAGATCAGCGCCTCGTTTCCCGAGCTGCCTCCTGCTCTGCGCGCCTTCCCCGAACCACTCATCCTGGACGGCGAGGTCCTTGCCTGGAGCGAGAGTGCCGGACAAGCTCTCCCGTTCTCATCGCTGCAAAAGCGTTTGGGCCGCAAGAACGTCTCTGAAGATCTGATTCGCGACATTCCCGTCGTCTACGTAGTTTTCGATGTGCTCTACGCTGGGGGCGAGGTTACCATCGACCGCCAGCTCGAGGAACGCAAACAGATCCTCGAGCTCGTGTTCGCTTCGGTTCCCGAAGCGGCATTCCGCGTGGCGCCCATGGTGGCCTCAGGCAATTTGCAAAACAATCTTGTCTTCGAACCCGCGGCCGGGTCCGGCGACGGCCCCGCGCGGGTGATCCTTGCGCCCACTCTCACCGCCGATTCCGCCGAGCATCTCGATCAGATCTTTACCCAGGCTCGGGAGCGCGGCAACGAAGGTCTGATGGTGAAAGATCTGCATTCGGCTTACACGCCCGGACGTCGCGGCAAGTCGTGGCTGAAGCTGAAACGCGAGTTGGCCACGTTGGACGTGGTGGTCACGGCTGTGGAATGGGGCCATGGCAAACGCGTCCACGTGCTGAGTGACTACACCTTCGCCGTGCGCGATGGTGACCAGCTGCTCAACGTGGGCAAGGCTTATTCCGGTCTTACCGACGCCGAGATTGCCGGGATGACGCAGTGGTTTCTCGACCACACCATCGAGGATCAGGGCTTCCGCCGCGTCGTTGAACCGGTGATCGTGCTCGAGGTGGCCTTCAACAACATGATGCGCTCGGATCGCCACGAGAGCGGCTTCGCCCTGCGCTTCCCCCGCATCATCCGTATCCGTACCGACAAGCCAGTTGAGGAGATCGATACTCTTGATGCCGTCAGGAAGATATATGAAAGACAGGGGGCGTCGGAAAAGAGTTAACAAGATACTCGGATTAAAGCGCTTCCAGAATTGGTCTAACCCACGAGTACCCTGCCTCCTATCCAGGTGTCATCCTGAGCCGCAGGCGAAGGGTCGGCTCTGCTGATGCCAGGTCGCGTTCCCTTGTATCTGGAGGTCACCCATCCTGATTGTTGCTCGACACGCCTCACAACCGTTCCCTCTCTCGGAGGAATGCAGCGGAGCCGATCCTTCGCCCTTCGGGCTCAGGATGACACGCCTCCAGTGTGGCACTTTCCGGATCTAGGCAGGTAATGGACTAAACCAACTCAGTAACTGCGCTAGTGAGGGTAAGACCAGCACTACTCCTTGGGTTCTTCGTGAGACGTAGGGACCCCTCGCTCCGCTTCGGGGTTTCAGAAAAAGGCTATCTGCCCTGGGCCTCTTCCTGCTGCGAAGCGATGCCGATCGGAATCACACAGCCATGGGGGATGGTGCACAGGGCGTTCTCAAATTGAATGGTGGTGTGGTGGATATGGAAGTCACGCGCGAGCAGGTCCGTCACCTTGTGCAAGATTGCCTCGCTCTCTGAGAGGGGCATGTCGTCGATGCGCACGTGGCAGGAAAGCGCATGCGAATCCGATCCCAGGCTCCAGACGTGGACATCATGCACGTCGTTCACCCCGGCGATCGCGTTCAGGCTGGAAACGATCACCTCCACGGACATCCCGCGCGGCGTGCCTTCAAGAAGAATGTTGAGCGTCTCGCGGATGATGCCCAGCGATGACCATAGAATCAGGCAGGCAATGCCGATGGAAAGCGCCGGGTCAACCCAGTGGCGTCCGGTGAGCAAGATGGCAAGGCCGCCCACTATGACGGCGGCCGTGGAGAGCGTGTCGCCCAGCTGGTGAATGAAGGCGCTGCGGATATTCACATCGTGCGCGGCCCGGAACAAGAACCAGGAAATAGTCCCGTTCATCAAGACGCCAGCCACAGCCACCCAGATCATGATCTTGGGCTGCACTTCCACGGGATGATTCAGCCGCTCGACGGCTTCATAGAAGATGTAAAAGGCGATGACCACCAGGGTGAGGGCGTTGACGAACGCAGCCAGAACGCCGGCGCGATGATAGCCGTAGGTCTTGGTGGCGCTCCGCGGGCGCGTCTGAATAAACACTGCAACCCAGGACAGCAGCAGTGCCAGAAGGTCGGTTACATTGTGCCCGGATTCGGAAAGTAGTGCCAGGCTATGCGCGCGCAAGCCTGCAAAGAGAGTGACCAGCACGTAGGCGAACGTCGCCAGGAGCGAGTAGCGCAGGGCCTTGGCGCTCGGGGCGTGGGAATGGTCGTGCATATCTTGAGTGTACCGCCTATCCCGCTTCGGTTCGACTGCTCCGCAAACCGTGTAACCGAATCTTCACGAGCGACCGGCCACCGGCTCTGCCTCGCCACCATCTAATCGTACGGGGGGGAGCAATGACCTCCTGGCATCATCGGCTGGCCTGCGGTCTAGCGTTCACATTCATCTTCATTGATTCAACGCTGCATGGGGCGGGTCTTCTCGGCATCGCGCAAACTCCCAAGCAAACGCCCGCGCCGGCAGCATCTCCAGCGAGCGAACCCGGGGATGGCGCCGATGACCGAACTCCCGTCACACCCAGCAATCCCATCCGACCGAGCCCCGAGGTCCAACCGAGGCCGGGGGCCGTCGAAGGAGCTACAGATTCCCAGTTGCAGTCCGTGATTCAGAAGGCTCTGCGCAACGAGCCGACTCTTGCCGAGGACAACCTGTCAGCGACCGTATCTGCCAACACCATCGAGCTCTCGGGCAGCGTCGCGAACAGCCGGGAGCTGCTGACCGCCATGCGCATCGCCCACTCGTATGCGGGCAGCAAGTGGCTGGTGAATCACATCCAGGTGCATCAGCCGAAGGCCGCTGTGCCGGAACCCCAGGCGCCGGATAAACCGGAACCACGGCCCTAAGACGGCGCTTTTCTTTCTGCAGGCCGGGCCGCAAACATGAACTCTCCTTGACCTGATGCTCCCTCCAGGCGCAGAAGAAGTTCTTTGACGGCCATGCCGCCGCCATAACCGGTCAACGAGCCATCGGCGCCGATCACGCGGTGACAAGGAACGATGATCGCGATCGGGTTGTTGTGATTCGCCTGGCCCACCGCGCGGAAGGCGCGTGGGCTTCCAACTTTCCTCGCTAGCTCCGCGTAGGAACAGGTTTCTCCATAGGGGATACTGAGCAGTGCTTCCCAGCACTTTTTCTGGAATTGCGTTCCCTGGAGATCCAAGGGGCATGTGAATTCGCGCAGCTCACCTCGGAAATACGCTAGAACCTGCTCGGCGTACGGGCGAAGAGCGTCTTCGGATTCGATCCAGGTTTCACCTGGAGAAAATTTCGGCAACTTACCTCGATCGAATTGCAGGATACGCAGGCCTCTTTGCCCGGCCGCCAGCAGAAGCGACCCGACCGGCGATGCCATTCGCGAATAATGTACTGTTCGAGCATCCATACTAAAGGATAGTAACAGCTCGGATTCAGAATCACGGACCTTACAACACGCCCTGTGCAACGCACATCTATTTCAACACCTCGGCGAATAAAGACCAGCCAGGAAAGGGCGGTGCAAAACTGCACGACCGCTCAGTTCGCTGGGCCGGCGTCGAACGGCCGCACGCTGAACGAAGAAAAAATACGAAGCTTAGGGTTCTAGAGATCTCATGGATGTAGGCACTCGAGCGGCGGGCTTGTTTCTAGATCGTGCCTGCTGTCTTGAGCAGGAAGCGCCTGTGTCACTCCCTTTCGCCTCCTTAATACTTCGCCTTCGCGCGAACGGCCAGGACGGTTCCCGGTGAAGCCTATGGACATACGCGCGCTGCTGCTGATCAACACAACGTACAGACCCGGAAACGACGGGGTCGGGCTGGCAGGCCCGCCTTTGGCCTTGCTGGATGTGGCCGGCAAAAGCGCGCTAGAGCGCACGGTGGAGCAGCTAGAGCAATCGGGTATTTCTCAGATCACCGCGGTGATCGACACCAAGCCTTTCTACCACCAGAGCGCTAAGCCCAAGAAGATCGATTGCAAAGTCGTTCCCCCGGAGCTCTTCTGGCGAAGCAGTGAGTCCGCGTTCCACGGGCTGGCGCAGAGCGGCGCAGAGTTGGTGCTGGCCATCCGCCTCGGCCCGTACGTGGAAATCGTCTTGGAGCAGCTGGTTCAATTTCATCTGGATCGCTCCAATCGCGTTACGCGCATGGTGCACCATATATATGCACCCGAAGTTTTCTTGATCAGCGCATCGCAGGGTAACGATGCCGCTTCTCTTTTCCGCAGCGGCTTCAGCAAATGCCGCAGTGAATGGGCCACGTCGCTTCACGCGGGCTACGTCAATCCGTTGGCAGATGTTCGGGATCTTCGCCAGTTTGCGGTGGACATCCTCACTTTGAAGACGGAAACCCAACCGGAGGGACGGCAAGCCAGGCCGGGGGTGTGGATCGCGCCGGGCGCGGTCATCGAAACCGGCTCGCGAATTCTTGCGCCAGCCTACATCGGGTCTTCCGCGCGCATCGGCGCCGGCGCCCTGGTCACGCGCTGCACGGCCATTGAACACCATGCACACGTGGATTGCGGCACCGTGGTCGAAAACTCCACCGTCCTTCCTCATTCCTACGTCGGAGCTGGGCTCGATCTGGCGCATTCCGTTGTGGGCATGGGCCAGATTGCCAACTTGCGGCGAAGCACCACCGTGAACGTGGCTGATGAAAAGCTGATTGGCCATGTTTCCTCCGGGGCCGGCCGCAGGCTGATCACCGCGGCGGCAGATGTGCTGTCTTCGCTCGGGCGAGAGCTGTTCGGGGGCCGCTCGCATCAGCCCGAGCCTAGCACGGAGGATGTCCTGGCTTCGGGACCTTCCGTGCGAGACACGGAGCCGGCTCGCAACAGCAATGTGGCCACCGAGTTTCCAACGCGTCTGGCGGTAGCGAGAAGGTATGGAGACGATTAGCCGACCTGTTGTGGTGAAGCGCATGCCCGAGCGGGTCAATGCTCGTTCGGCGCGAGAGTTTTGGCAAGAGGTCGAGCCGTTTCTCAGCGTGGACCGTCC
>DATFXF010000171.1:0-3511 GCA_035258565.1 Candidatus Acidiferrales bacterium
GGCTTGTCAGCTTTATGGATTATGATCTCGGTTACATCGACCTTGAGGAAAAGACTCTGCAGCCCTTGCACAATCCTTTTGGCCCAAGGGTGTAAACTATGTCTTCGGAACGTTCTGTAAAGGATCTCTCCGGACTACACACCTCTGAGATTGGTGGAGCCGATGGGATTCGAACCCACGACCTCCTCGATGCCATCGAGGCGCGCTCCCAACTGCGCCACGGCCCCACCGGAGGGAAACCCATCCGCAGCTTTTATAGCATCTTCCAGGGGCCCTCGTCTAGAATACCGCGCCGATGGCCAAACTCGCGTTTCTCGGTGCGGCGGGCAGTGTGACGGGCTCAAAATTCCTTGTCGAGGCCGGCGGCAGGCGCTTGCTGGTGGACTGCGGCCTCTTCCAGGGCACCAAGGAGCTTCGCCGGCGCAACTGGGACCGTCTGCCGGAGGATCCCGCATCGTTCGACTGGGTGCTTCTCACGCACGCGCACCTCGACCACACCGGCTACCTGCCGCGGCTGATGCGCGATGGTTTCCGGGGACCCATCTACGCGAGCGCCGCCACGTGTGAACTCTTGGACCTCTTGCTTCCTGACTCCGCACACTTGCAAGAAGAGGACGCCGAGCATGCTCAAAGTCACGGCTACAGCAAACATTCGCCGCCTTTGCCTCTCTACACCGTGGCAGAAGTCCAGCCCGTACTCGAGGGCCTTCAGGAGATCCCCCGCAGCGAGCCATTTCGCATCAGCCCCCAGTTCTCTGTGCGCCCGCACGACGCCGGGCACATCCTCGGCTCCTCGAGCCTCGAACTGACCATCACGGAGAATGGTAAGTCGCTGGTCGTGCTCTTTTCGGGAGACCTGGGGCGCTACGATCAGCCCATCCTGAAGGACCCAGAACCTCCGCCGCGCGCGGATTTTCTGCTCTGCGAATCCACCTATGGAGACCGCGACCACCCGACCGACCCGCCGCCGGAGGACGCACTCGCTGAGGTGGTGAACCGCGTCGCACAGCGCGGCGGCGTCATGGTCATCCCGGCGTTTGCCGTGGGCCGCACGCAGCTACTCATGTACGACCTGCGCAAGCTCGAAGACGCGGGTCGCATCCCGCGGCTGCCGGCCTACGTGGATAGCCCGATGGCCATCAGCGTCACCGATCTTTACCTTCGTCATCGCGAAGACCACGACCTCGAATTCACTGGGGAAGAGGCCAGTGACGGCGATCCGCTCAGCATCCACACCGTACACCTCACGCGCAGCGTCGAAGAATCCAAGCAGATTAACGATGTTCATGGGCCGTGCATCATCATTTCTGCGAGCGGCATGGCCACCGGAGGCCGCGTCCTGCATCACTTGGCACGACGCTTGCCGGATTCCCGCAATGCGGTGATCCTGGCCGGCTTCCAGGCGGAGGGCACGCGCGGCCGCGCGCTGCTCGAAGGTGCAAAGACGTTGCGCATCCACGGGGAAGACGTGCCGGTGAAGGCAGAGGTGGTCGAACTCAAGCAGTTTTCCGCGCACGCCGATCGCGGAGAGATTCTCCGCTGGCTCTCCCAAATGCCGGCACCGCCGCGCCAAACCTTCCTGATTCATGGCGAACCGCCAGCGGCCGGCGCCCTAAGGGGCACCATCCAATCCAAACTTAACTGGCCAGTCGCTGTGGCCGAGTACCACCAGGAAATCGGACTCTCCCTCTAGCCCCCGGCGAAATCCAACTACTACCTCCAGGGCCCGCAGTGGTAGAATGTCGGCACCTGCCCGGACCGGAGGTGCCCATGAGTCCGTGTTCAAAGGTGCCTTCCCTTCTTCTCCTCTTGCTTGCCGCGTCGGTTTCCAGTTGGCCGCAGGGCCGACCACCGTCGAACACCCTCAGCAACCGCACATTTCAGATCCAAGGTTCCTTGCGCAGAGAAGAGGGGAACCAAACGGTTGAAATGGTCAGGGTGGACTTGAAAAAGCTCACCGGCGAAGTGGTGTCCACCTCCTTCACGCGTTCCAACGGGGAGTTTCAATTCGCAGGGCTTTCGTCGGGCACGTATTATTTGGTGATTGAGGAGAAGGGTTACGAGCCCATCCGTGAGGCCATCGAGATCATCAATTCTTCCCGGCTGGGCGTATACTTGTTCCTGAAGCGTCCGCTCGAACTGGGAGCGCCCCAGCCCGGCCACACCGTCTCCGCGCGCGAGTTGACCATCCCGCGCAAAGCTCGCGAGGCGCTCGAGAAGGGCATGGGACGTTTGTACGACAAGAAAGACCCAAAGGGGAGCCTCAGTTTCTTCCAGCGTGCTGTGACGGAACTGCCGAGCTACTACGAGGCCTACGAACAGATGGGCATGGCCAACATGTTCCTAGGACAAACCGCAGAAGCGGAGCAGGCTTTCCGCAAGTCCATCGAAGCGAGCGAGAACAAGTACGCGGCGGCGTATTTCCGGCTGGCTTCGCTGTTCTCCGACAACCGCCGGTATGCCGAAGCAGAACCGGTTGCACGGCAAGGACTGGCCCTCGACAGCAGCCCATGGAGCGGACACTTTGAGCTGGCCCGCGCGCTGCTGGGGCTGAAGCGTCCGGACGACGCCGAGAAAAGCGCCGCGCAGGCCCGCACCCGCAAGCCGGATTTCCCCCCGCTTCATCTGCTGCTGGCCAACATCCACATCCAAAAGCACGACTATCCGGCAATTGTGGAGGACCTGGACACCTACCTGAAGCTCGTACCAAATGGACCCATGAGCGAGCAGGCCCGCGAAACACGCGAAAAAGTCAAGGGCATTATGGCCAGGGCGCAAAACACGCCGGCAGCACCGACCAAGCCGTGATACGGCTTTTCGAATAACCCCAAAATTTTGCGCAGAAAAAGAAACTTTTGAGGGCGGTCATCCGTCTATAGAAGCAAGACCACTCGCGGGGTAGGAAGCTACCACCACAGGGCAACCGACCGTAAGCTTCCTACCCCTCTCCTTCTTGCGAGACCAGGCCTAACATATCGAAGAGCCCGGCCTACTGACCCACGGCGACCTTGCCCGGAAGCGACGCCCGCGACATGGCCTCCACCTCCACCAGGTGCAGACCAATCACAAACATCGGCAGAGGGGCCACGCGCCCCCAGCGCACAAGCTCCCACTTGGCCCGAATGAACTTCACCTCTGGCCTGAGCATAAGGTCGAGCACCATGCGCGTCTTGCCACGATAGAATTGCTGGGGCAGCTTCAGGATGGGCTTCCTCTCCCAGGTCTCGCCATCCACTGAACCCCAGATCGAAACGTCGAGCGATTCCTGCTCGATCTGGTCCGTAATGACAAGCGTGCACAGGAACGTACGCGTACGGCTTCCGCTGATGTCTACCTTTTCGCCTTCCCCGTTCGCCACGACGCGAGTTCCCGGAGGGATCAGATCAAATTCCATCCCCATGGCCTCCGCTCCGACTGGCCGCTTCCTCGCGCAGGGGATTCTAACACAAGGCTTGCAAGCCCTCCCTCCGGCCGCCCAGCTTCGCCAAGCGCTCAGCGGCGGCCGCCAGCG
>DATFXF010000172.1:0-2365 GCA_035258565.1 Candidatus Acidiferrales bacterium
ACGTTAGCTCTGCAATTAACGTTAGCTAAGCCAGCGGAGTATTACCCCGCTTTCTCCGTGTTTCAAGAGTCGATCTTGTCGGCGCCTCAGCAGCGTAACATGGCGTAAGGTTTCGGTTTTGTGGGCCTTCACACACGTCCGCTTGTACCGCACGCGCCCCGCGTTCACGCATGCCCTGCCCATGCGTCGATTACCGCACAATTAACCTGCAAAGCGGCGCTTGACAAAGTCAGCAATGAGCGGAGGCTTAAACTCTCGCCTCGTGTCACGCTCCAGCGGGGGGCTGTCAATCGACCTGACACTCAATCGGACTGACACTATGCGGGTCGTGCAGAACGGGTCGGGTTGCGGCTCCCACGAGCCAATTGAGCGCGCCAACTCTGTGACCCTGGAGCAAGGCACAACCACACCCAAGAAATGAAAAATAGAGGAGGCGAGGTTTAACTTGGACTGGGTCTTCAGCAGGGACGCTTGAGAGGGAGGCCCGTATATGAGCACTGCGTCTGGAAGCTCATGGGAAGCCGCGAACGCGCTGGCGGCTGGCCAGATGCCCAAACTTAGCGGCAGCACCAGGCACTCTGATATTTCGGTCGAATCAACCAATTCGGTCGATTACAGCTCGCTGATCCCTTTGCGCGACCGATTGGTTGATCCTGACGTTTCTGCAGCATCACAGTCGCACCGCCGAAGTAGATCCATTCTCTTTAGGAGCTGTCTGGCCGGGGTGGTTTTGGCCGGCGGCACTAGCGCGGTCATAGCCTTCCGGCAGTTCTCGCTTGCCGATATTTGGCGCGGTCACGTCTCATCATGGGCGCAGCTGCATCGGCCGACATTAACGATGCGAGGCGAGCAGGCGATTCCGCGGCTGATTGTCCAGTCATCGCGTGGGCCTGCGGGAGAACCTATACCACTGGGCCTGACGATCCACGGATCGGCCGAGGGCGCGGTCGTCATTATCACGGGCTTGTTGCCTGGAATGGAATTGACAAACGGCATTGAGGTTGACGTCGGCAGATGGGAGGGTGTCCGCAACGGATGTTCGTTACGCTTGGATCACGCCGCCGGACAGTTTTGTCGGTTCCGCTGCTCCTACTGGCGAACTGCGCTTGCCCGATGATAGCATTGCTTATCGGCAAGCCATGCACTTGGAATGGGTGCCATCGAGCCCACCGGGGTTTGCAGAGAATCAATACCATCGAGAAGAGGCAGCAGGACCGACCCCACCGGTGCTTGCGGGCGAACGCGATCTGGAAAAGGCGGCGGCGATACCGAGCTCACCTTCGCTCGCACCGGAACAACTCGATCGGCAAGATGCGACGGTCTCATCCAGCCCGAGTCCGGCAGCCGCACCCCTCGCTGGGCGCCGAAAGCCTGGCCGAGATGGACCTATGGCCCCAACGGCGAGCGATGTTGGTACTTCTGGCCAGAAACCTTTCTTTCCGAAGGAAATGCCAGCTCAGGCTGAAGTGATCCCCGCGCCGTTTTCTTATACCCCGACTGATACTCGGTTGCAGGCAGGCTCCAATAAGGCCCAATCGCCGCCCTGCTTAGCCTCAGCAGCCGAAGTGCGGCAACTAACGCCGAACTCGTGGCCAAAATGGACTTACGGCCCCAGGGGCGAGCGATGCTGGTACTCTGGCCAGAAACCTTTCTTTCCGAAGGAAATGCCAGCTCAGGCTGAAGTGATCCGCGCGCCGTTTTCTTATGTCCCGACTGATACTCGGTTGCAGGCAGGCTCCAATAAGGCCCAATCACCGCCCTGCTTAGCCTCAGCAGCCGAAGTGCGGCAACTAACGCCGAACGCGTGGCCGAGATGGACCTATGGCCCCAACGGCGAGCGATGTTGGTACTCTGGCGAAAAGCCCGTTTTTGCAGGGAAGAGATAAGGAAAACACCGCGTTCCTGCGCCGCATCTCGCTGGAGTGCGATGATCGAGCGCGTACGGAGCTGCTCCAGCATACCTGCCAGCGGCTTGAAGGTCACTTGCCTTCTTTGAATTCAGGGTGATTTCGCATTCCGATGTCTGCGCAATGAAGCCGACAACTGCAGCGACCCCTGAGAGCCACCAATGTTTATGCTCCACCGCACGCAGGCGCGCTTTTCGTGGCGGCGAGCAGGAGATGAGCGTCTGGAACGGCCATTACGCCTGCACCTGCTATCACCCGCTGTTCGTGTTCAACCAGTTTGGCGACCTCGAACGCTGTGCTCTGCGTGCCGGCCACGTCCAAGCGCTGACGGCTGGGACGACGTGCTCAAGCCCGTCGTGGCGCGCTACCAGGGCAAGGTCTCACGCATCTATTTTCGAGCGGACGCAGCCTTTGCAATGCCCGAGGTCTACGAGTTTCTGGAGGCGGAGCGGATCAAA
>DATFXF010000173.1:0-3780 GCA_035258565.1 Candidatus Acidiferrales bacterium
GGCTTGTCAGCTTTATGGATTATGATCTCGGTTACATCGACCTTGAGGAAAAGACTCTGCAGCCCTTGCACAATCCTTTTGGCCCAAGGGTGTAAACTATGTCTTCGGAACGTTCTGTAAAGGATCTCTCCGGACTACACATTTTGAAAATTGGTGGACGGCATGGGATTCGAACCCACGACCTCCTCGTTGCGAACGAGGCGCTCTCCCAGCTGAGCTAGCCGCCCGTCGGTTGCCGATTATGTTAGCAGACGCCGCCGCGCTTGCCAATTAAGGGGCAGGAGAGAAGGAAGAAAGCTACCGGAAGGTATTTGGTGCCCCGGTGCGCTGCGCGATGATCTTCCGAGCGTTCTCATAGAGCGCACGCGCCTGGGGGATGGATTCCACGGCTTTCTGCACCTGCACGTCGTCTTCGAGCTCAACCTTATAGCCCTCGGCCAAGCCAAAGACGGAGGTGAACGCCTCGCGCTTGATCTTGCGCTTGATCCACACCAGATTTTCTGCGATTTCGGGTTCCGTATAACTGATGCCTTGCTTGTCGAGGTAGCTCCGGAACTCATGCAACACGGCATCGTCCACGATGAAGTTCTTGGTGACCTCGGGCTTCAGGCCCAGGTAGTGGCGCGTGAAGCCTCCAACCCCAGCTTCGAAAGGGAAGAAGACATCGCGTTGCATCAGCATTTCCTGGAAACGGTTCAGCTTGGGTGCGGCAACAATCACATCGGGCGTGATCCCACCGCCGCCGTACACCTGCCTTCCGCTGTCGGTCAGCTTGACCTCGGTGGGCTTTTCCGGGCTCTTGCGATTGTAGTGGTAATCATAGAGCGAAACCGTTTTGTAGTCGCGCTGGATCAGGCGCCCGCTCGGCGTGTAGTACTTTGCGGTCGTGAGTGCCAGCCCGGTGTTCTCTGACAACTGGGAAACGGTCTGCACCAGCCCCTTGCCGAAACTTGTCTCTCCCACGACGAGACCGCGGTCGTGGTCTTGGATGGCACCGACGACGATTTCGGAGGCCGAGGCGGTGCTGCCGTTGATGATCACCACAAGCGGTACGTCCACGCCCTGATTGCCGCGCACAGCGTGGTAGCGGCGCTCCTGCGATGCCCGGCCGCGGTGCGACACGATGAGCTGGTTCTTCTCAAGAAACATGTCCGCCACGGCCACGCCCTCGTTCAGGAGCCCGCCGGGATTATTGCGCAGGTCGAAGATCAGGCCGTTCAGCGAGTTCACACTCAGCTGCTTGAGCGCGTCGGCGAGGTCGTGGTCGGTGGTTTCGTTGAACTGCGAAAGGTGCACGTAGCCGATGCCGGGTCGCAGCAAGAACGCGATATCGACCGCATGGCGCGGAATCTCATCCCGGGTGACAGTGAAGACGATGGGTTCGGCATAACCTTCCCGGCCGACCGTGATGTGCACGACCGTGCCCTTCGGACCCTTGAGCAGGTCGGCGACTTCCGAGGTGCTCAGCCCGTCGGCCACCTTGTCGTCCACTTTCAGAATGACGTCGCCCGGACGGATGCCAGCCTTATAAGCCGGTGAGCCGACAAACGGGGCTAGAACCACGGTATGGCCTTCGCGCGGTGCGACGGTCATGCCCACGCCATAGTATTTGCCGCGCTGCTCTTCGCGCATCAGCGAGAACTGCCGGGAATCAAAGAAAAGCGAATGCGGGTCCAGCACGCGGAGCATACCGGAAATAGCACCCCCGTAGATGACGCGGTCGGTGTCCACCGGCTCGGCGTAGTTCTGCTGCACAATAGCGAGAACCCGACTGAAGCTCTTCACCGCATCCTGGAGGTCGTTGACGCCCGCCGCCGTGGCCTTCACCGAAGGGCCATAGACCCCGCCCAGCACTGCGGAAAGAATCAGAACACCCACCACCAGGAGCGCACCGCGCTTGTCTGACTGCATCCGATCCTCACCTTCCCGCGAAAGTATAGCATACAAGCAATACAACCACGCCGGGTTTGACACCCTTGGAACCCTCTTCTATGATGCACGATAGGGCAGGCAAATCGATGGGAAACGTCGGTATCCCTGAATTGATCTTCATTTTTGTCCTGGCGCTGCTGATTTTTGGGCCCCGCAAGCTACCCGAACTCGGTCGCACACTGGGCAAGGCCCTGGCAGAGTTCCGCCGGGCCTCGATGGACATGAGGATGGCGGTTGAAGAGGAGATGCGCGAACTCGAGCGCCACGCCCAGGAGATCGAAAGCAAAACGAAGGAAGCCTTGACCCCGCCAGGAGCCGAGTTGCCTCCATCGGAGGCCATCGGCGCAGGCTCCATCGCCCCTCCGCAGGAGAGCCCTACCGCAGCAGAACCCGCTCGCTCTGAAGCCTTCGACGAGAAAGCCTCGAATGGCGAATCTAGACCGGCCTGAGCCACAAACCGAAGCCGCCGAACCCGAAGAGGGTGGGGCGAAGATGTCCTTCTTCGACCACTTGACGGAGCTGCGGAAGCGGCTGCTCTATTCTGTTGCGGCCATCGGTGTAGGCCTCTGCGTGGGCCTCTATTACTCCCAGGAAGCCTACAGCTTTCTCGCCAAGCCGATGTTGAAGGCCCTGCGCGATGCCAAGATGGAAGACAGGCTCGTGTACACGAGCCCGCTCGGCCCGCTCCACCTCTTCATCACCGTGGGGCTCTACCTTGGAATCATATTCGCCCTTCCCTACGTGCTCTACCAGATTTGGTTGTTCGTTGCGCCGGGCCTCTACCGCCACGAGCGACGTGCGGTCGCCG
Source organism: Candidatus Acidiferrales bacterium (assembly GCA_035258565.1). Taxonomy (GTDB): domain Bacteria; phylum Acidobacteriota; class Terriglobia; order Acidiferrales; family UBA7541; genus DATFXF01. The sequence continues at coordinate 2,741 of DATFXF010000173.1, forward strand.
CGTTCATCATTTCCTCGGTCGTACTTTTTCTGGCTGGGATGGCGTTTGGCTACTGGGTGATGATGCCCATGACGCTGGGCTTCCTGCTGAGCGTGGGCACATCGGGGCAGTTCCGGCCCATGATCAGCATGAACGACTACTTCGATATGACGCTGGTGATTGAGCTGGGCCTCGGCCTTGTCTTCCAGCTTCCCATCTTGATTTTCTTCCTTTCGCTTTTCGGTATCGTAACGCCCCGCTTCCTGTGGAACAATTTCCGCTATGCCGTGCTCATCATCTCCATCATCGCCGCCGTGGTGACTCCGACCACCGATGCACTGACGATGACCATCTTTATGGCGCCCATGATCCTGCTCTATCTGCTGGGTATCGGGGTTTCCGCACTGGTGGCGCGGCGCAAACGCCGGGCCCAAGCCATCGCCCGCGCCAGCGTGCCCTAAGGTGAGGTTCATCCTCTCCACGACCGCACGGCCTCGCCGGTCTCCCTGCCTGCTCGGATGGCTGCTGGCTTGCTGTATGGCGGGCGGCGGGTGTGGTGCGGCGCCCCAGAAGAGCGAATCGGCAGCGGCAGCGCACTCAGTGGCCAGTACAGGTCGTGTCGGCGCGGACACCCCCCCACCTGAAACGACGGGTGGCTTCGATGGGGCGAGGGCCTACGCTCACGTGGCCCGCCTGGTCGAGATCGGCCCGCGGCCGCCCGGTTCGGACGGCATCCGCCGCGCGCAGGAGTACATCCGCGGGCGGTTGCGGGGTTCCGGTTGCGCGATTGAAGAGGACGACTTCCATGCCTCGACGCCGATGGGGCGTGTGGCCATGAAGAACATCGTGGCGAAGATCCCCGGCACGAATCCCCATATTATCCTGCTGGCCACGCACTACGATACCAAGCGACTCGACAACTTCGTGGGCGCGAACGATGGCGGCTCTTCGACTGGGCTGATGCTTGAGTCGGCTCGGCTACTCTGCGGACAGAAGCACAGGAACACGATCTGGATCGCCTTCTTTGACGGCGAAGAAGCGTTCGCGGAATGGAGCCCCAT
>DATFXF010000174.1:0-10877 GCA_035258565.1 Candidatus Acidiferrales bacterium
ACAGCCGGTTCCGGTTCCCCGGCTGGGTGGACTACACTCGGATGCCCGAGTACCTGGCAATGGCCGACATCGTGGTCAGTGCGTCCGCCGACGAGCAACAGTCCCGCATGTACCTGGAGGCACAGGCCACAGCGAGAGTGCTTGTGGCCAGTGACATTCCAGCGGCGCGGGAGCTCGTGGAACACAACCACACAGGACTCCTCTTCCGCAAAGAGAATACCGACGACCTCGCTGCACAAATCACGCGTGCCGCCCGAAGTCCTGAGTTGCGAGTCCGAATTGGTGGGAACGCGCGGCAACGAGCGGAGGTTCATTCAATCGATCGTGTGGCCAGGCAGTTTGCCGCTGAACTGTCCGTGGTCGTCGAACGGAGCAGGCAGCTGAAGTCGGCAGGTTTGGCCGGCGGCTGATTTGGGTATCAGGGAATGGCGTATTTCGTCGGCGGTCTTGGGATGACAGTTCTTGCTGCGAATGAGATGGTGGTAGTTCCGTTTCGTTCCGGCGTGGGACTGCGGCTTGGCGCCAATGTTGGCTACCTTAAGTTCACGCCGGAACCGACCTGGAATCCATTCTGAGAAGCTCTTCGTCTTGCTGGCGTCGTCTCTCCAGTGCCTTCACGCGCGGGCTGCATGATCTAGTAGAGCCGCTGAAGCCCATCGCCGAGCGTACTTTTTTCGTGAAGCAGTCAGTATGCCGGCAGGTGTAGGACCCCGGTCAACCGGGTGGATTGTCCTTGTCCACTGTTGCGCCACGATCACGCCAAAAAGAAAACTGAGTTCAGGTGCTTTCACCTAGTTGAGAGATGGCTAATCCGTGGCAACATAGCGTACACGCATGATTGGATTGGCTTCAGGTCAGTAGACGGGCGGGATGGCCTATGGACCCAAAAGTGCTGTTGTTATTTGCACTGTTCGCGCCAGTCCTCGTGTTGGCGACAGGCATATTTGTGGGCCGTACGGAACAGAGAGACGCGGCAAGAGGCCAACCAGGCGCCGCAACCACTTGGGCCGTGGCTCGAAGGTCAGTGGCTGCCACCGAATCAATCACGCGCGACGCGCCGTGATTCCCATTCGAACTCTTCCGAAAATCGAGCGTCCCGCCTGCCCCACTCGTGCTGGTTCCCGCAAATGGGACAGCGCCAATGTCCGCCGCTATCTGGCAGGTGCTGGAGGCTGGTGCGGTCCGTTTCGACACCCGTGAACACTGTGGCTTTTGGTTCAAGGGCGTTGCGCTGCAGCAGTTCGGCCAGTTTCGTGCTATGAATGAGGTCCTAAGTGTAAACGCGAAACATAGCGATCGAGCGTGCTGTGCTCCTGATTCCCGACGCTGCCGCATTCCAGAAGGGGCTCGCCGCCCTTCCGGTCCGAAACTACCAGGCGGGCGCGCAATGATCAGCAGGAAACGACTCTTCGCCGAGGTGAAGCAGCGGGCTCCGAGAGGGCCTCGCAACAAACGCACACAGCCCGAGCCTCGCCAATACACCGTAACCGACCTCGAACGCGCACATGACCGCGTGGAGGCGGCGGAGCGTCGAGTTGAGAGCGACCATACTGATCAGCTTCACAGTCGTGCGGGGTTGGAGCGCGCTCGGCGCGAACTGCACGTCATCGAATCGGATCTCCGCACGCGGGGACTCCTCAAATGATGTGCGGGCTCTGGCCGACCCTGGGCCCCCCGCACCCCTGCCGATGTCGGCAGCCGGTCCGTCAATACCTAGATTTCCGTGCATAGGTAACGTGTTTCACTTAACTCGAAGTTCTCTCGGAGTATAATATACAGGGAGTTCCGCCTTCCGAGTCCTGTGGGGCGGTCAATGTCGTTCACGATTCTGTTCCTCATTGCCCTTTTCGCGCCGCTCCTGCTAATCGCGGCTGGCGCCGTAGTCCATGGGCCGCGTCGGGAGCCGAGACAAAATACGGAGTTACCTCCGTAAGGCGGGTGCGATGCGTGCCTGCGCCAATCATGCAACTAATCGAGAGGAGGAGATGCCGCTGCTCGTTTAAGGGCGACGCAACTGGCTTTCCCTGACAGCCCTTTGGTACGGTTCCCGATCACTCTTGATGCGATAACCGAGCTCGCCATTGTTGGTCGGAAGCTGACGCACAACCTCGTAGATGCCGCCAGCCGCCAACCGCTCTGCCGGGCTGGGGACCAGTTCCACTTGCTCGCCAAGTCGGAATTTGTGATCGCTCACGTGAGTTAGTCCGCGTTCGTGCCTATTGGCCCGGCGCGAGAACGTTTGGTCGATGGCCGAGCTTAAGATTACCTTTCGCCCAGCTTTTTAGGCGACCTGTCGCTGCTACACCCGGATCAAAATTCCATCAGCCGCCTGGCTTGCTTCCTACGACTCGGCTTCCGTTTATCGCGGTCGCTTTGGGAGGGTTCTGATTTGCGAAGGGGGTCCACCACATCACTTGGGCGGCTCGGCAGAGGGCGTATCTCGTTCGGATGCTTGGGCCGGTCTAGGGACGTAAACGGATCTATGGACAGAAGCCGGTGCAGCCATCGCCGGCTAATCTCCCTTTCGAGGTGCAATGGATAGACAGCGGGCATCAGGCTCTCCGTGAATAACAGCGGCACTAAAGGTAATCGGAAACGCAACTAAAGTTCCCTCTCACCGGACCTAATTCGATTCCGCACTGCAGGAGACCTCTCAGCACGGCCACAATCCGAGGATCGGATGTTAGATCCTCGCGGTGATTCGGGGCGCCTAATGGGCCAGGCGGGGCCTCAATGATGGCCGGTGTGAGACACAATTAGTTCTGGAGAGGATGGCCGCTCCGCCGAAGCGATCAGCCACGCCGCTCGCCGCCACCACGGCCGCCGCTGATCCGTAAGCTGGGCACCGACTCACCCTACGTTCGCCAACGATCACCGTCTTCGCGAACGTCATCGAGTTGGTGCCGCAAAAGTTGGGCGACCTGCCGAAGCTTCTCCCGGCTGCCCGAGCCCTGGCGCGTTTTGTGCGGTCGGCAGACCATAGACGCGCCAACCTGTAGCGGAGCCGCCCGAATCATGACTGAATATCCGCAAGCGCTTGCGGATGAGGATCTGAGCCACTCCAGGACCTCGATCTGCCACCGCATTCCCCGAAGGTCCTGGTAAACTTGGCCCCGGCCCACTAGACCGGGGCTTTCTTTGCCGTTGCGTGCCGCCCCGGTACCGGGCGGAGCGTGTGCAAGGGAGTTTTTAGCTATGAGTGAGCCCTCCGTACATGCGGAGATCGAGGCGATCGAGACGAAGATAAACGCTGGCCTGCAAGAAGACCCAACCGGCCAAAAGTGGAGGCTACAGCTAGATGGCGCCCAGTGGGGCATTGTTCTCGAAGCGTTGCGGCACTACGAAGCTCAAACTGAAGGTGGCGGCACACATCCGGGGCTGAGTTAGTGAGCCTGCGTCAGCGATCCGGGGGGCCGCGGAGCAGTATCCCAAGTCACGCATTCGGCTCACCGGGGAGCTGCTAGACTGAATAGCCGCCGTTAACGGCCGCGGCGTTTGTCACGCCGTCGGCCAAGCAGCATCTGCAAGGGAATGTCGGTGATGCGCCCGCAGCCCGCAGGCGGCGCGAATGTGCGTGTAGCCGTGGCTCTGCGCTCCGACGCGTGCGCCAATACGAATCACGTTCCTCCCGAGATGATGGCACTAGTCCCGCCGAGGTGATCGTTAGAGCCGCTGGGACGAAGTGACCGCTTTCGGGTTTCGAATGAGGGGTAGAAAAGGGGGTACTGTGCCGACCGTGTAAGCTAACTAGCTACAATCAAAAGAATTTTTCCGATTTTCTGGCGGAGACGGAGGTACCGGCAGTCACGCGAGCCACGGTATGAGTTGATGGCCAGATAGCCATTCTGGTCTGGCTTGGGTTACGGCGGGACAGTTGCCCTTCAAAGGAACATCCGCAGCACCATGCTCGCCAGAACGAGGGCTAGAAGCATGAGGATCACTGCCCAAGCCAGCCCCGTGGCGGTAACGCGCTCTCGCAGGGCCCTGCTGCGGCGCTCTCGGACGGTCTCCGGTCTTCCGCGATCGTCAATCGGCATGACCCCCCACTTAGCCTTTCCGGTTAGGTTTGATCTTCGCACTCTCCGGGAGGGCTGTACGCAACCAAACGGGCCGGTCCCACTTAGCAGAATACACGCTCCCCATGATTTCGGAGGATATGGGGGCGCGCTGCCGGACTGCCCGCCTTCGGAATAGCCTCCGCGCAATGCATGCCACGCGGCACAATGGTTCACGCACCGGAATGGGATCGGCCCTACGTGCCGTTATGGAACTTTCCTTCCCGACGAGGATTGAACAGTAAGTCCGAGTCTGGGATGTGATCGCAGCGATGTGATCGCAGCGGGGGTCCACGAAATGAGTAAAACGGTAGCCGCGCTCGTCGCGTCCGGGGCTTTGCTCGCAACCATTCCTGCAATCGCCGGAGAAATGCGCGCTGAGGAAGCGCGCAAGTTCGTCGTGGATAATTTGTTCTCGTTCACTTGCTTTGAAGGGACCACCGGAGAGGGGCGGGTCAATGCCGATGGTTCAGTTGTGGGTACGATCCGGCTTGCGGGCAGCGGGCCCACTCGCTTCGCGAGTCTCCCTCCCGGAACGCTGCGCGTCAGGGGTGAAGTCATTTGCGCTTCCATACGGGGTATTCCGTTGGAGCCCTGCTTTGACCTTGACCGAACCGGAGCGCAAAGCTTCCGCGGTTCACTGGCTGGAATGAGCTTCGCGTTCTGCCGGTTCACGAAGCAGCCCAGTCGGCCTGGGATGGCTAGTACAGCACCGCTTTCCATTCAACCGACCGCCGCCTCAAGCCGCCACTGAGCGCCGGAGCGGCAGCGGTGATCCGACCGATACGGAACGAGCCAGTGCCGACCGTGATTGCTGTGCCGAAAACACGCTAGGACGGGGTCAATAGCTTCCGTATGAAGTCTGGTAGCCACCCTAACCCTACATTCGCAATAGGATCCTGTTCGAGACGCTCGACCACGACCAAGCTGTCGACCTCTCCTCTCAAGAAGGCATTGAGGAACGCGGGGTAGTCCTGGAAGGACACGCAGCCGTTCGACTGACCGTTGGGGCCGAGCATGTAAGGATGCGCGAGCATGCCGGCGCGTCCAAACATTTTTTGCTCGTTGACGGGGACGAGCCGGATAGCCCGAACACCATGGAATAGCTGCTCCCGCAGGACGAGCCGGTACACGTTTGGTGGCGTGGGCCCCTGACCTTTCACGCCGATGTAGCGGGGATCATCCAACCCGCTGCCCAGCCCCGAGTGCGCTTCAAGCCTCTCGCCAGTCGGCAAGTACACCGCATGCGCCGAGATGTCGTAAATTGCTGTCCGGTCGCCGGGCTCTTGCATCAACTCCATGTCGTTCGGCGCTACTTCCAACGAGGCGGACCTTGCCACCGGGGCGAACTTCTTAGAGTCAGGCTTGGCCGAACGTTGTGGTGGAGGCTTGTCCAGCGCCTTCGGTTCGTCCGGGCTAGGCGCGGTGGACAGCGAAGCTGGGCCTTCGTCTTCTTCCTCATAGCGGTCGAATGCCGCGGCGAACCGCTCGTCAAACGAGGGACGAGGCGCTGAATCCGGTTCTTCGATTAGCGTGGCGAACCGCTCCTCGAACGAAGACCCCGGTACTAAATCCAGCTCTTCCTTCCCGTAGATTACCGCGGCGAACCGCTCCTCGAAGGCGGAACGCGGCTGTGACTTTGCCGGCGCCTCTGCCGCCGCGAATTGGGCCCCCTTTTCGATATCCCGGGGGGAATCAAGACTACCGGACGGAGGTTGCTCGAACAGCAGCCCGGGAGCCTCTGAGGCAGCGAGCCCTGCGACCGAGAAGGTGGCCGCCGTCAGCGTCAGCACTGCGACGCGTGACCACTTCCTGACTGAAACCAATGATGTTGCCATCAGTGCGGAGCACGATTTCCCAGCGAGGAGCTTTTCCCGGCGTCTTTGCCGCCTTCGATTAGCCGAACGAAAACAGCCATTTGAGGCAAGAATCGGCTGTGTTCACGACCGAAATCGTCCAACAACATGTCTTGGAAGACGGTCTTATCGCCCCAGAGCGTCAGAGACCGCATACAGCGAGACAAGACCAAGCAGGAAAGCGATCAATCCGGTAAAAAGAAGCATGGTGGTCCCCCGAATCATCCCAGTGCCTTAGTCCATAGCTGCTTTGCGGCATTTTCCAGCAGATGTGGGGAAGCCTGTGGACACTTTTGCGAGCGGCCTTGGGTAACACTGCTTCTGGATACACTCCGTGGCCCGGTCCGCAGATTGCAGCTGTCGCCGGGATTTTTGCTATTTTGGACACTGATCTCGGCGGCCCGACATTGCCACGGCCTAAAGCGGCTACGGACTCTGCTCCCAGTCATCGCTGGCGATGATCAGCGAGCAATTCGGGCACTGCGCGGCGCTACGCAAGTGCCACCCCTTCAATAATCGGGGCTGGAGCGGCGGCGCCATTTGACCCCCTGTTTGCAATCCGGCAAGCTCACTCCCCCGAGCCCCATTCGAGCCTGTCTGTGCTACCTCGCTCCGTTCGGGAAATCAGTGGCGGTCTGGATCGGGGACTCCACATAACAGCTGGACAGGCCGTCTAATCTCTCCACAACCCCTTGAACCGGACCGGCGAGAGTTCGGTGTAGCGGACCGTGTGCCGAATGTCCTTGTGGCCGAGATAAGCCTGGATCGTGCGGGTATCGACGCCATCGTTGGCCATCTTGAAGCCGCAGGCGTGCCGGAGCATGTGGGCGTGTATCTGGAAACCGAGCTTGGCGCGCGCGCTCACCCGCTCGATCATCTTCTGAAAGCCATCGGCCGAGATCGGGGCCTTGCGCCCCGACATGAACAGGTGAGTTGACGGGCCCATCTCACGCTGCAAACGGCGAAGCGCCCGCAATTCCCTGCCGGTCAAGGGATGCGTCGCTGGTGTGCCCGCCTTGGCCCTACGGACGTGAAGGACGCCCGTTTCGAAATCGACCTGATCCCAACGCAGGTCCACTAGCTCGGCGGCCCTGAGGCCGTGCCGGAAGGCCAGCAGGACCATGGTCGCGTCTCGGTGGCTTGCGGTCGCCTCGATCAAGCGCTCGACTTCGCGCTCGGTGAGGTGCTCGCGGGTCCGGTACGCGGCGTTCGCCCGGCGGCGCGGCGTGCGAACTGTCGGTTTTTTGCCGGTTGGCGGGACCAGCTTGAGCTGCGAATTTCCCATGTAAATTCCCCCGTAGTTCTCGTCCAGGATATTTCAACGGCATGGCTCAGGAACGCGTTCGGTGGGCTCCTGGGCGCCTTGGTTCTGGTGTTATTGGTAATCCTGTTTCCGTGACAAACGTCGCTGCGGTTCACGGTGGCTAGGCCCCACAGCGCCCGCCGCTCGGGTCATTCCGAGCGGCCTTTTGTCTGCACCTTGCGGAGGTCCGCTTTTCGGGGGCACAGCGGAAAACATTTGCTTGTTCTAAGCTTCACCGGTTTTGACCCATCTGAGACATTGGCCGCCAAATTTGCTGCGCGTGCCATCCGCACCGCCGATTTGGGCTTCCCGGCAATCAGCCGCAGGATTACCATTCATCTTTGTTGGAGTTTCATTCGGCGAAACCCGGCGGGATCAACGCAACCGCGGATCGCCAAATTGCCTGGCGTGGGTTCGCGAGGAGCCGAATCGGCTCCTCGGATCGCAGCCCGCTTAAGGGAGGAGGATAGGATGAGCGCCCTCGCAACCAAGCCCGCTGGGATGCAAACAAAGCTGCTGTGGGTGGTGGTCGTTGCGCTCGGCGCGGTCTCGATGGGCATCATCGCACTCAGCCGCGGCGAAACCATCAACGCCGCGTGGCTGGTGATCGCGGCGGTGTGCATCTATTTCGTCGCCTACCGCTTCTACGGGCTGTTCATCGCCAAGACGGTGCTCGGCATCAATCCAACCCGCGCGACACCCGCCTACCGCCACAACGACGGGCTCGATTACGTCCCGACCAATCGATACGTGCTGTTCGGCCATCACTTCGCGGCGATCGCTGGCGCGGGCCCGCTGGTCGGCCCGGTGCTGGCGGCGCAGATGGGTTATCTGCCCGGCACCCTGTGGATCCTCGCCGGCGTCGTGTTTGCCGGCGCGGTCCAGGACATGACGGTCCTGTTCCTCTCGACCCGTCGCGACGGCCGTTCGCTCGGCGATATGGTGCGTGCCGAGATGGGGCCGATCGCCGGGACCATCGCGGGCATTGGCATTCTCTTGATCTGCATCGTCATCTTGGCGGTGCTCGCGCTCGTCGTGGTGCAGGCGCTGGCGCACAGCCCGTGGGGCACTTTCACGGTGTTCTGCACGGTGCCGATCGCGTTCATCATGGGCATCTACGGCCGCTTCATCCGCCCCGGCCGGGTCGGCGAAATGTCGGGCATCGGCTTCGTGCTGCTGATGGCGGCGCTCATCTACGGGCGCACGGTGTCCGAGACGCCAGCGCTCTCACAGTACTTCGACTTCACCGGGCCGACGCTTGCTCTGATGATCATCGGCTACGGCTTCGTCGCCTCGGTGCTACCGGTGTGGCTGCTGCTCGCGCCGCGTGATTATCTGTCGACCTTCATGAAAATCGGCACCATCGCGCTTCTCGCGATCGCCATCATTGTGGTGCGTCCCGACCTGCAGATGCCCTCGGTGACTAAGTTCATCGACGGCACCGGGCCGGTGTGGGCCGGCAGCCTGTTCCCCTTCCTGTTCATCACCATCGCGTGCGGCGCGGTGTCCGGATGGCACTCGCTGATCTCGTCGGGAACGACCCCGAAGATGATCGAGAACGAGAGCCAGATTCCCTTCATCGGTTACGGCGGCATGCTGATGGAATCGTTCGTCGCCATCATGGCGATGATCGCCGCCTGCGTGCTGCACCCGGGCGTCTACTTCGCCATGAACAGCTCGGCCGGTTTGATCGGGACCACCGCGGCGCAGGCGGCGCAGACGATCTCCACCTGGGGCTTCGTGGTGACGCCCGACGAGCTCACGCAGGTCGCCCGCGACGTCGGCGAGATGACGGTGCTCTCGCGCACCGGCGGCGCGCCCACGCTCGCGGTCGGCATGGCGACCATCTTCTCGGGCATCTTCGGCGGCCGGGCGCTGATGGGTATCTGGTATCACTTCGCCATCCTGTTCGAAGCGCTGTTCATCCTCACCACGGTTGACGCCGGCACGCGCGTGTGCCGGTTCATGATCCAGGACCTCGTCGGCAACGCTATCCCAGCGTTCAAAGCGACACACTCGTGGACCAACAACCTGATCGGCTCGGCACTCGCGTGCCTCCTATGGGGTTGGCTGCTCTATCAGGGCGTAATCGATCCGCTCGGCGGAATCTGGACCTTGTGGCCGCTGTTCGGCACCTCGAACCAGATGCTCGCCGCGATTGCCCTCATCCTGTGCACGGTGGTGCTGTTCAAGATGAAGCGGCAGCGCTACGCTTGGGTGACGATTGTGCCGGCGACCTGGCTCGTGATCTGCACCGTCACCGCCGGGCTCGAGAAGGTATTCGCGTCCAATCCGGCGGTCGGCTTCCTCGCGCACGGGACCCGGTTCGGCAACGCTGTCGCGAGCGGCCAAGTGCTGGCGCCGGCGAAGTCGCTCGGCGAAATGAGTCGCATTATCTTCAACGACTACGTCGACGCGACTTTGGCGGCGCTGTTCGTGGCCGTGGTGGTGTCGATGGTCGTCTACGGGTTAATCAACATATACCGCTCGCTGGGCACGCCCCACGCAACGGCGGTCGAGATCGAATTTGCCGGCGCGCCCGCGGGAGGTGGCTGATGGCGAACATCCTCACGCTCAAGGAATGGTCCGTGCGCGCGGTGACGGCGAAGGACTGGACCGTGCGCACTGCCCGCCTCATGGTCGGCATCCCGGATTATGAGGGCTACGTCGCGCACCGCCGCGCCAACCATCCCGATCAACCGATCATGACCTACGAGGAGTTCTTCGTCGAGCGCCAGGAGGCCCGCTACGCCATCGGAAAGGGGCGCTTCCGGGGCTGCTGCTAAAACGGCGGCTGATCCGATGATACCCAGAGGCGCGCTCAGCGATTGATCCGAAGGATCGCTGGATTGCAGCAAAGCTTCGAAAGGTCCTCCCGATGGACAGCGATCCCGTCGCCCAGGCCCGCGGCACGGGCGGCGGCAATGTACTACCGCGAAGCTGGGCAGGCGGTTCGGTACCGCCAAGCCTAGCTGCTAACTAACCGGAAGCACTTGTTTAATTCCGGCCACGGCGCTGCCGGTGAATACAGGGCTACATCCGGGCTACCCAACCGGGCGGGCAACGACCCTCGACGCAAGCTCGATCACAGGAGGCCTCATCGAGCGGGGCCCGTGTTGTTGGTGGGAACTTGATCGGCAGCAGGCCCTCGGTTTCGTGGACGACCGCATTCCTCCCGCATTTCCGGTGCCGCACATCGCTCGGGCCGCGCGAACTGGATCAATCGGCAACGAAAGTCTGCTTTCAGTGGAGTAGCTGAAGTCCAGTTGTCGAGATCGGAAGTCCGATTTTGACCCAAATGCGACATTGGCGGGCCAAAGATGCAGCACGGCTCTCAGTCGCTGTGGTAAGGTGTCGTCCTCGGCCCGAGGAGTAGGCCTATGAGATGGCTTGGGTGGGCGGCTTGGCTCCTGTCGGCGCCCGCGTCGTCCTCGATAAATCCGTTCCCTACCTGTCCCGGTCGGTACGCCCGCATCGCCGTCCACCGCGATTTATGCGACCATTTGCGGTCCAAAAAGTGTCAAGCAAGAAATGCAGAAAACGCCTCCTGTTCCGTGTCATATACTTTTATTAGACTGTTAAAGCCGGAAGTCTCAAGAACATTCCTAACCACGCCGCCGGCGTTGCAAATCTTGAGCTCGCCGCGATTTCCCTGCAACAATT
>DATFXF010000175.1:0-2538 GCA_035258565.1 Candidatus Acidiferrales bacterium
CGGAGGGTGCAGTCATGAGCGAACCTTCTCCCCCGTTAAACAGGGAAAAAATCAGGGAGCCATCACGCTGTCGGCAAGCTTACCTCGCGGCAAACCTGCCGCTGGCGCGGATTAAAGCAAAACTAAGCGCCACGAGGTTGCAGCGCGGAACAGGGAATTAACAGGGAATCGGCCTGCCAGCTGCGAATCCTGCGGCGCTACCCGCCCAGGTTGAGCACGAGAATCTTGCGCTCGGTCATCTCCTCGATGGCGTAGCGGGCGCCTTCGCGGCCCAGCCCCGAATCTTTCATCCCACCATAGGGCATGTGGTCCACGCGAAAGCTGGGCACGTCGTTGACGATCACCCCGCCAACCTCCAGGCGCTCGAATGCCTGGAAGACCCCTTTGAGGTCCTGGGTGAACACGCCTGCCTGCAAGCCATAGGATGAATCATTCACCTGCTCGAGCGCCTTGGCAAAAGAGTCGTAAGGCTCCACGGTGACCACCGGACCGAAGATTTCGGCGCAGTTGACGCGCATCTCGGGACGCGTATGGGTTAGCACCGTTGGATAATAGATCGATTGTTCTCGCCTGCCGCCGGTGAGCACTCTGGCGCCGCTGGCAACTGCTTCTTTCACCCACGATTCCACTCGCTCGGCGGCATCTCGGTTGATCATGGGGCCCACTTCGGTCCTTTCGTCCAGGGGATCACCCACCTGCAAGGCGCGTGCGCGATCCACGAAGACCGCGAGGAAGCGGTCGGCGGCCGGCCGGTGGACGAAGATCCGCTGCACGGAAATGCAGCTCTGGCCGGCGTAGGAGAACGCGCCGCGCACGCAGCGCTCGGCGGCCGAATCCAGGTCAGCGTCGCTATGAACGATCACGCCAGCATTGCCGCCGAGTTCGAGCAATACGCGCTTCTTGCCGGCGCGAGTCTTCAGCCGCCAACCGACCTCGCCGCTGCCAGTAAACGTGAGCAGCTTGAAGCGCTCGTCGGCCGCCAGCCGTTCGGTCAACTGGTTCGCGCAGGAGATGACGTTGAGGGCTCCGGCGGGCACGCCCGCCTCGTGTGCAATTTCGGCCAGCATCAGCGAGCAAATGGGCGTCCGGGGAGATGGCTTCTGCACGATGGAATTGCCAGCCGCCAGCGCGGGCGCGACCTTGTGCGCGACAAGATTGAGAGGAAAATTGAAGGGCGTGACGGCGAAAACCGGCCCGATCGGGACCCGCCGAACGATGCCCAGTCGCCCCTTGCCGGCGGGCAGCAAATCAAGCGGGATGGCTTCGCTCTCGATGCGCTGCGCTTCCTCTGAGGCATTGCGCAGGTTGAAGACGGCGCGTTCGAGTTCCGCCGCGCCCACCTTGCGCGGCTTGCCCGCCTCCAGCGCCAACATACGGATCAATTCTTCTCGCCTGGCTTCTACGCCCGCCGACATCTTTCGCAGGATTTCTGCGCGACGATAGGTAGGCAGTCGAGCCACGTCGGCAAAGGCCGCCTGCGCCTGACGAATAGCCTCTTCGACGTCGCTCTCGGGCGTCCAAAACGTTGTGGCTACCAGCGAATCGTCAAACGGGGAGCGCACTTCGAGCGGCTCGCCAGATGTGCGGAAATCTCCGCCGATGAAGTAGCCCCACCCGCGCACGGCCACCGGCGCGGCTTGCTTGCTCATCGTCCCTCCTTGCCTACGTCCACTCTAAACTCAGGTCTGCGGCTTCACCGAGGGCTTCACCATTTCCAAGTACGTTTCCGGCTCCTTCAAGGGCGTAAAGCCGACCTTTGTATAGAGCCGAATATCCCGCGTGACCACCACCCAGCGGTGCAGGCCCTGAAGGTCAGGATGGCTCAGAATACATTCCATCAGCCATTTCCCCAGGCCCTTTCCCCGGTAGTCCTCCAGAATGTAGTCATCACAAAGATAGGCAAAGGTCGCCCCATCGGTCACCACGCGCGCGAACCCGATCTGCCGCTGGCCATCATAGACTCCAAAGCATAGCGAGCCCCGGATGGATCGCTCGACCACGTCCCTCGCTATGCCTTCGCTATCCCAGAACTCTTTGGAAAGAAAACCGTGAATACTGTCCACGTCCAACCTGGCAGGGTCGTTGGTAATTAGAAATTGCTCCTTGCGGTATTCCTGGGTTGTCGACCATGGCGCTCGAGCGCCTTGGCTAGGCATCTGAACCTCCGACTGCCTCGCTCTGTTGGCAGTAAGGATAGCGCCGACCGCCAGCCGAGGAAAGAGAAACCACCGCTCGGTTCTCAGCGAAAGCGGAAGGCTAAGCCAAGACGGCGGCCCATTTCGAACGCGGCAGTGTCAACAGCCCCGTATTTCGCTGCGAGGATGTCGGGCGTCGTGGAAATGCCTACGTCGATCACGTTAGCGATAACCACCGCAGCTCCGTCTAGGGAACCTAAGACGCGTTCCAGGCGCGGTGAAGGGGTTGGGGGAAGCCATGCCCGATCATAACGAGCAACGCCAGGAAGCTCCTTGCGTGGCGGCCACTGAGGTTGACCGTGCACAGCCGCCGATGGTACATACTCCCATCCTCATTCTTCGG
>DATFXF010000176.1:0-2840 GCA_035258565.1 Candidatus Acidiferrales bacterium
GCGTCTTGCTGTTGGCAGTGGGATGGAGCCACGCGATCCATGCGGAACGGGTTGCAGATTGTCAAACAGGTGCTCGTCGCTGGCGCCACAATCTCAGCCCCTGGATTTCCACTCTCTGGAATTGTGGCGTTAAGCTTTCGAGGCTGGTGAACGGATGGGTCGCAAGCCGAAGCTCGCAGCTCCACCAGCAACGCTTGGCGCCCAGCCACTTGGCCAATGGGAAAGTACTCAGGACATAGCCAAGGAGTTTGCCGTCCATCATGCGACACTGGTCGGCTCCGTTAGGAGCTGACGCTGCGCGTCTAAACGGGAGGACAACGCCATGACACCCGAGCTTTGGTATCTGATCTGGTCGGCAGCATTGACGTTCATCTTGGCCGTTGTCGCGGTGAGCGGGGCGACCCTGCAAGTCGGTCTGCCGGCCCTCGCTGGTAACCGCGAAGGACTACCCGAGATGAGCGGCTGGTCTGGCCGCGCCCAGCGCGCCCACCGCAACATGCTGGAAAGTCTAATCCTATTCGCGATCCTGGTGTTCACGGCCAAGCTAGCAAGCGTGAGCAACACCATTACGCTGTTGGGCGCGCAACTCTTCTTCTGGGGCCGCGTCGCTCACGCCATCCTCTATGTTGCCGGCATCCCATGGGCGCGCACTGGTGCCTGGGCCGTGTCAATTGTCGGCCTAATTCTCATCTTCTGGCAGCTGCTGTAACCCGGTGGGAAAACTCGGCCCGGCGCCGGCGCCTATCCCGCCTGGCTGCCTGGCCCACGCCGCGTTGCAACGTTCCAGCTGGACGCGGTCAATCTTGGTGGCGGTTGGATCACCTCGCGGGCGCGGACGGGGAGGCTCGGACGCGGCGCAAGTCGAGGCGCGCCTCACGCTTCGGCGCCTTCCCTGCATCGCACAACCCCCCGGACCGGGCAGACCAGCGGCAGGAGGACCAAAACTGGCCCAACGTATGCACGAAGTTCCCAAACCGCCGAGTAGGTAGAAATTGGTCGGTCAATTGCCATCTAGAAGCCAATCGCGTCGGGTCAACTGCAAAGATGTACCGAGCCAATTCTACGGGGCCGCGCGGCCGACGTCGCGGGATCGGGCGAATGACGGCCCGAACCGCCTGACGAAACCCGGCGCTCGTTGCTATGATGGCAACATGACCAAACAGACGCATGAGATTCCGACACTCCGGGAAGTGATTGAAGGCGCGCTCGGCGCCCGGCTACCGCCTTTTCCGGCGCCGTCTTTTGGGGTCAAGAACCTGGACAAGGTCTGCGCAGCGCTCCTTGACATTCCGCCGGCGTCTTTTGGAGGGATGGCCGCACCTCTTGGCAGCACAGATCATGCTGAGAAGCTAAGCTCGATTTTCGCCACTGCGATGGGGCGCCAGCTGAGGGGTGCCTCAATCGAGAAGATTACGGCAGTCGTAGACGGCTTGGTGGCAGATTACATGGAAAAGCGCGGCCGACGAACCCGCGTCCTTGAGATTGCAGCTCAAGAAATTACACACAGCCCCCCGAGCCCGGACGCCCATGCATTGCTCGACGACGACTGGCTGGCGTTTTTCAAAGGCAAAGTGGATCAGCTCGGTAGCGAGGAAGCCAAGTTACTGTTCGGTAAAGTCCTAGCTGGAGAAATCAAGCGGCCAGGCTCCTTCTCAAAGAGGTCGGTCGGGATATTGGCCGAGATGGGCCCGATTGTGGGGGCGTTGTTTGACGCGCTTTGCAACATCAGCACGGTCATCTCTACGCAGCACGTGCGAGTCGTGACGCTCGGCGTGGGTGATGTGGGGGCAAATAGTTTGGAAGAGTATGGGCTACCGTTCGAAGCCCTCAATCACCTCATTGAGGCTGGGCTCATATTCTCGGAGTACGATACCTTTATTGGTATGCCACTGGCTGCGAGCGGACAACCATTTGATCTCGGCGGCACCCGCTATCGGCTGCAGATAACTGAAGCGAAGGAGACAGAGCTAGATACCATCGAGAAACGTACCGCGGCCTTAGCCGCGGTGCCGGGCGTAACCTTGAGCGCCGCGGGCAGAGAGCTAAGGGCAGTTGTGGCAAAGAAGACGGTTCATGCCTACGTCGAGAAACTCGCCAAAGGTTTTGCCGAACGCGGCTTTCTTCTAGGGATAGCCTAGTCCACCCACGCTTGAGGCCCGGGCCCCCCAGGCCGTGAGGACGGTGGTTGGCCTGTCTTCCGGCGCGACTGCGCCAAGAGTTCGCCCGGGAGCCGTGCCGGGAGGGTAGAAATCCATCACAACCCTGATGGAGGGTGCAGCGCAGGAATGGGCAATCGGTGCCAACAAAGATGAGTGGCATTGTTGCGAAGCACCACGGGTGCGCAGCTAGCTTGCACTCATACTTGAATATGCTGGCCTGATATGCTGGCAGGAGGCCCTGCGTGAATTCCGACAACGAGACTCGGATCATCGATGCTGGCGGCACAATCATTCGGCAAAGCGCTCCTCGGGGAGAGGCTGGCCTTACGCGGCTTGATCGCCTGGTCTATTGTCTTTGGGTTGCCGACTATGGCATGAGGAAAGCCGGCGATTTGGCTCCAGCCTACGATCTTTGGGATCATTTCACGAAGAGGGGTCGCGGTTGTCACGAGAACTGGGTCTGGCCATCACACACGCTGCTTTCGCGCTCTCGCGCGCCGATTTTGAGCAGCAGTACTTTCAAGGTTTGCGGCCATTTGCAAAGAGCTTCGTGCCGCAAAAGCACGCCGATAGCCTGCACCGATGAAAGCCTTTTTGGGAAACACTGAGACGGATTTGGCCCCTGCAAGGCAACGCCGGCTGCGACTTAAAGCAGATTTTCATGGGAGCGGCGGGATCAAG
>DATFXF010000177.1:0-3093 GCA_035258565.1 Candidatus Acidiferrales bacterium
GGCTACGCTTCGGGTGTCGGGAAATCTTACCGGATCCTCGATGAAGCCCGCCGGAGGCACGAACGCGGGGAGGATGTGGTCATCGGTGCTGTCCAGGGCCAGCGATCCCAGGAGGTGCAGGCGTTGGTCGAGAGGCTGGAAATGGTTCCGCCATGCCCAACCTCCGATGAACAGGCTCTCGATGTTGAAGCCGTCCTCCGCCGACGCCCTCAGGTATGCGTCGTCGATCCGCTGGCCTTCAAGAATCCCGCTGGCAGCCGCCATGCACATCGCTGGCAGGATGTTGAGGAGCTTCTACGGGCCGGCATCTCGGTTCTTACTGGGATCAATCTGCTGCACATCGAGGAGTTCTGCGAAAAGGTCGAGGCCATTACCGGGAAACATACCACCGAGACAATTCCCAAAGCATTCCTCCTGGCCGCCGACGAAATTGTCATCGTGGACGTGCCCCCCGATCTTGCGCTGGCGCGCATGGGCGAAAAGCTCACTCCGACCGGAATCAGCAACGAACGGGAGCGCCAGCTCTCCGAGCTTCGGGAGCTGGCTCTCCTGCTGACGGCGGAGGTTGTCGAGGCTCAGTTAGAGTCTTATCTACGCGCGCACGGCATTGAGCCGCTCTACGGAACCCAAGAGCGGATCCTGGTCTGCATCACGCCGCGATCCGATGCCCTGTCCATGATTGCGAGCGGAAAGCGCAATAAGGAGCGCTTCCACGGGGAACTTTTCGTCGTCTATGTCCGCCAGCCCCATCTCTCCGCTAACGACCGAGCCGCCATCGACCGCTACCTGGCTGCCGCGCGCGAGGCGGGCGCCGTTGTGGAGATATTGGAGAGCAGAGACCCTGCCAGCGCCATCATCGAATTTGCACGCCGCAAGCGCATCACCCAGATCTTCGTCGGCCATAGCCTGCGCAGAAACTGGCGCGATCGGCTCTTCGGGGATCCCGTCCAGCAGCTGATTCGAGCCGCCGAGCGCATGGACGTACGGATCTTCCCTCACTAGCTGGCCACGATGCCTGGGCGAGACACCATGGAACGCGGCAGCTTGAAGATCTACCTGGGCTACGCCCCGGGGGTGGGAAAGACCTTTCAAATGCTCGCCGATGGCCAGGCTGCGGTGCGCCGTGCTCTGGACGTCGTCATCGGCTACTTCGAGCCCCATGCCCGCCCGGACACGATTGCCCAGGCACAGGGCTTGGAGATGGTGCCTCCCCGCAAGATCGATTACTGCGGACGCATCTTTGAAGAGATGGATACCGAGGCGGTATTGCGGCGTAGGCCCGAAGTCGCTCTGGTCGACGAATTGGCACACACCAACGTCCCCGGCTCCGAGCGCAGCAAGCGTTGGGAAGACGTACAGGTCCTGCTCGATGCCGGCATCGAAGTTTGGACGACCATGAACGTGCAGCACATTGAAAGCCTCAACGATCAGATCTGGCAGATCACTGGGGTCCGTGTGCGGGAGACGGTGCCTGATTGGGTCCTCCAACAAGCCGCGGAAATCGTCGCGGTGGACGTTACCCCGGAGGCCCTGCTCAACCGCCTGAAACGCGGTGCTGTCTACGACCGCCAATTGGTAGAGAAGGCACTCGATGGCTTTTTCAGGGAGTCGAACCTGGGCGCCCTCCGGGAGTTAACACTCCGCGAGGCGGCGCATGAAGTGGAATTGCGGCAGTCTGTCTACGACGAAACGAGTGGTCTCCGGGATACGCGCATTCCCGAATCGCGTCCAAGGGAAGCCCCCGGAGATCAGCCGAGGGAACGCATTCTCATTCATATCACCGCGGATCCTTCTACCGCCATGCTCATCCGCCGAGGCCGCCGCGTTGCCGATTATCTTCAGGGGGACTGCCTAGCCCTGTTCGTCCACCAGACACCGCAGTTCAGTGATTTGTCCGGGGCGGAACGCGAAGCGGTGGAAAAGCACGTACATTTCGCTCGCAACCTTCAGATTGAGACGCGCATCCTGAAAGGCCACGACCTAGCGGAGACGGTCGTCGAATTTGCTCATCGCAACCAGGTCACCCAGATTTTCGTGGCCCGTTCGCAGGCCCGTCTCTGGGAGCGGTTGCTCGGGGGAAACTTTGTCGAGGATGTTGTGCGCATGGCTCGCGACCTGCAGATCACCGTGGTGGCCGACCGCAGCCGCAGCCAAGCCTCCTAGCGACTTTAGCTTTCCTCGGGAGAGGCAGTCATTCGCTCCCCGAACGAATCAAGCACCCGGAACGGCCAGCAGCAGATTTCAACTCCTCCCCTCTTTTCTTTCTGAGCCATCGCTACTCTGAAACTGCGGCTCGCATTCGGAGCCGAATTGGACGAGAAAAGTCCTATCAACATGGATGCTTTCACGAGTGGGGTGCTCAAAAGTCGGTTGCCAGGCATCATGTTTGCTTTGCTCTGCTCTCCTGTTTGTCCCAGGATAGTAGAAGAACGGAACCACGCTCGAAAGGCAGTCAGGCTTGCCCGGGCGGCTATGCACGATCAAGGGACTCTGCACGTTGCTTGACAAGAGGAAGAAAATAAGAGGAGCCGGGCTTCAGCAGCCCTAGCCCGGCAAAACAAGCGCCCCTATTCTGGGGGTTGGGATTGAGGTGCGCGATGACTAAACTGGCAAAGCGTGAAAGCTTCTTTGAAGATCTCTTTGACTTCCGCCGCGAGTTCGATGAACTGTTCAACCGACTGACGACGGGCTGGCCGTTCTCGGGCGAGCCGGCACCGCGCCTGGTGCAGCGGGTGCCGCCGGTCGAGGCCTGGGTGGATGCCGAGGCCAAGCGGTACCATTTGCGGGTGGCCTTGCCCGGCATCGATCCGGACAGCGTGCAGCTGAACCTGCAGGGCAACACGCTGACGATCCGCGCCGAGCGCAAGGAAAGCCGCGAAACCAAGGAGGTGAACTATCTGCACCGGGAGTTGAGCTACGGCACATTCGAGCGGACGCTGACTCTGCCCGAAGGGGTGGAGACGGAGAAAATCAACGCCGAGTACCAGAATGGCGTGCTCGAAATCACCGCGCCGATGACTGCGGCAGCGCTTCCGCGACGCATCGAAATCAAGGGCCTGCCTAAGGCTAAAGGGGTGGGCGCGTAAGGCGGTC
>DATFXF010000178.1:0-45232 GCA_035258565.1 Candidatus Acidiferrales bacterium
CATCTCTAGCCAATGGCGGAAGTAATCGGCCATGTTGTAGCCCGAGAAGGGCAGCATGGCCATCGGATCGCGGCGCGTGACGCCCACGGCCCCGGTGCTCGCCGCCGTCGTTTCCGAAGCCATCGTGGCGCCGGCGAAGACGCCGTGCTGCCAGGTGAAGGATTCATAGACCAGCGGCGCAACCCGCGCACGCCGCCCACCGAAGATGAACGCGGAGATGGGCACGCCGGCGGGGTCTTCCCAGTGGGGCGAAATGGATGGCGCCTGCCGCGCCGGCACCGTGTAGCGGGAGTTGGGATGCGCGGCCGGGCTCTTCCTCTTCCCTGGCATCCAGGGTCGGCCTTGCCAATCGACTAGGCCTGGCGGCGGATCCGCCTCCATCCCTTCCCACCACGGCGCCTGGTCTGGCGTCAGGCCCACGTTCGTGAACAGAGAATTCTTGCGCAGGGCAGTCATGACATGGGGATTGGTCTTCGGGCCTGTACCTGGCGCGACACCGAAGAAGCCTGCTTCAGGGTTAATGGCGTGGAGATAGCCGTCCGCCCCAATCTGCATCCAGGCGATGTCGTCGCCGACGGTCCACACGCGGTAGCCCTGTTCCTCGAGCGCCGAGACCATCATCGCCAGATTGGTTTTCCCGCAGGCGCTCGGGAAGGCCGCCGCCATGTAGGTCACTTTGCCCGAGGGGTCCTCCAGGCCCAGGATGAGCATGTGCTCCGCCATCCAGCCCTGCACTCGCGCCATCCAGCTGGCGATCCGCAGCGCGAAGCATTTCTTGCCGAGCAGCGCATTGCCGCCGTAGCCCGAGCCGACGCTCCAAATCAGCTTCTCTTCGGGGAAATGCAGGATGAACCGGCGTTCGGGGCTGAGGTCGCCGAGGGAGTGCAGGCCCGGCACGAAGTCCGCCGAGCGGCCCAAGCGATCGAGCGCGACGCGGCCTAAGCGCGTCATGATGTGCATGCTGGCTAGTACGTAAGCGCTGTCCGTCACCTCTACACCCACCTTACTGATCGGCGAATCGGCGGGGCCCATGAGGTACGGAATGACATACATCGTCCGCCCGGCCATGGCACGCTCGAAGAGCGGCGCGACCTTCTGCCTGGCCTCGGCGGGCGACATCCAGTTATTCGTCGGGCCAGCGTCCTCTTTCTTGCGCGTACAGATGAAGGTGACGTTCTCGGTGCGCGCCACATCGTTTGGGTTGCTGCGGTGCAGGTAGCAGTTGGGATACGTCTTGGGATTCAGCCGTACGGAGTGGCCCTCACGGACCATTCGCTCGACCGTCGTTTCCCACTCGGCGGACGAGCCATCGCACCAGAGGATGCGCTCGGGCTGGGTCATGTGCGCGACTTCTTCTACCCATTGTTCGACGGGAGTGGGCACTGTGTCTCCTGAGCGACGTTACTGCAGGCAGTTGTGTTGCGCGGCGACTGCACGCGAGAGTCTAGGGCACGCCACGCCGAAACGCAAGGTAACCCACGCGCGTGGCTCCGCAAAATGCCACCTGGGCGGGTGCTATACTCGCTGGGAGCGATGTACGCGAGAAAGCTCAAGGTCGAAGTGGTTGTCGCGGGTGAGCGCCGGCCGTGTCCACTCGAGTGGCTGGACGCCTTCTGCATGCGCAATTTCACCGGGGCGGCCGAATTCGACGATACACTCCCCACTGGCGAGGGGACCCTCGAGGCCAGTTTCCGCGTCGAGCCGGAGCGCTTGGCCGCCGCGCTCGCCGAATGGCTCACGAAGCGCGGGAAGGGCAAGGGCCAGCCGGTTGCCGTGGAAATCAACCGAGAGGAGTAACGAACCCACCCTCAGCGATAGGCCGGAGAGCGCACTGCAGGGACCGCTTGCGGCTGCGCCAGTGCGGCCCGGATTCTAGGGAGGGCAGCCCGAGCCGCGGCTCCGCCGGCAGCGATCATCTCGGGAGACTTCTCAAAATCATCCCAGAGGAAACTCTTCACCGCTGGTTCAATCACTAGGTCAGCTTGCCCTCTCCACTGCTGCTGCGCGTAGCGTTGGGCAATCGAGAAAGATCGGCCGATCACGTCGCTGACGGATTTGAGCGGCGCATCGCCACCGCCTTCGAGATGCACGGCGATCACAAACTCGGCGCCCATGCGCCGGACCGCGTCCACCGGCACGGGAGCAACCAGGAAGCCATCCACCAACATGCGGCCCTGGTATTCGACGGGCAGGAAGAGTCCCGGGTAGGCGCACGAAGCCCGCAGTGCCGGCCCCACCAAGCCCTCGGTAAAGTACACCGGTTCGCCACGGCGCAGGTCGGTGGCCACGATGGTCAGGGGTATCTTCAGCTCCTCAAAGCACGAAACAGGGGCAAAGCGCCGCAGGTAACCCTCCAGGCGTTCGTTGGTAGCCAGCCCCATCCAGGAAACTGTCCAGCGAGCGAAGTCCCTAAAATGCGTAACGGCTGCCTGCCGCTCCATTTTTTCGAGCGGGACGCCGGAGGCGAAGGCGGCGGCTACCAGCGCGCCAACGCTTGTGCCAGCCAGGTAGTCAATCGGTATATTGTTCTCCTGGAGTACTTTAAAGACGCCCAGGTGAGCGATGCCCCGGGCGAAGCCGCCTCCCAAGGCCAAGCCGATGCGGGGTCTACGGGAACGTAGCTTGACCCGATCCGGTTGGGTATAAGCAAACTCCCGGATCCGTTCGACAGCCTCCGAGAGCCACATCCTTAACGAGCCCATCCCACCACTCCTCCCTATATTTGAGACAGCCAGACGACGCAAGGATGCATGTCAGCGCGCTGCATGCCATTTTCGGTTGACCCAGATTATCACCATTCTGTAACCTGCTCGGCCTCCGGCAGGTCGACCAAGGGTCGTTAGGGTTGAAAGCAAGAGGTCGCCGCCTTTTGCCCGGCGTCCTGGATTGCTAGTCAACCAAGGTTGCTCGATGAGACGACGCATTGAAAAGGTGGCCGTACTGGGCGCCGGCACCATGGGCGCTCGCATCGCCGCACACCTCGCCAACGCCGGGGTGGCCAGCTACCTGCTCGATATGGTCCCGCTCGAGCTCACCCCCCAAGAGAAGGCCAGGGGGCTCTCGCTCGAGAGCCCCGTTGTGCGCAATCGCATCGTCTGGTCGGGGCTCGAGGCCGCGCGCAAAGCGCGTCCCGCAGCATTCTTCACCCCCGAGCGCACCCAGCTCATCACCGCAGGAAACTTCGAGGACAACCTGGCTTGGTGCGCCGAGGTGGACTGGATCATCGAGGCGGTTGCGGAGAAGCTCGAGATTAAGCGCAACCTGCTCGCGCGCGTCGAGCAGCACCGCCGGCCGGGGACGCTGGTCACGACGAATACGTCCGGCCTGCCCATCCGCTTGATCGCCGAAGGCCGCTCCGAGGATTTTCAGGAGCACTGGGCTGGCACCCACTTCTTCAACCCGCCGCGCTATATGAAGCTGGTCGAACTGATCCCCGGGCCCAAGACACGGCCCGCTATGCTCGAGACGCTTAGCGATTTCTGTGACCGGCAGCTCGGCAAGGGCGTCGTGGTGGCGAAGGACACGCCCAACTTCATCGCCAACCGCATCGGCACTTTTTCGATGCTGAACGTCCTGCGGCTGATGACGGAGCTCGAGATGACCGTCGAGGAAGTGGACGCCTTAACCGGGCCGGCGGTCGGCTGGCCGAAGTCAGCCACGTTCCGCACGGCCGATCTCGTCGGGCTCGACGTGCTTGTGAGCGTCGTGCGCAACATCTATGAGAACGCAACGCAGGACGAATCGCGCGAGTTTTATCGCGTTCCCCCGCTGGTCGAGGAAATGGTCAAGCGCGGGTGGCTCGGCGAGAAGTCAGGCCGCGGCTTCTACCAGCGCATCCCGAAGGGTGAAGGTGAGATCCTCACGCTCGATTGGCAGAAGATGGACTACCGGCCGCGGCAGAAGGCTCGGTTCGCTTCCCTCGAGATGGGCAAGACGATTGACGATACGCGTGAGCGCCTGCGCGCGCTGCTCGCGCCCATCCTGGCGGGGCACGGCGACAAGGCGGCGAGGTTCCTCTGGGGCGCGATTTCCGAGATGTGCCTCTACGCGGCGCGTCGCGTCCCGGAAATCGCGGACACCATCGTGGATGTGGATCGCGCCATGCGCTGGGGCTTTGCCTGGGAGCTGGGCCCGTTCGAGATTTGGGACGCCGTCGGCGTGGAGGTCATGGCTGCACAGCTCGAAAAAGCAGGCAAAGACCTGCCCCCGCTGGTCACCCGGCTGCTGAGTTCCTCTCGCGGCGACCTCGAGTCCGGCGGGAGCAGTCGACCCTCGTTTTATCGCGCCTCCGAGAGACTGGTCCATTACTTCGACCTCGCCTCCGCAGCCTACCAGCCGCAGGCCGAGCCCCAGGGCATCATCGTCTTGAAGTCGCTCAAAGACCGCTCAAAGGAGATCGAGAAGAACGCCGGCGCGAGCCTGATCGACCTGGGCGATGGCGTGCTCTGCTGCGAGTTTCACTCGAAGATGAATGCGATCGGCGGCGACTTGATCCTGATGCTGAACGCTGGGCTGAAGCGCCTACGCACGGATTTCGATGCCATGGTGGTCGCTAATCAGGCGACAAACTTTTCCGCTGGCGCCAACCTGATGCTGCTGCTCATGTACGCGCAGGAGCAGGAGTGGGAAGAGCTCCATCGGGCGGTGCGGCAATTCCAGAACGTGAATCTGGCCATCAAATACGCGCCGCGGCCGGTCGTGGTTGCGCCGCAAGGCCTCGCGCTTGGTGGAGGCTGCGAGATTACCCTGCACGCGGCGCGGGTTCATGCCGCCGCAGAGGCTTATCTCGGCCTGGTTGAGACCGGCGTGGGACTGGTTCCCGCCGGCGGAGGGACGAAGGAGATGCTCATCCGCGCGAACGAGCGCGCCGCGGGCGGGGAAGACCTCGATCTATTTCATGCGCTGAAGCCGGTGTTTGAGAACTTGGCCATGGCCAAAGTCTCGATCAGCGCTGAAGAGGCTCGCGAGCTCGGCTTTCTCCGAAGCGCGGATTCGATCGCCATGAACCGTGATCGCCTCGTGTCCGATGCCAAGCAGACCGCGCTCGCGTTGGTGCGCGCCGGTTACCAGGCGCCTGCGCTGGAGCCCACTCGACCGACCATCCGCGTGCTCGGCGAGCAGTTTCTCGCTTCAGCGAAGCTGGCGATCCACATGATGCTGCGCGCCGATTACATCACTGAGCACGACGCTCTCGTGGGCCGCAAGCTCGCGCATGTGCTGGCGGGAGGCGCGCTCTCGGCGCCACAGACGGTCAGCGAGCAGTACATCCTCGACCTCGAGCGCGAAGCCTTCGTGGGCCTTGCGGGCGAGCGCAAAACGCAAGAGCGCATCGCCCATACCCTCAAGACCGGAAAACCGCTGCGCAATTAGCGGCCGGGCGTGTCGTGTGTCCCGGCGAGTGCCTCTTCGATCTTTTTGGCGACTTCGGTGCGGTCAGCCGTGGTCGGGGCTACCATCCGGATGTCGTGGAAAAAGCCTGGTAGTGGGCCTGCGTGCGCGGACCAGCCGAACTCCTCTCCGACCCAAATCTCTGGCAGGTATTCCATGATGTCTATCTTCGTCTGGTCATTCGCTTGCGGCTCCAGGTGCAGGATGAAGCTCGAGCGAAACCTCGCGGGGTCTCCCCTATAGAAGTACTCCGACCGCCAGTAATAATCGCCGGTCGGTTCAAACAGATAGAGGTCGTCCTTTTTCCGATTGGTCGGAAGCTCAACGTACTGGCGAACCTGGGGGTCTCCCCGCGACCAGGTCTTCAATTGAAAATCATCTGGGAAGATGGGATCGGCGAAGCGGGCCGTCCGGAAGCGATACCAGTTGCCGGAGGCGCTCCCGGTGCCCTCGAAGAGTCGCACGCCGTCTCGAAAGGCATCGGAGAGCGTGGCGCTCGCTGCCTCCGGCTTTTGTGGAATGGTGAGGATGACCGCGGATGGCGCTGGCCCTCTCTTCTCGATTCTCTTGAACCGCGGGTAGAGCAACAACGCCGCTAGCGTGCCCGAAGCCGCAAGCGCGAGCGCCAATACGATGACCCCCACAACCGATCTTCCCTCGATTTGGCGTCGCCTGCGCACCGGCCAATTGTAGCTCCACCGACGGTTGGTGCGCATTTCGTCTCGACCTCGAGTGAAAAGGGTCTTCTCGAGCTCCGAGTTTTCTCATGCCGCCCGGTTTACCCTGGCCACACCATTGGTAATTTTGTTGTGCCAACCCCCTGGCAGGCCCACGCAAGAACTGCTAAGTCCTTTGGAATGAACATTTAGGAAAAGCCCTACAAATTCAGTGAAGTCTCGACCTCCAAGCCCACCCTAAGCGGTTGATTTTTTCGCCCTCATAGCATCCAATAGTTGTTGTTGCCCGTCGAGCGGCAGCTTGCCGGGCGAGGCGTTAGAGGTTTGAGGAACAGGAAAGGTGCGCTATGAGGGAAGCGGTGATCGTGAGTTCGGTGCGGACAGCGGTGGGCAAAGCCAGCAAGGGAACTCTGCGCGCGATGCGGCCAGACGATTTGGCCGCCGTGGCCATCAAAGAAGCGGTGGCGCGCACCGAGGGGCTCGAGCCGCGCGAGATTGAAGACGTCATCCTCGGCTGCGCCATGCCCGAGGCCGAGCAGGGCATGAACGTCGCGCGCATCGCTTCGCTGCGCGCGGGTCTGCCGGTCGAAGCCTCGGCGATGACCATCAACCGCTTCTGCTCTTCGGGCCTGCAAGCGATCGCCATGGCCGCCGAGCGGATCATGCTCGGCCACGCTGAGGTGATCGTCGCTGGTGGCACGGAATCCATGAGTCTCGTGCCCATGGGCGGCCACAAGATCTCACCGAATCCCTGGCTGATGGACCACTACCCGGACTCCTATCTCAGCATGGGCCTGACGGCGGAGAACGTGGCGCGCAAGTACGGGATCACGCGCGAGCAGGCGGACCAATTTTCTTGCCAGAGCCACCAGAAGGCACTGGCCGCCATCTCCTCGGGAAAGTTCAAGGATGAGATTGTGCCGGTCGAAGTGAGCCTCACGATTGTTGAGAACGGTTCCGGCAGCAAGAACGGGTCGCACCTGAAGACAACGACGGTTAGGTTCGATACCGACGAAGGCCCACGCGCCGACACTTCGCTCGAAGCACTCGCCAAGCTCAAGCCTGCCTTCCACGCGCACGGCACCACCACGGCGGGCAATAGCTCGCAGATGAGTGACGGCGCCGCGGCCGCCGTCGTGACGAGTGCCGAACGCGCGCGAGCGCTCGGCCGGAAGCCGCTGGCCCGCTTCCTCGCCTACGCCACCGCTGGCTGCACGCCCGAGGAGATGGGCGTCGGGCCGGTCTACGCCATTCCCAAGGCCCTCAAGGTCGCCGGGCTCACGCTCGACCAGGTGGACGTGATTGAGCTGAACGAAGCCTTCGCCGTGCAGTCGCTCTCCGTGATCAAGCTCGCCGGGCTCGATCCCGCCAAGGTAAACCCTAATGGTGGTGCCATCGCGCTCGGCCATCCGCTCGGCTGCACTGGCGCGAAGCTGACGGCCACAATCCTGCGCGAGCTGGAGCGCCGCAATGCGCGCTACGGTCTGGTGACGATGTGCGTGGGTGGCGGCATGGGTGCCGCCGGCATCTTCGAGCGTCTCGCATAACGCAGAGAAGGGTGTGCCTGCTCGTGGCCTTGTTTCAGGCGGCGCGGAGGGGAGTGCTGCGTTGCCCGTGTTGGTGCTTCCCGGTAAGATGGTTCTTGTAGGTCCGCGCTGGGGAACGGCAATTCTCTGGAACAGAGATGGCTTCCGCGACGAGTTGGTATTTCGCCTACGGCAGCAACATGAACCGCGCGCAGATGCTCTCGCGTGCCGGGCAGATTCTTGGAGAGCAGCCAGCGCGCCTCGAGAACTACGAGCTCGTCTTCAACAAGAAAGCGCGCGGCGGCTCGGCGACCGCCAACATCCGTCCTGCACCCGGCAAGACCGTTCACGGCGTGCTCTACAAGATTCCCGAGACGGCCTATCGGAGTCTCGACCGTTTCGAGGGTGTTCCTGAGCATTATCGGCGCATCGAGGTTCAGGCAACGAACGGCGAGGGGAAGAAGGTCGCTGCGCAGGCCTACATTGCCACCAAAGTGGAGAAAGGCCTGCGGCCGGCCGCGCATTACTTGCAGGGCATCCTCGACGGCGCCAAGGAGCACGGCTTGCCGGCAGAGTACATCAGCGAGATCCGAGCGGCGGCCGGCGCGCCCTGAGTAGAGCACCGGGGATCCATGCGCGAGCTCGCCGAACCGCTCCGAAGATGATGCGCAAGTACATTCGCGTTTGAGATTGAGGTCGAACCCATGGCTACTACGACACTTCCCCGAGCGACGATGAAGGGTGGGAGTTTTCTGATCGAGTCCTGCCGCCCCGAAGAGATCTTCACGCCGACAGACTTGAGTGACGATCAGAAGCTGGTCGGCCGGACGGCCGAAGAGTTCGTCACCAAAGAAGTCCTGCCGCTCGCGCATGAGCTCGAGCAGCACAAGGAAGGAGCGATGGCCACGCTGCTCAGAGAAGCGGGCGAGCTGGGCCTGCTCGGCGGCGGTGTGCCGGAGGCCTATGGCGGCTCGGGCCTCGACAAGATCTCGGGCACCTTGCTGGCGGAGAAGCTTTCGGCTTACGCATCGTTTGCCGTCAGTCACGGCGGCCACTCGGGTATCGGCACGCTGCCGATTGTCTACTTTGGAACCGAAGAACAGAAAAAGAAGTATCTGCCCAAGCTGGCCACCGGCGAGCTGCTGGCAGCGTACTGCCTTTCGGAGCCGCATGCGGGCTCGGACGCGCAGAACGCGCGCACGCGCGCCGAGCTTTCCCCCGACGGCAAGAACTGGATCCTGAACGGGCAAAAGATGTGGATCACGAACGGCGGCTTCGCCGACGTGTTCATCGTTTTCGCCAAGGTGGATGGCGAGAAGTTTTCCTGCTTCATTGTCGAGCGCGGCTGTCCGGGCTTTTCCGTGGGCCCCGAGGAGAAAAAGATGGGCATCCGGGGCAGCTCCACGGTGCCGATTTTCTTCGAGAATTGCCGCGTGCCGAAGGAGAATCTGCTGTACGAGATTGGCCGAGGCCACATCGTCGCCTTCAATATCCTCAATGTCGGCCGATTCAATCTGGGAGCGTATTGCCTGGGCGGCGCGAAGAAAGTGCTGGAGGCCGCCGCGAAATATGCCAGGGAGCGCACGGCGTTCGGTAAGCCGATCGGCGAATTCGGCCTGATCCGCGCGAAGCTCGCGGAGATGGCCATCCGCATTTACGCCGTCGAATCCATGATTTATCGCTCGGCGGGCATGATGGACCGGGCGATGAGCGCTGCGGGCTCGGCTGCGGATCGCACGCAGCAGTTGATGAAGGTACTCGAGGAGTACGCCGTCGAAAGCTCCATCAGCAAGGTGTACGGAAGCGAGGTGCTTGATTTCGTCGTGGATGAGGCCGTGCAAATCTACGGCGGCTACGGCTTCCACGAAGATTACCCTGTGGCGCGCGCCTATCGCGACAGCCGCATCAACCGCATCTTTGAAGGCACAAACGAAATCAACCGCCTGCTAATCATCCAGATGCTGATGAAGCGTGCAATGAGCGGCACACTGCCACTGATCCCCGCGGCAACCAAGCTGGCTGACGAAATCCTGGCCGGGCCGCAGCTCGAGGAGGGCCCCACGGGCGCACTCGCCGAAGAGGAGCGCGCGGTTCATGGCGCGAAGAAGACTTTCCTGCTGGCCGCGGGGGCGGCGGTCCAGAAGTACCGCGAGCAGCTCGCCGAGCAGCAAGAAATCGTCGCCGCCCTGGCGAACTTGGTCATGGAAAGCTATGCGATGGAATCGTCGCTGCTCCGTGCCAAGAAGGCCGTGGGGGCGCGCGAGGAGGCCGCAGTGGCTCCCATGGTAGACGCCGCGCGGTCTTTTCTCTATGACGCCGCCGACCGCGTGGAGAAAGAGGCGCGCACGGCGCTCGGAGCCGTGGCCGAGGGCGATCTGCTGCGCACACAGCTCGCCGTGCTCCGCCGCTTCGCCAAGCGCGAGCCGGCTGATCCGATCGCGCTGCGGCGCCGCGTTGCGGCGGCCGTGCAAGCGGGAGACCGCTATCCGTTCGAGGGCCGCTAGGACCGCGGTGCCGCGGACAGGAACTTCTTTCCCCATTTCCATCGGCTGGATCGCTTCGCTCGCACGACCCTACCTGCGCGGCTATCGAGTCCGGGCCGAGCGCGGTGACCAGCTCCGAGGCTATTGGTTCCTCGTTCCCCCTCCGGGGGGTAGCCGCGCAAGACGATCCGTGGCGTCGGTCCCTTCGCCCGCGCTGGGCTTCTTCGTTGGCTATCTGCTTGCTCCTGACGAATACGGTTTCCTTGCCGCCGAGCCACCCGCGTCCCTGGTGTTTGCTTTCGTTGAGCCCCTAGGAGGCAGCCTGCATGGCAAGCTGGTGGGGCATCCGGAGAGCTTGGTGCGCAAGACGGCTGAGTACATTCGCTGGTTAACGCACCGCCCGCCTCGGTTCGCCTTCTATCCGGGCGAACTTCCAGCGCTCGTGAGGCACCACTCCATGCGTGAATGGCCGCCGGCCAAGTACGAGCACTACTCCCGCAACTTCTTCATTGAAACGCTGGCCTTGCTGGTGCGCAGTGGGTTGGTGCGCAGGCTGCTCACCGAATCACCACCGGCCTCGAAGACAAACGCGAGACGTCCAAGAAAGGGCACCCGTTCAAGGTAGGGGGATGGGCGCGAGTGCTGGCTGCTGCCCGAGAGCGAACGCCGCGGGAAGCCCGCTTCCCCTTTTAACCAACTCCCTGGACGCGTACAGGCCCGAATCCTTCTAGGACTTCAGAACCCTTGAATAAGCAAGCGGTTAGCGAGTTGATCGCGGTGCGTCCTTTGGCTCGCGACTTGCATCCAATCAGTGTAAGGAGATGGAAGCCGTGGTCAGGGTGAACAAAGATCGGCTGCGGAAGTGGCTCTGGGTGGTGTTGGCGGCCTCGATTGCGTTCCAACTTTACTTTGTGCGCGAACTGCTGGCCGCGCTGTTCCTATTCACGTTGGCTTTTGCCGTCTTGGCCGGGCTGGTCGCTGTCTTCTACTTGGTCGATCAAGCCGGGCAGTTGAGCCTGGCCTGGGTCGAGCCGCGGGCACGCCAGGTGATGCCAAGGCTGCGTGAGCGGGCTCTCGGGTTGCTGGAGGAGCTCAGCAAAAAGCCATTCCGCCGTCTACGTTCACAGCCTGACCAGTGATCCCGCTGGCCTGACTGGAAACCAGAAACAACGCCGCTTGGGCCACCTCGTCTGCGGTTTGTGCCCGTCCCTGAAGTCCTCGCTCGAGAAAATCAGCCAGCTGTTTTTCGGCGCTGACACCTTGCCGCTCGGCGAGCGCCTGGCCCAGCTCTCGGGACATCCGCGTCTCGGTCACCGGGCCGGGACAGAGCGCGTTGATGCGAACACCTTTGCGCGCTGCCTCGGCCGCCACGCTGCGCGTGAAGCCTAATATGGCAGCCTTGGCCGCGGCGTAGGGCGATCCCCAGGCGAAGGCAGCCTTGGCGGAAAGGCTCGAGATATTCAGGATGACCCCGGTGCCCTGGGCGTACATCTCCGGAAGCACGAGGCGCGTTAGGAGGAAAGCCCCGCGCAGGTGCACGGCGATGACGGCGTCGAATTCGGCAGCGCTTATCTCCTCAACCGGCTTTACTGGCCCGTAATCTCCGGCGTTGTTGACCAGGATGTCGACGCGGCCAAAGGCTTCCCGCGCGGCGTTGACGATGCGCGCGCAATCCGCATCACGCGACACGTCGGCCGAGACCCACGCGGCACGGGCACCGGCCTGTTGAATCTCCTCGGCGACAGCTCTTACCTCCTCCGCCGTCCGCGCGGTCACCAGCACGGGGGCGCCCTCGTTCGCGAACCGGCGAGCGATTGCCCGGCCGATGCCGCGCCCACCGCCGGTGATGACCGCCACCTGTCCTCTAAGCAGCATGGTCTTTCGCTCGATACCTGCCTGGGGGGTTCGAGAGGCCCGGAGAATAGCACCCCGCGGAGCTAGCTCGATGGCCCCCGGAGGCCCGCAAACCCACAAAAGACGCGTGGCCAGTGGGCCGGGCTTAAGGTATCATGGACTGCTTTGGACGGGCGGGCAGATGACTCGAAGGTCTGGACAGATAAGTAACGGCAAAACGCTGCTGCGGGTGCGCCCGCGAGGCTTCTGCGCGGGGGTCGTGCGCGCCGTGGATATCGTCGAGCTGGCGCTCGAGGCTCACGGGCCGCCGGTCTATGTCCACCACGAAATCGTGCACAACCGCTATGTCGTGGATCAGCTTCGGGGGCGGGGTGCGATTTTTGTCGAGACGGTGGAGGAAGTGCCGCTGGGTGCCGTGCTGGTCTTTAGCGCGCACGGCGTGCCGCCGACGGTCCGCGCCGAAGCGAAAGCACGCAACCTGCTCGTGATTGACGCCACCTGTCCTCTGGTCACCAAGGTGCATCTCGAGGCGCTGAAGTTCGCCCGCGAAGGGCGCACGATCATCCTCATCGGTCACCGCGACCATCAGGAGATTGTCGGCACCTCGGGCGAGGCGCCGGAGCGCACGCTCGTGGTGGACAGCATCGCAGAGGTGGACCGGCTGACCGTGGAGGATCCCAACCGGCTGGCCTACCTCACGCAGACGACGCTGAGCCTCTACGATACGCAGGAGATTGTGACGCGGCTCCGTCAGCGCTTCCCGAACATTGTGGGCCCGGCCTCGGACGATATCTGTTATGCGACCCAGAACCGGCAGGAGGCGGTCGAGCAGATGGCGCGGGATGTGGACCTGATTTTGGTGGTAGGCTCACCGAACAGCTCGAACTCAAACCGCCTGGTGGAGGTGGCCGCTCGTGCCGGAGTGCCGGCGCGGCTCATTGACGATGCGAGCGGCATCGCCCCGGAATGGCTGGAGGGCGTGCGCCGCGTCGGCCTGACTGCAGGTGCCTCGGCGCCCGAGGTCTTGGTCGAGCAGGTTAGCGAGCGGCTGGCGGGTTTCGGCTTCACCGACCAGCGAGACTTGGACCTCATCCGCGAAGACGTGCGTTTCACGTTGCCGTCGGAGCTGGCCAGCCTCGCGCCGAGCGGTAAGACGACTTAAGGCGCATCCCGTCAAGGCGTCCGGAGTAAAACCCGCGCCCCAAAAAAGAAGGAGCTTTTCTTGGCGGTCAAGATTGTCCGTCAGCCGAAGAAGATTGCCCTGATTGGCGCGCCCACGAGCGCTGCAGCACTCGCCGCGGGCCACGAGCGTGCCCCCGCCGCGCTGCGCGCCGCGGGGCTTATCGAGCGCCTCGAGGCCGCGGGTTACGAGGTCGTCGATCATGGCGATTGCGCGACGCAGCTCTTCGCGCCCGATGACGAGCATCCGCGCGCTCGGAATCTTCCCGCCGTACTCGCGGCGCTGAACGACCTGAAACCCCGCGTTGAGCAGGCCGTGAAATCAGGCGCGCTGCCGCTCATCCTGGGAGGCGATTGCATCATCGCGCTGGCGACCGTCGCCGGCGTCCGCCGCTACTACCGCAATGTCAGCTTGATCTACATGGATCGCGACGCCGACCTGAACGTGCCCGCGACCTCGCCTTCCGGCTGCGTGGACGGCATGGTCGTGTCGCACATTGTCGGCCGTGGTGCGCCGGAGTTGGTGCGTTTCTGGGGAGAGCCACCGCTCGTGCGCGAGCCGGACGTCGCTTTGTTCGGCCTCGATCGGCTGGATCCACCGGAGTACGAAGTGCTTGCGCACTCTCCGATCCGGCACCACATGGCCGGTGACGTGGCGCGGCTGGGCGCCGCCGCAGCAGCCCAAGCGGCGCTCGAACGGATCCACGCCACGAACCACGAGTTTGTCCTCCATTTCGATGTGGATGTGATTTCCGCGGACGACTTCCGCGCCACCGATCTCCCCGCACCCGGCGGTCTGCGCCTGGCTGATGTCGAGCAGGCGCTAGAGGTGTTCATCCGGCAAAAGAATCTCGCGGCGCTGGAGATCACCGCGTACAACCCGGAGCTCGACCTAGATGGCGGCGCCGCCAAGCTCTTGGTGGGCCTGATCGCGCGGGCGCTGGCGGCGCGGCTCGAGGCGCTATGGCACCCAGAAGAAGCTCTGCCTCCGGCGGAGGTCGCGACTGCGCCCGCAACGTCTGCCGCGCAGGCGAGTCCTACCACTCCTGCGA
Source organism: Candidatus Acidiferrales bacterium (assembly GCA_035258565.1). GTDB lineage: Bacteria > Acidobacteriota > Terriglobia > Acidiferrales > UBA7541 > DATFXF01. The sequence continues at coordinate 14,160 of DATFXF010000178.1, forward strand.
CCGAAGACACCCGAGCGCCTGCTAAGGACGTCCCGTTGGGTTCCTCCTCTGGCGGTGAAGCACACACTCAGGGCGCTTCGGAGCCTCAGTCACCCGAGGCGACTCCGGAAGAGCCGGGCCCCGACGAATCCACTCCCGAAACGGACCAGAATTCCTCCTCGTCCTGACCCCCCGGTTCCGGAGGAGTCCGATGGCTACCATGCTATAGTTTCGTCGGCCTTTTCTCTCGCGCGTCCCGGCGATGGAGAGGGCACGCGCCGTGGACGGAGGACCAAACGAACGAGACCGCATAGCAAAACGTTACAGCGTAAAGAGTCGGTGATTATGCCCCTATGTTTGAAATCATTGATTTGAGTCAGGAAATCTTCCCCGGTATGCCGGTGTTTCCCGGCCTTCCGGAAGTGAAGATCACCATCCACCAATCACATGAAGAGTTGGATGGCATTACCGATAATGATGTGGTTTCACCGGCCGTGAACCGGCTGGAATTGGGCGAACATACAGGAACGCACGTCGACGCCATCAACCACATGGCACGACAGTACCGGGGACAGTCTATCGACACGATGCCTCTAACGATGTTCTATACGGAGGGGATCTGTCTAGACCTGTCTCATAAAGGTCTGCTGGATTTGATTGAGCCGGCCGATTTAAAACGCGCCCTTTCCAGGGCGGATCTTGAAATTAAGCAGGGGGATACTGTCCTACTGTACACGGATCATTATCGACGCGCATTTGGGACAGACGATTGGCGCAATGGACCGGGAGTCAGCATTAGCGCAGCGCGCTGGCTGGGTCAGCAGGGGATCGCTGCCTTTGGCGTAGAAATGGCATCACCGGGTGTGAGAGGCGTTTCCAATAAGGAGGTGCATCGTATTTGCGGCGAGTTAGGTTTTACCCATTACGAGAATATGATCAATTTGTATCAGCTAATCGGTCGCGGGCGTTTTCGCTTTATTGGTCTGCCGCTCAAAATACGCGGAGGAACCGGCTCCCCTGTGCGGGCCATTGCTGTCTTCGAGGCCTGAGAGCGGTAGCAAAGCCCAAAGGAGATCAGGTGCTTCAGCCGATGATGTGAATGATCGTCTTACGGGCACGTTGGATTATATATCCCGGTTGAGATGGCTCGAACAGGTGCAAACGTGAGTAGGGTCTCTTCGAAACTCGTAATGTTGATCTTGATTATGGGATTCACTCCGAATGGATTCGCCACCGACCAAAGTCAAGACGAAACGGCTATACGCAGAGTAGAGGCTGACCTGCAGGACGCCTGGAACCGACAGTGTGGGTTCACGCACCCGCGGTGAAGTCCTGAGTGCGCCTCGCCACGAAGGATTCGGGTTACGATTGACCCCATTCGAGGGGGCTCGCTCAAAGGAGCCAAAACATGACGGACTATCGCAGCATAGAGCAACAGCTCTCTCAGTCACTCGGCCTCCGTCGGCGCCCTGTCGCCGTCAAGTTCCAAGAGACGCCGCCTGCCGGGATGCCCAAATTCAATGGTACGGAGCCCTCCGGCTGCAGTTTCTGGCGGCTTGCTGCGGCAGGGCAGGCGTTATACACCGTCCCCAGTGACCATTACAACTGCGCGATTGGAAGCTATACGCATAACATTCCCCTTCCAGAGGAACGGACTCACGAACTCGAACAGACGCTCTCCTTCATGACGCGTATTGGCTACATGAAGATGGAGGAAGTTCCCGGGATCCCACGTCTGGCCCAGGCGCCGCGGGTCGTGATCTATGCGCCCCTCGGGGAGACGCCGGTAGAAACCGGACGTGGTGCTCTTCGCGGGCCCGCCTGGGCAAATTATGCTGCTACAGGAGGCCGCCCTGGGCGCAGGCCTGGGGGCACGAATTCCGCTTCTGGGCCGCCCGACTTGTATGGCGCTTTCTGCGACGCTTGCTCAAGGTGAGTACGGGCTGTATCGGTAATCGTGTGTACACCGACTTAGGAGAGGACGAGCTTTTTTACATGGCGGTTCCCGGAGTACCACCGCGCTCGCCGACAGGCACTGGCGACGGAATAGCGGATTGTTTCCGCTGCCGCTGGTGTGGTGCTGGAAGGAAAAGAGGAGCCGCATAGCTGATCAGCTACCGCGCGCGAGTCCTCCCTGCCAGCTCAGCGTCACCCTTCCGGTGAGCGCACCTGTGCTCCGTGCGGGTCTTGCCCGAATTCGCGCCGAGCACGGCGCTGACGCAAGAGATCGCAGCATTGATCGAGCTCCACCTGGATTCTTGCCAACCGTGAACGGTCTTCCTCCGTCAGCGCTCCCTGGTTGTAAAGTTTGTGCTCTTCTGCCACAAGCCTCTCCATATGGCCCAGAACAGGCTGGTCAGTCGTGTCTTTCATCTTTTCATGCATGGCGATTACCTCCAAAGATAAATGTTTGTCTTGCGTCTCCTGCAGGGTGCAAATATTTCCATCGAGATGGTCAGTGGCTACCCGGATGTATTAGGCCAACGCCAGCCACGCGGGAACGCCTGATTACTTACTTCCCCTGGAAGACGACCTTGTCGCGAAAGTTGCGGGCACCATGCTCTAAGAGGGCAGCAACTGCGGCACGCATGTCTTCGCTTTGGAACAATGGCGGCGCCACCTCGCCAACAAGCTTGTCTGCGGCGCGTATGCCGCCCTCCAGATACGTGCGCACGAGCCGCTTGCCCGCCGCGTAGGCCAGCGTAGGGCCACGTGCGAGCCGTTCGGCGAAGGCCTGGGTCTCCGATTCAAATGCGTCATCGGGCACGACTCGATTCACGATGTTCCACCGCTCGAACGTTGCGGCGTCGTACGGCTCGGCGGTGTAGATGATTTCTCGGGCCCGGTGGGAGCCTGCTCGTTCAGCCAAGCGTTGCACCCCGCCGAGCAGCGTCGTGGTTCCGATGGTCGCCTCGAGCTGTCCGAAGCGGGCCGACGCAGCCGCCCATATGAGATCGCATGCGAGCACCAGTTCCAGTCCTCCCCCGACGCACAGCCCTTGCACGGCGGCCAGGGTTGGAAATGGCAACTCCTCAACGTCCGCAATCATTCGCTGATGGGTTGTAAACCGCTCGCGCGCTTCACTCTCGGTTCTTCCCTTGAAGGCGCTGACATCCGCCCCGGCGGAAAAGATTTTCCCCTCGGCCCGCAACAACAGTGCTCTTAACGGAAGCCGCTTGACCTCGGTTACAGCGGTGTGGAGGTCTTCCATCAGCTCCCCGCTGAGCAGATTGAGAGGGGGATTCGCCAGCGTGAGGATGCCCAGCGAACCCGAGGTTTCAAAGTGCACCTTATCCATACCTGACCTCCTTACCGAACGCCGAATTTCCGCGAGATCGAATCGCTCGCAGGATTGGATTCCGAGAGCGACCGTTCGGTCGCAACATGTGGCAAAATAATTTGGGGGCAAGAGCTGTGACCCAAGGAGAGGAAAACGAAGAAGCGCCTGGTACAGAAGGCCGCCGAGATCTTCAACACTCAGGGATATTCTGGAGCTCGATCTGGCACTCCACACCGGGCTGCGGCTGCTGCGGCAGGGAAGTCAGTACAACCTCACGTGGGACATGATAGACTGGGGCGCAGGCATGCTTCACGTCCCGAGGACCAAGAACGAAGAGCCGTTGCACGTCCCACTCAACGATGCAGTACTAGCGGCTCTTAGGACAGTACATTCACGTAGCATTGCGACCTGTTAGGGCGCAAGGGTCCAACGATGACAGAGCGCTACGCGCATCTCGGTCCAAGCCAATTCTACGAGGCCGTGGAGCCGTTGAGTGGGAAACCAACCGATATCCGAGTAGCACGAGCGGCAAAACGGGAGAGGGCGGCTTCTCGTGGCTCCTGCGTAAATTAGAGACTTAGTGGCGCAGCGAGGATGGCGGAATGGGCAGACGCATCGGCCTTAAAAGCCGAAGGGGTGAAAGCCCCGTGAGGGTTCGACTCCCTCTCCTCGCACCATCCCTGGAGGGTTTCTCGAGACGCTCTCCCTTGAACGGGTCTCCCGCTGCATCACTGGGAAGCTCTTGACCTGTTTTCCCGTGTGGCGATAACAGAAAGCGATGCCGTTCGACCCGAAAGCAAGGGCCCGCTCCGGCTTTCAGGCACGGGGCCAAGAGGAGTCCAGACCGACAAGCTCCGTCCGAATCGCCAACAGCGAGAATGGCGGAAGCGAAGAGACAATCGGCTCATGCGTAGGTTGAAGAACCCCCTCGGCTTTAGCCGTCGGCAGTGTCCATCGAGCGATGCGCGCTACATTGTTTAAGCCTCGCGATGCTGCCCAGATCCTCGGCATCAGTTATCCTACGCTTAAGCAGTGGATCTACAAACGAAAGCTGCGCACGGTGAAGACGGTCGGCGGGCATCACCGGATTCCAGAGTCGGAGTTGGACAGATTTCTACATCGCATTCCCAAACGAGGAGATGCGCGTCGCCGGCGAACGAATTTCCGTCGCATCAGTGGAAGGAACCAGCTCGTGGGGCGCGTGATGGACATTCGCACAGCGGGCCTGCTGGCGCAAGTTACCATTTCGATCGGCGGCCAGCTCATTACCTCGATCGTGACCGCCGATGCCGTCCGCGAGATGCGTCTCAAGAAGGGCGAGACGGTGGCTGCGCTCATTAAATCCACGGAGGTGATGCTTCTTCGCATTTAGGTTCGCGGATTAGAGTTCTCCAGGAAACAGGGGCTCCTCTCCCGGGATCACTCAGGATGACCAAAACTCCCCCGGTAAGCTAGAATCACATGAAGACGGTTTGACTTAACGGTTCTAAGTGTGTTAGACCGCTCATTCGTGGTTCCTTGCCACCCGGCAGGAGGTGGAACCGTGATTCTCCCGGTCAGCGGCCGGGTACAGGCTGGGCATCCCGGATCGGAAGTCGTGCGGTCTGGCGGTCCAACCGGGTTGGTGCGCGCCAAATCGGTCTCGGTTCCTGCCCAGCGGGTGCGTTTCTCGTGCCGGAGCAAGGAGAGATCATGAGGATTGGAAAACAGTGGCTTGGCCTGCTGGCTCTAGCTTGGTTGTTGCCGGCAGTGTCTGCACCACCCAGAACGGTGCTGGCCTCGGGGGAGCCTAGGGACCGGGGGGCAGGGCAGGGCCAGCGCCTGCAGGGGAAGCTAATCGTCTTCAACGCTGGAAGTCTCGCAGCTCCGATGGGCGATTTATTGCGTGCGTTTGTGCGTCTTCACCCCGGGGTGGAGCCGGAACAGGAGAGCTCGGGCAGTCTGGATGCGGCGCGAAAGATCACAGAGCTCGGGAAGGCCTGCGACCTTCTCGCGGTTGCAGACTATGAGGTGATTCCCTCCCTGTTGGTGCCCCAGTATGCGGAGTGGTATGCGCTTTTCGCGAGGAATCAGATGGTGTTGATCTACACGGGCAGATCGAAGTTCGCCGGCGAAATCAACAGCAACAATTGGTATGAAATCTTGCTTCGACCCGGGGTCGAGGCGGGCCATTCGGACCCCCATGCAGATCCGGCGGGCTATCGCACCCTGCTGGTCTGGCAGTTGGCCGAGAAGCATTATCAGACCCCAGGCCTCTACCGCCAACTGGATCGAGCCGTGCCGGCCAAAAACATCCGACCTAAGTCGGTCGAGTTGGTAGCACTTCTCCAGTCCGGTGAGCTCGACTACATCTATGGTTATCGCTCCATTGCCGAGCAGGACAGACTGCCCTTTGTGACTCTTCCGCCGGAGATCGACCTGAGCGACATGAACAAGGCAGATCTCTATGCGAGCGTTGCGGTCGAGGTCGCCGGAAAAAAGCCGGGTGAGAAGATCAAAATCAAGGGTCTGCCGATCATCTTTGGATTGACCATTCCCAAAGGAGCTCCGCACGGGTGGTTGGCGGAGGCTTTCCTCCACTTCATGTTTTCCTCTGCAGGCCAACAGATTATGAAGCGGGATTACCTGGACCTGATTGCGCCACTCTTGGCCGGGGACCTTGGGAAGCTGCCTAGCGGATTGCGAGGTGATTTCGTTTCTTTCGGCAAAGGAGGGGAGCCTGAGAAGAGATGAAAGGACCCAGTCGATTGACGGTGACCTTTTCTCTTCTGGGGGCCTGCGTCGTGGTGTTCCTGCTGGCACCGTTGGTGAAGATGTTTCTGAACGCCCAGGCCGGGTCCTTGACCGCGGCGCTGACGGATGTCGAGGTGCGACGCGCGATCGCACTCACCTTGCTCTGCGCGTCATGGGCCACCGGGATCGGTGCGCTCACCGGTGTGCCCTTAGGATATTTGCTGGCGCGGCGAACCTTTCCCGGCAAGCACGTGATTGAAGCTCTCGTGGATGTCCCGGTTGTGATTCCGCATCCCGTCGCCGGGATTGCTTTGTTGCTGGTCTTCGGACGTCAGTTCTTTGGCGGTCGCTTTTTTGGCCACTTGGGCCTTAGCTTTGTGGGGGATGTTCCGGGCATCGTTGTGGCCATGCTTTTTGTGAGCACTTCCTTCCTTGTCAACGCAGCTCGGGACGGCTTCCGGCAGGTGGAGCCGAGGCTGGAAAATGTCGCGCGAACGCTTGGTTATGGACCGCTCGAGACCTTCTTCTCTGTTTCGCTGCCGCTCAGTTGGCGCAATGTGCTCTCTGGAGGAATTATGATGTGGGCCCGCGCCATCAGTGAGTTCGGGGCTATCGTCATCATCACCTACAATCCGAAGGTGGCCTCGGTGCTGATCTATGACCGCTTTACCACCTACGGGCTCACTTATGCCCTACCGCTGGCGGTGATTCTGATCGTTCTCACGCTATCGGTGTTTGCCTTGCTGCGCGGGATCAGCTACCGCGCCCATAAGGTCAGGACCACTTGATTCGTCTCCGCAACGTTTCCTCAAAGAAGGGCACGTTTCATCTGCGCTCGATAGATCTGGAGGTCGCCCGCGGAGAGTACTTTGTTCTGTTGGGTCCGACTGGGGCGGGGAAGACACAGCTGCTTGAGATTATCGCTGGCTTGCATTCTCCGGCTGCCGGTGAAATCTGGATCAACGGGGAGAATGTGACTGCGCTGCCGCCCGAACGGCGTCGCGTAGGATTTATGTATCAGGATTACCTCCTCTTCCCGCACTTGACGGTGCGCAAAAACATAGCCTTCGGCCTCCGCCGAGAGTCGCCCCGGCTGGTACAACCCCGTATCGAGGAGCTCTCGCGGCTGTTGGAGATTGGACATCTGCTGGACCGTCGTGTTGTTGGGTTAAGCGGAGGAGAACAGCAGCGAGTTGCGCTGGCCCGTGCGCTTGCGCCCCGGCCTCGCGTCTTGTTACTGGATGAGCCGCTCTCCGCGCTTGATCCGCAGACCCGTCGTGGGCTGCGTCACGAGCTCCGCAGGCTTCATAACCAACTCGAGACGACCACCCTTCACGTCACCCATGATTTCGAAGAGGCTTTGGTTCTGGCGGACCGCCTGGCGGTGATCCACGAGGGCGCCATTGTGCAGGCCGGCCCGCCGGACTTGGTCTTCCGCCGGCCCAACTCCGCCTTTCTCGCCGGCTTCTTTGGCGTGGAGAATCTGTTCCGAGGAGAAGTCATCCGCTTGGACAGAAGCGGGACCCTTCGTCCGGAGCCTTTCAACGCCATCTTTCAATCGGGGCCGCTCGAGCTGTCCGTCATTGCCGAGCGGGAAGGTCCTGCCTGTGTGGCGATTCGACCCGAGGAGATCACGCTGTCGAGAGAGGCGCTCGATTCTTCTGCCCGGAACAACCTCACCGGAACGGTTCTGAACATAGAGAAGTCCGGTGCGCTCGTCCGGCTGACGATCGACGTTGGCTTGCCATTCCTAGCGGTGCTGACCGTCCAATCCTTCGAAGCCTTGAACCTCGAAATTGGAGCGCGCACCTATTTGTCTTTCAAGGCCGCGGCAACCCACGTGTTTTAAGGAATCCCTCGGGTCGACTACCCCCACGGGCAGAGAGAAAGATCTATATCAACCACTTCAATCAGCATTTTTCACCTCGCGATCTCGTAAACGTTCTTCGGCAGCGTTCTTACATTTCTCTTGAGTCCGCCTTGGTTGAGCGAGGCATCATCAGTCCAAATCCATCAGTATTGATTTGTGTCACACCCAATTACCAAATCCGTCAGCATCGTGTATCGAAAGATCTCCTGAACTCTATTGGGGCTATGAGGAAAAAGCGACTCGCTACAACAAATATCTGATTGCCGAACCTGAGAAGGCCCTACTGGACTGGATCTACCTAAACCGTCAAGAAGGACTTCCGACGCCCTTAGACGAACTCCACTTGCAGTTTCTAACCCCAGCCAAACTTCGGGACTACGCACTACAATTTCCGCGCACGGTGAGCGAGACGATTAAGGATTTGTTGGTTGAAACAGCCTTTCCATCGCAAAAATCCTTACGATCGACGGCTGGGAGCTAGCTAGCTACTTTCCGGCGCAAAAATCATAGCTCGAACCCTCGAATTTGCTCTGCCTGGGTTTGAATTTCATGCCGGATCGTTCACTTTTCTCTTGACTCCTACAAGAAGTTTCTTACTATATCGGAATGCGTAAGCAAACCCTCCTTCAAAAACTCAATCAGCTCGCGCAGGTCATGGTGCAGGGCGGACTGTCGGAGACCACCCGCCAGTGTGGCAACCCGGGCTGCATCTGCTATCGCGATCCCTCGCAGCGGCATGGTCCCCACCTCTACCTGACCTACCGGAGCGAAGGCAAGAGCCGAGCTCTGTATGTGCCGGCCGAGCACGCCGAGGAGGCGCGCCGGGCGCAGGCCGCCTGGAAAGAGTTTTGGGAGGTGGCCTGCGCGATGGCCGCAGAGAACCGCGAGCAGTTGCGTCGGAGGACCAAGGGCGAGAAGTACACGGCAACGCGGAGGAGAGCCGATGGTTGAACTGCGGCACCAGCAACGGACCGTGTGGGAGGGATGGTTTCCCGGCGAGGCGGAGGGCTGGTGGGAACAGTGGATGAAGAGCGTCGACCCTGTGCTGGACGACGCCGAGTTGCTGGAGGCCGTCTATGAAGCCCAGGGGCGGCGGCGGCCGAACAGCCGTCGGCAGGGGCGGAAGCAGACACCGGCCGAGGTCACGCTGCGTCTGGCCGTGCTGAAGCACATGCGGAACTGGAGTTTTGAGGAGACCGAGCGTGAGGTGCGAGCCAACCTCGTCTACCGGCAGTTCACACGGATCGGAGCGGAGAAGGTTCCCGATGCGAAGACCATGGGGCGATTGGTGCAGGCGCTGGGCCCAGAGGTGGTCAAGCAGATTCATCAACGGTTGATCGAGGTAGCCCAACAGAAGAAGGTGGTGCGGGGCCGGAAGCTGCGGATCGACACCACGGTGGTGGAAACCAACATTCACTATCCGACCGACAGCAGCCTGCTGGGCGATGGTGCGCGAGTGCTGACGCGCACCATGAAGAAGATCACTAAGCTGACCGGGAGAGCGGGCCTGCGGCTGCGCGACCGCATGCGCAGCATCGGGCGTCGGGTGCTGGAGATTGCGAGGACCAGCCGCGGCAAGGGGCCGCAGATGCAGGAAAAAATGAAGCAGGGCTATGGCCAGCTGCTGACGGCTACGCGCAAGGTGGTCAACCAGGCCAAGCGTTTCCGGGAGGAGATGGCCAGCGGGGTGAAGCGAGCGGTGGACCGCAACCAGAAAGCTGTTCTCCAGGCGCTGCGAGGGGATCTGGAAACCATGCTGCCGCGCGTTCAACAAGTCCTCCGCCAGGCGAAAGCTCGCGTGCTGGGCGGTGACGTCCATGTGCCCGAGAAACTGGTGAGTGTGTTTGAGCCCAGCAGCGAGGTGATCCGTAGGGGAAAGGCGAGCAAGCCGACCGAGTTCGGCAAGATGGTCAAGATCCAGGAAGCGGAGAACCAGATTGTTACTGACTATGAGGTGTTCGAGAAGCGGCCGAGCGATTCAGACCTGTTGGTGCCGGCCGTGCAGAAACACCAGGAGCAGTTCGGTCGGGTTCCCAAACTGGTGGCGGGCGACGCTAGTTTCTACTCCCGGACTAACGAGCGGGAACTCGCAGAGATGGGGGTGAAACAAATCTCGATACCGAGCCGCTCGACCAAGAACCCCGAACGGCGACGACAGCAAAAGAAGCGCTCTTTCCGGAAGGGCCAGAGGTGGCGCACTGGCTCAGAGGGCCGCATCAGCGTACTGAAACGGCGCCATGGACTGCATCGCTGTCGCTATCGCGGTGACGCGGGAATGCAACGCTGGGTGGGCTGGGGCGTGATCGCGGACAACCTGATCAATATCGGTCGGTTCCTGATGGTCAAGGACACGGGATAGTGCTCGAGATGCAAACGAAGGACGGCAAAGAGAAAGGAAGAAAAATGTAAGACCCGGAGAGAGCCAGCCCGCTTCGTTCCGACTCCTGCTCATCCGTAATGCTTATTTTTGCGCCGGAAAGTGCTAGGGCGATGGATATCACGGAGTACCGCCGCCGTGGCAAGTCCTAGGTTCGACGAGAGTCCGCAGTTGATTCCGTCAGCTGAATGCATGTGTCGAGGAGATCAGCTCATTTCGAGCGATCAGGAACTGGCTGCGGGATCGGCTCTGTCGAGCTCGGCTGAATCGCCGTCCCGATCAGCAGGGCGGAGATTGCCGCGGCGCCGAGCAGTGCCATTCCTAGCCCCACGCGCTCGAAGCACAGCTCCCCAATCGCAAACAAAGCCGCAATCGACTAGTGCGAGCTTCATCCTCGATCGTCCTTACGTGCTTCGAGCAGGCCCTTCGAACCGGCTGCGCGACCCTCCGCTCAGGAATCGGCGGCGAGATTGACCACACGGCTCAGGTGCGGCGGCCGGTCCGCATCCATGCCCTTTTTCTTGGCGAGATTGTAAGCCAACAACTGCGCGGGAATGATGGCTGCGGCGGGCCGGTAAAACTCGGGCACATCCAGCCGGAGCTCAATGAGAAAATCCGCGGCGCGCCGTGTCGCCTCGTCTGCGCAATTCGCCACCGCCAGCGTCATGGCCCCGAGCTTCTTCACTTCTTCGAGCACGGCTCGCTCGGCTGGATAGCCGGACTCGGAAAGGAAGAAGGTCACCAAAGTCTCCGGACTCGAGATGGCCTTCGGCCCATGGCGGAACTCTAGGGTGTGAAATGGCTCGGCGTACGAACAGGACATCTCCATCACCTTCAGCATGGCCTCCTGCGCGATGCCGTAATAGAGCCCCTGGCCTAGGAAGACAAAGTTCCTAAAGTCATGCGCGCCGACGAGCTCCCCGACCTCGTCCGGCAGGGTCCCGAGATGCCTGATCATGTGCGCAGCCAGGGCGTCGATCATCGACTCGACATCGGAATGGTCGGCATAGGTTGCGGCCAGGGCTTCGAGCGCCAGGAGCGTGGCGGAAAACGCACGCGTGACCACCGTGCTCTGGTCGTCCGCAGCCGGCAGCCGAAGCGTGGCCGCAGCCATTTCTTCAAGTGGCGAGTCCGGTTCGCAGACTGCCCCCAGCACGGGAACCTGATGCTTAGCCTTCAGAAACTCGCCGGCGCGGAGAGTCTCTGGGGTCCGTCCGGAGCGGGAGATCAGCACCGGCTGGAAGGGGGCGGAGCCAGCCAGCGCCAGCTCCGGGAAGAGCAGAATCTCCGAGGCCGGCAGCGCCCGAGCTCGGCCTCCAGTCGCTAGCGCCCAGCTCGCCGCTGCCACCTGCGCAACATAGTAGCTCGATCCGCAGCCGATGAACACCCATTCCCGTCGGCCCGGAAACTTCTGCCGGATTTTGGCCAGCGCATCCTGCTCGCGCAGGGTCTTGAAGCACTCGATCCAGGACTGCGGTTGGCCTAGGATCTCGGAAAAGACTTGTGCTCCGCTCGAACCTGTCACTCGATTGGTTCCGAACCTACCGATCCGTGGCAGGAGGATTGTACCTCGGCGAGCAAGGCAAGTTGAGGTAGGGGCCCGTGTTGCTTCTTCAACGCGGAACATAAATCTCCGCACCACATCCATGCGCGAGCCTGCGAACTTCTCTGCTGGCGCTCGCTCCGGCGATCGTGCTGAGCTCGATTGGCAGGCCAGGCTCGGGTCAGGGTGCCTGCCGCTGGCGCTGGACTTGTTGCCATGCCGGGAGGGGAGTTCGGTTGATCGAGGCGTCGAGCAGCTCAATCATGTGCAGCACGGGCACTTTGCGGCCAGCGCGCGCGAGACCTGCGCGGATTTGAAGCAGACAGCCAGGATTGCTGGAGACGACCAGGTCGGCGCCGGTCGAGAGACAGTTCTCGACCTTGCGGTCGCCCAGTTCCTCGGCCGGACGGGGTTCGACGAGGTTGTAGATTCCGGCCGAGCCGCAGCAGATGGCCGCATCGGGGATTTCCAGCAGCTCGAGTTGCGGGATCGTCTTCAAGACTTTGCGGGGCTGGGCGCGCACCCCTTGGGCGTGCTGCAAATGGCAAGCGTCGTGGTAGGCCACGCGCGCGGGAATCGGATGGCGAGGCACGCGCGGCTCGAGCTCCGCGAGAATTTCAGAGATGTCCCGGCACTTGGCGGAGAAGGCCTTAGCGCGCTCGGCGTAGGCCGGGTCGTCACGGAGCAGGTAGGCGTAGTCCTTGAGGTTCGAGCCGCAGCCGGCCGCGTTGACGGCGATGAGGTCCACCCCAGCGCGCTCGAAAACGTCAACCAGGCGCCGCGCCAGCGCCAGGGCTTGTTCTTCCCAGCCAGCGTGAATCATCAGTGCGCCGCAGCAACCCTGCTCGGACGGGATGACTACCTCACAGCCTTCGGCGGCAAGCACCCGCGACGTCGCGGCGTTGACGTGAGAGAAAAACACCTGCTGCACGCACCCGAGCAGGAGACCTACGCGCCGGCGGGGCGGACCATTGGCCGGCACGGACACAGGCCCGTCGGACCGCAGCGTCTTGAGCGAAAGCTTGGGGAGCAGCGCTTCGAGGGCGCGCAGCCGCTCCGGCAATAGCTTCAGCAGGCCCCAGCGGCGAACCACGCGCTCGAGTCCAAAGCGCTGGTAGAGCAACATCGGCGCGAGCAGCAGGCGCAGCCGCGCGGGGTAGGGAAGCAGGGCAAAAATCAAGCGCCGGAAGAGCCGGTCGCCGAGCGACCGTGGATAGTGGCGTTCGATCTGCGCGCGTGTGGCTTCGATCAGCTTGTCGTACTGCACGCCGGATGGGCACGCGCTTAGGCAGGCCATGCAGCCGAGGCAATGATCGAAGTGGCTCACGAAGGTCTCGGTCATCCCCACCTTTCCTTCCGCGCCGAGCTTCATCAGGTAGATGCGGCCGCGCGGCGAGTCCATCTCTTCGCGCCAGAGCGCGTAGGTGGGGCATGTGGGCAGGCAGAAGCCGCAGTGCACGCAGTCAGCGATGAGCTCTTGCGAGGGCGGGTTGTGCTGGTCGAAGATGCCGGCCTGGCGACCTGGTTCCGAGAGGGGTGGCGAAGCCATCAGATTCCCCCGACGAACCGCCCGGGATTGAGAATGCCGACCGGGTCAAGTTCTTCTTTGAGGCGGCGCATCAGGGACAGCGCGTCGCCGGGTGAGCCCCAGACATCGAGCTGCGGTTTTATGCCGGCCGGGCAATGAAGGACAACGAGCGAACCCCCCAACTGCTCGAGCTCGCCGCGGATGCGAGCCACGGCGTGAGGAAACGCGTTTTCGCTTTTTTCGGCCGGCGCATCGAGCCGCACGAACCCGAGGCCGTTCGCTTGCGCAACCACCCTCCAGGTGAACCCGAGCGCCGCTGCGGTAGGCGCAAAGAGATGACACGCCGCGCTCAGTTGGGAGGGCAGAACGCTGAACTTGGCGATCAGCGTCGCGTCCGCACCGCCCCACAGCTCCTCCCGGGCGCTCCAAACATCCCCCGGGCTTTCGGCCTGCTTGGCTGTGGAGGCTAGCCGAATCAACTGGCCCAGCTGCGAATCGATACCCGCTGGCGTGCCCTCGAAGCGCACATCGAGCTGCGGGGTCGCGTCCGATTGCGCGCGCAGTTGGAGGCCGGTGAACGCCAAGCGCGAATCTTGGATCGCCAGCACAAGCTTGTTCAGCGTCTCGACGGAATCGGCCGTGAAACTCGTACCGCGCGTTTCACGCGGCAGGGGATACAGTCGAAAGACAGCCTCGCTGATGACGCCCAGCGTGCCCAGCGAACCTGTAGCAAGTTTGGGGAGATCGAAACCTGCGACATTCTTCACTACTTTTCCACCGCTCTTGGCCAGCGTGCCGTCGGGCAACGCAATCGTGATGCCGATGATCAGATCGCGTAGTGCGCCAAACCGCACGCGCAATGACCCGCTATCGTTCGTGGCCAGGATGCCGCCGATCGTGGCGTGCTCGGGCCACAGAGGATCGAGCGCAAGCCGCTGGCCGTGCTCGGCGAGGGTCTTCTGAAACTGCGCGACATTGCAGCCGGCCTCGACGGTTGCGGTCATGTCGGCCCAAGCATGTTCGCGCACACGATTCAACCGCGAGGTCCCAAGGACGAGGTCCGCACGGCGCGGGGGGTTACCCCAGCCAAGCTTGGTGCCGCCGCCGCGGGGCACAACCGCAACTCCTCGGTCGTTGGCCGAGCGCAGCACCTGCGCGAGTTCCTGAGCGCTGCCCGGCTCGACGACTTGCTGGGGCGCAACGCCATCGATGGCATCGGCAGGCTCAGCCGGGCGCAAGTGCCCCGAGCCCACGATCGCGGCAAGCTCTGCCGCGGGTGCTTCCGCACGGTTCCTTGCCGGTTCAGGTGATAGGGACACGAGATTCAGGGCATCTCATTCTTGGAATGCGGGCTTGCCGCCGCTTCGAGAGGCCGAGGCCCCGCCTCCGCTCGCGACAAACAAGCTCCCACACTCCCAAGAGCCCAGCAGCTAAAAATATTGCGCCACACCCGCGACTTCGAGTGGATGTGGTTCGTAACGACCCTGTTTTTCCGCGCAGAGACGAGGTCTCGGGAAAACCTTCTCGGGATTGGAGAGGCGTTCCGGGTCGAACGCACAGCGGACGCGCTGCATGGTATCGAGGTCCGGCTCCGCGAACATCTCGGACATGAAGTTTTTCTTCTCCTCGCCCACGCCATGCTCGCCCGTAATCGAGCCGCCGGCTTCGATGCAGAGGCGGAGAATGCTGAACGCCAATTGCTCGGCGAGGTGTTCCTGGCCGGGCACGCGGCCGTCGTAGAGCACCAGCGGATGCAGGTTGCCATCGCCGGCGTGGAAGACGTTGGCGACGCGGAGTCCCGCTTCGGCGCTCAGCCGCTCGATCTCGCTCATCACCTTCGGCAAAGCGGTGCGCGGAATCACGCCATCTTGGACGATGTAGTTCGGTGAGATGCGGCCCATGGCGGCGAACGCGGCCTTGCGACCTTTCCAGATGACCGCCCGCTCTTCTTCCGACTGCGCCACGCGAATCTCCCATGCGCCGCACGAGGTCGAGATCTCGCGGACCTGCGCCATCAAAGCCTCCACCTCGGCGGCGGGGCCGTCCAGCTCGACCAGCAGCAGCCCGCCGCAATCGGGATAGCCGGCGTGGACCGCAGCCTCGGCGGCTTGGATTGCGAGGTTGTCCATCATTTCGATCGCGGCCGGCAGCATGCCCGCAGCGATGATCCCGCTGACGGCGGCGCCCGCCTCGTTCGTCGAATGGAACGCGGCGAGCAGCGTCTGAATGACCTCGGGGCGCTTCACAATGCGAAGGATGACCTTGGTCGCAATGCCCAGGGTACCCTCCGAGCCGACAAACACGCCGGGCAAATCATAGCCCGGCCGATCGAGTGTCTTGCCCCCCAGGTGGACCAGGGAGCCATCGGGGAGCACCACTTCCAGGCCCAATACGTGCGTGGTGGTGAAGCCGTACTTCAAGCAATGCGCGCCGCCCGAATTTTCGGCGACGTTCCCGCCGATGCTGCAGACCTGCTGCGAAGAAGGATCGGGGGCGTAGAAATAGCCCTGTGGAGACACCTGCTGGGTGACGCTCGAGTTGATCACGCCGGGCTCGACCATGATGCGCGCATTCGGGATGTCCACCTCGAGGACGCGGTTCAGCCGGGCGAGGCTGATGACGATTCCGTTTTCAATCGGCAACGCGCCTCCGGATAGGCCCGTCCCGGAACCGCGCGCGACGAACGGAATTTTTTCGCGGTGACACACGCGCACCACGCTCGCGACCTGTTCGGTGGAGTTCGGCAGAACGACAGCCCCGGGCAGGACGCGGAAATTCGTCAGGCCGTCGCATTCGTAGGTGTGCAATTGTTCGGGCTCGGTGATCAGCCCACCCTTCCCCACGATGGCACGAAATTCGTCGAGGACGCGTCGATCCATGGGTCTTCTTCCTTCCCCGGGTCGGGGAGCGGCTCAGCCAGCCGCCCATTCGAGAGAGCCCTCCCCTGCCCGGCCACGCCAGACGGCTTTCCAGGATATTGTACTCCTGCCAAGGGCAGGGGGTGCACGCCGAAACAAGGCGTGGAAGCGGCGCCTCACCTACTTCACGAAGGTCAGGCCATGTGGCACGGCGCCCGGAAAAACGTAGGCGTAGGCCGTTACGATGATGCCCACAATGGCCGCGAGCGCGATCGAGTGCCACACGACGAAGCGAAAGATGATGCCCTCGTTGCCCACCTGATTGGTCGCCGAGGTAGCCACGACGATCGACTGCGCGTCCACCATCTTGCCCATTACCCCGCCGGTGCTATTCGCCGCGCACATCAGGATCGGATCAATGTTCAGTTGCTGCGCGGTGATTCGTTGCAAGCTGCCGAACAGCGCGTTCGACGAAGTATCGCTGCCGGTCAGAGCCACCCCCAGCCAGCCCAGGTAGGTGCCGAAGAAGGGGTACAACCTTCCTGTTCGCGTGAAGGCCAAGCCCAGCACGGCGTCCAACCCCGAATAGCGCGTGACAAAGCCCAGCCCGAGCATGAATGAGATGGCCACCATGGCCATGCGCATGCGCTTCAGCGTGTGCCAGAAAACCTTCGCGAGCTCTCCCGGGCCTAATCCGAGCAGCAGCCCAGAGACGATGGCGGCAAAGAAGCAGCCCGTGCCGGTGGCCGTGAGCCAATTGAAGTCATAGCGCGCGGCTTCGGGAGTGGGCTTGCTCACCACCGGTGCCGCGCGGGTTATCGCATTGTGCAGGTAGGGTACGTCCCAGCCCGGCGGGCCGGGGCGCTTTTTGCCATCCGGCAGGATGACGGAGAAGGCTGGGGTGGTGGCCTTGTTCATGGCCAGCTTGACCGAAGGTAGGCCCCAGGTAAGCACGAACAACGACAGGATGGCAAAGGGCATCCAGGCCTTGGCTACCTGACCGCCCGTGTAGGTGTGTTTGACGTGGCCGATGCGCTCGAACTCCGCGCGCTCGTCCTCAAACCGAAAGATGGTCTTGGGTTTCCAGAAGCGCAAGAAGATCCCGGTGACCACGAGCGAGACCACGCCGCCCATGATGTCCACCAGGTTGCTGTCCACGTAATTCGACCAGTAGAACTGCACCAGACCAAAGCTGACCCCCACGACCAGGATCGCGGGCAGTACCTCAAATGTCTCCTTCCAACCCACCATGGCGCGGACGAGCCAAAACGAAACGATGACCGCGGTGATAGGAAGGATGCGGCCAGCCATGGCATTCAGGTCGGACTCTGGCAGCGCGGTCACGGCCGCGAGCGTGTGAATAGGTGTGCCGATGGCGCCCCAGGCTACGGGCGCCGTGTTGGCGATGAGGTTGAGCGCCGCGGCGTGGAACGGCTTGAAGCCCAGCCCGATCATGAACGCGCCGGCAATCGCCACCGGCGCGCCGAAGCCGGCCGCACCTTCAATGAAGGCGCCAAAGCAGAAGGCCACGAGTAGAAGTTGCAGCCGCCGGTCCGCGGTGATCCCGGCGACGGACTCCTTCATGATGTCGAACTGGCCGGTGTGGACGGAGATGTCGTAAAGATAGACGGCGGCCAGGACGATCCACGCAATTTTCAGAATGCCGAAGGCGACACCGTAGAGGAAGCTCATCCCCGCAAGTACAGGCGGCATCTTGAAGAAGACCACGGCTACGACAACAGCCGTCCCCGCGCCGGCGATCGCGCACCAGTGGGGCTTTACGCGCAAGCCGGCCAGCAGGGTGAACAAGACGAGAATGGGCAGCGCTGCAAGCAGCGTCGTAAGCCACCAGTTTCCGAACAGGACATACACCTGGGTCCAAGTCATCGGTTTACTCCTTTGGTGAGCCTGACTCTACAGAATTGAACCCGCTTTCAAAGGGTCGACCTCAGGACCTTGCGCCTACCTGCTCGCTTCTAGGGAGAAACCCCTCAATGCCGAACCTTATGGGCGCGTCATATATGCCGGTATCCGGTGTCTTGTCAAGGAAAGAGCTTTGGGGTAGTGGGCCACTTTGAGAATCTTTGAGCTTGAACCGCCAGCCTATGAAAGAGCGGCGTAAGTCGAACCCCAAAACCAGTCATTTGGATTATGATTGGGATGGAGACTTGACTTTATACGCGGCGGTTGGTTGTCACTCTGAGTCTCGTGGCCCTCTTGCTCGGCGCGCTGGCGCAGGCTCCGACTGCCCTAGCTTTAGCCATTCTCGCCCCCTGTGGTTCTTCTCTGCAGCAGTTGTCAGTGTTCCGATACCTGGCCCCGATGAACACTGCCACCCGCAGCAATTCCTAGTTCTGCGTTTTCTGCGTCCGGCCCGTTGACACTCCTGGGCCCGTGTTATATAGAGTCTGCTCAGAAGCTCCGTCCCGTGTACGCGTATCCGGATATGGAGAGGCGTCAATGAGCTGCTTGGGCTGCCAGGAGGGGTGTGATGGCTGATAAAGCGTCCAACAAGCGAGGAATCACGCGGCGTGATTTTGTCAAAATGGCCGGCATCACCGCCGGAATGGCCGCGGTCGGGACCGGGATGGAGGGCATCTTGGTCTCGCACCAGGCGCCGGTTTACGCGCAGGAGAGATCGCTCCATTTTCTGCTCTGGAAAAACTTCTCTCCGCCCGCAGATGTGGAGATCCTGCGCCAGGGGGAGGAGTGGGGCAAACTGAGCAAAGTCAAAGTCAAGATCGAACAGATCAATGCCAATGATATTCCTGCCAGAGCTGCCGCCGCCATCGAGAGCAGACAAGGGCCGGATATCATTCAGTTCTTCCACAACTGGCAGAACCAGTACGCGGATTCCCTCGTCGATGTCTCGGATATTTGCACGGCGCTCGAGTCCAAGTATGGCGGGTACATCGACTACGCCAAGGCTCATGCGATGCTCAACGGAAGGTTCAACGCGGTTCCTCACACGGTCGTTCCCAATATTTTCGTCGTGCGCGCTTCGTACATGAAGGCCGCCGGCACAGCGTCCTGGCCCAAGACATGGGAGGAGCTGCGACGCGAGGGGAAAAAGTGGAAGGCCAAGGGACATCCGATCGGCCAGACGGTCGGTCACACCTTCGGCGATGCAGTCGACTTCACCTATCCTTATTTCTGGAGCTTCGGCGCCGCTGAACGCGACGAGAAGGGCGGCGTTGTCATCGCTAGCAAGCAGGCTCTCGAGGCCCTGAAGTTTTTCAAGGCATTATGGGACGATGCCATGGATCCGGCAGGCACGGGCTGGGACGACTCCAGCAACAACCGCGCCTTCCTATCGGGCGCGATCACCGCGACCAACAATGCGCCCAGCATCTACCTCACGGCTTCGAATCAGGTCATCCTCGACGAAAAAGGCGCGCCGCTCGTGAACGACATCCTGCATGTGCCGAACCCTGCGGGTCCGGCGGGCGTCTTCCACTATCATTACAGCCAACAGCTCTCCATCCCCAAATATTCAAAAAACGTGGAACCAGCCAAGGAGTTCATCCGCTGGCTCATGGATGAAGAGCAATTCAGGAAATATCTGCGTCGTGCCCAGGCCTATCACGGCGCGGCGCTGAAGGCTTACTTGAAAGACGCCATGTGGGACATGTTCCCGGCGCTCAAGCCCTACCGCGACCATCTCCTCGAGGGACGGCACGTCGGCTGGAAAGGGAGCGCAGACGCCAGCGCTGCCCGGGTGGTGCAGAATTACTTCCTGATTGACATGCTGGCGAATCTGGCCACAGGCAAGATGACTCCAGAGGAGTCGTTGAAGTGGGGTGAGGCGCAGCTTAAATCCATCTACGGTGGGTGACGCGGCGGAAATCCTACCCCTAGATCGGCATGAAGAAAGAATCGCGTCCTGATCGGTCAACCGGGGTGCCGGCAAAAACCAGGTACGAGGCTGCTTTGGCTGTGTTGGAGCGCCCGAACGTGCTTGGTTATCTCCTACTGACGCCAGCCGCTTTCATCATCTTCTTCTTCGTCGCCTATCCGTTCGTCTGGGGCGTCTGGATGAGCCTGACCAATAAGCAGATCGGAATGCCTTGGTCTCAGGTGCAGTTTACCGGCTTGAAAAACTATGCAGATTTGGTGACGAAGGATGGGATCTTTTGGACCACGGTTTGGAACAGCTTCATCTACACAGGGATCGCCACGGTGATCAAGTGGGTCCTCGGCATCTGGCTTGCGCTCTTGCTTAACCGGATGATCCGGTTTCAGCGGTTTGTGCGCGCAGCCGTGCTTCTCCCGTGGATCATCCCGACAGTGCTCAGCACGATCGCCTTCCTCTGGATCTTCGATCCTGACTTCAGCGTCCTCAATTGGACCTTCAGGCATTTTTGCAGTTGGATGGGGTGGGAATGCGCCAGGGGACCGCTCTGGCTTGGAGATCCGATTCTGGCCTTGGCCTCAGTTACCTTCGTAAACATTTGGCGTGGCACGCCCTTTTACGCGATCTCTTTTCTCGCCGGCCTCCAGACGATTAGCCCGGAGCTTTACGAGGCGGCGGCGATCGATGGCGCCAGTAGCTGGCAGCGTTTCTGGCATGTAACGCTGCCGGGGATCAAGCCCATCACCGTTGTCGTCCTCGTCTTTTCCATCATTGTGACCTTCTCCGACTTTCAGATCGTCTATGTCCTTACCCGTGGAGGTCCTGCGAACAGTACGCATCTGTTTGCCACCTACGCCTACCAGGTGGCTATGGTGGGGTCGCGTTTGGGTCTTGGGGCGGCAGTTTCGCTTTTCATGTTCCCGGTACTCGCTGTGGTGATTGTCTTCCAGCTCGTCTACCTCCGCCGGGAGCAGGCATAAAATGGCGCGCGGCGTCATCGGTGAGACATTCGCAAAACGCCTGGTCGTCTTTCATCTGCCTCTTCTCTTTTTTATTCTCTTTGCGTTGTTCCCCTTCTACGTGATGTTTGTAACCTCAATCAAATCGACGCACGAAACTTACAACCGCCAGGTCAACCCGTACGTTCCAGTCGCGTGTGCCGCGACCGTCGTTGAACAAGTGCATTCCTTCCGCTTCAACGGAGCGGCAGTCGTGGAGAACTGCTTCTACCATTGGCGGACGCTGCTTAGGGATACACTCTTCATCCGCTGGCTGAAAAATACCCTCTTCGTCGCGGTCGTTTCTACATTCATCTCGCTCTTCGCGGGGATCACGGCGGCCTATGCGTTGGCGCGGCTCAATTTCCGAGGCGCGGACACCTTCGGGGTTCTTATCTTCATCACCTATCTGGTGCCACCCACGCTCCTCTTCATCCCGCTCTCGGACGTGATCGGCGACTTGCCGTTCCTGCATGGGAACCTGCTGAACTCGCCGTGGGCGTTGATCGTGGCCTATCCGACCTTCCAAGTTCCGTTTTGCACCTGGCTTCTGACCGGCTATTTCCGGACCATTCCGAAGGAGTTGGAAGAGGCCGCTATGATCGATGGGGCCACCCGGATCCAGGCGATGTACCAGGTCATTCTTCCCCTGGCATTACCGGGCGTGTTATCGGCGGGGATGTTCGCTTTTACGCTGGCGGCGAATGAGTTCCTCTATGCGCTGATATTCATTTACGATGCGCCAAACAAGACGGTGCCGGTAGGGGTCGTCAGTGAGTTGATCAAGGGCGATGTTTTCTACTGGGGAGAGCTGATGGCAGGCGCCCTGTTGGGCTCGGTTCCAGTGGCCCTGATCTATTCGTTTTTCGTTGAGCACTATGTGGCGGGAATGACTGGCGCGGTTAAAGGTTGATGGGAGGTCCTACGTGGAAGCACGAACGTGTCCACATGGAAGCTTCTGGAAGATGTTAGCCATCGTAGCCTTGGTGGGCGCGCTGAACGCCTGCGGAAGTGACAAAAAGCAGGAACAGAAAACATCGGCGCCGGGCGCACAATCGACTCCAATCAGCGAGGCCGCGATTTCAGGAACGATTACTCTAGACCCAGCCTTAAAGGACAAAGTGGGCAAGGCCCCACTGCTGATGATCATCGCTTCGACTTCATCCAATCCGAGCAAGCCTGCGTTAGTGGTCAAGCGGGAAGCCGATGCAAGTTTTCCGTACGACTACAAGCTCACAGCCGACGATATCACTCTCGTAGGTTCCTCGTTCCGAGGAAAGATGTATGTAACTGCCCGTATCGATCCTGACGGCATGGTGGGTCCGCCGCGTCCCGGTACGTTCGATGGCACTTATCCAGGTAACCCCGTCCCTGTAGGCTCAAGCAAGGTCGATATCGTGATCAATAAAGCTTATTGAGGATAGCGACCGCTGGTTTCAACGTCTTTGACGAGGTCGCTCAAGGGCTTTAGAGCCGGCCGCCAGCGACGACTCTTTCCGGTTCGTTGCCGAGCATTCTTTGCAGGCGCACAGCAGTGCGAATCACTCTCGCATCCTGGCCGTGGTCTGCGGTGAGTTGCATACCAAGCGGCAAGCCGCTCGGAACCGGTAAAGGAATGGAGATTGCCGGTGTCCCCAGGGCCGTCCACGGTGCGTTCATTCTTGGATCGCCGGTCGACGCCAGGCCCAATGGTGCAGGCCCTGTGGCGGCCGGCACCAAGATCACAGGCGTGGCCTTATACATCTCGGCCACTCGGGCCTTGCACTCCGCGATGTATCGCCGCGCTTCGTCGTACCGCTCAACAGAGATCTGGAGGCCGTTTCGAACCAAATTCGCAAGATCCGCGAGCCGGGAGCCGAATTCGTTAAAGCGTGGCTGGTGGAATCGAGCACCCTCGTAGAACAAGACGATCTCGGCCGCCTCGGAGAGTTTAGCAAGCATCCCGGAGATATTGATTGGCCGGATGGATGCGCCAGCGCCCCGCAACAGTGAGAGTGCATTCTGAAAAGCCGCCGCCATTGCGGGCTCGACGTCAGCCATGGGTTCGGGAGCTCCCAGCACAAAATCTTCTGTCCGACCCGCAGGGTATCCCATCGATTCCCAGAGCGCGAGCATATCGGCTGGTGTATGTGTGAAGAACCCGAGCGTGTCCAAGCTCTTCGCAAGTTGGAGAACACCGTCCATGGAGAGGAGACCATAGCTCGGCTTGAATCCGGTGACGCCACAATAAGAAGCTGGCCGCAGCACCGACCCCAAGGTTTGCTCTCCGACCGCAATGGGAACCATCCCCGCCGCGACCGCGGCTGCGGACCCGCTGGAGCTTCCGCCCGGCGTATGCTCCAAATCGTGCGGGTTCCGCGTTGGGGCGGGCGTGCGATAGGCGAACGCAGCAGTATGCGTCTTTCCCAGCAATATCGCTCCGCGTCGGCGCATTGCGCGAACAATCGCGGCATCGGCTGTTCCCACTCGCCCCTTGTAAATTGGCGAGCCGTATTCAGTAGACAAGCCCCGCGTCTCGATGATGTCTTTCGCTCCAAAAGGAATCTCGGACAACCTCCCGTTCCTGGTTGGCCTCTGCGGCTCTACTTGGACCCAGGCCTGAATAGAGGGTTCCATTCGCCGAATGCGATCCAGGCATGGCTGTAACGCAAGCTCGCGCGTTTTACGCGAGGCATTCAACCACTGAGTTAATCTTTCAAGACGAGGTGTTTGTGCGGTGGCGCCCATAGCCGCTGTGAAGCTGGCAAAAAGAAAAAGTCCGACGATTAATCGTACGGCTTTCGAAGTTGGTCAAAGCGAACACTAACAACTCAGCCGGATTCCCCATTTCAACTTGATTCTTTCGCAAGACCGTATGCCGGCAACCTCCACGTGTCAATCTCACGCCGGCCCGGCCACGGTTGGGAGTTCCGCTGACTTGCTTGGTCTGGGACTCCTGAGCGCTCCCGCGCTTCCCGAAAGCCGTGTCCGGTTCGGGGGATCCCACATCGACAAACTGGTAGTGGGTCAGTTTGTTCAAACTGACCCACTACCGCTTTGGGCCTCGAGCGACCCACGAGCGCGAGAGAACAGGCGGCCCGCGTTGAGGTCGGCGCTGCAGAGGGTCCCGTCGCCCGGGCCCCTCCGTTGGCGCCGCGAGCCGCTCGAGCGAAAATGGTTGCTTGACAATTGGTCGTGGCACGAGTATCTACCTGCTCATTTCCGGGGGCACGCTTCTTGAAATCATTTTCAGGAAGACGGGCGGTTCTTGCCAATCATTCTACATGGGAGGTTGCTGAGATGAGGAAAGCACTCGAGAGGAAATCACTGCGTTTGCTGCTGGCTTTGGTTGCAGCTTTCGCGCTCTCAACCACGCTGGTGGCGCAACAGCAGAGTGACCAGAGACCTGCGAGCAGTGCGCTGGTTCGCTTGCTCCAATCGAAAGGTATCCTGACTGATGAGGAAGCGGCCACGATCGGCCAGGCCGCAACGCCCGGCGAGTCAGAGCAGAGGCTCGCCAGGCTCCTTCTGTCGAAAGGCCTAATCAGTCAAGAAGACTATAACCAGACGGTAGGAGCTTCGGCGATGGCTGTCGCGACCCAGGGCGGTACGGGCGCCCGTGTCGTGCCAGCAGTATTGCGTGAGACGGTGGACGTCGGTGGAAGCCTGCCGGCGAGCCAGGGAGCTGCAGCGGCCAAGCCGCCAGAGGCCCCCAAGGTGATCCCGGGCATAGCCCCAATCAGGGTCTTTCCCGTGGATCCGCCCAAACGCGAGGGTTTGATCCCCGACCTCAAGATCGGGCCGGTCAGATTCAAGCCCTACGGATTCTTCAAGGCCAGTGCGGTTTATGACACGTCGTCGCCGGAGGGTAATGATGCCCCGCTACCAATGTTTCGTGCCGGGGATACGGGACCGGAGGCTTCTCCGGAGTTCCGTGTGAAGGCCCGGAGCATGCGTCTCGGCGGCAACTTCGAGTGGGTCGATCCTTCTCCCAAGATGGCCATCACGGGCCGGGTTGAGTTTGACTTTGAGGGAAACTATAGCAGGGTGTCTAACCGCAACATTTCGTCCATTCGATCAAGCATGGCCGGGATCCGTCTCGCATGGGCCCGGGTGGACTATAAGGTGACGGATACGACCTCCGTCCACGCGTTGTTCGGCCAGGACTGGACCCCGTTCGGCTCGTCCACCCTGCCACCGATACTTGAAACCACAAATCTGGGCGTGGGATATGGTACGCTGTATGAACGCCTCCCGCAGATCCGCGGGGGAATCACGCACAACTTCGGCGGGTCGCGAAACTTCAAGATCCAGCCCGAGGTCGCCGTCGTCCTGCCAGCCTATGGCAACCTGCCAGGTAATCAAATATCCGTGACCGGAACCGCGAATCTCACCACTGGGGTACTCACTACGACCGTCGCGGGCGTCCCTGGCGTCGACAATGAACTGGCCTTCGGCGAACGGCAGGGCTCAGATTCTGCACGTCCTGAAGTGCAGGGCCGGATCGCCTTGCAGTTCCAGTTGGATAAAGCCCCGGGCGTGGCTCCCGCGCAAATTATCGTCAGCGGTATGCAGGGGGAGCGCGAGGCCATCGTGGTCAAGAGTGGTGTGGCGGCCGCTGTGGGTGTAATCGGGGGTGTGCCTGCCGCCTTCGCTTCAGCCTTCCCAAGAGGGGTGACGGTTAGCAGTAGCCGCTACGGCTATACCGGTGAAGTTCAACTGCCGACGCGGTACGCCACGATCATCGCTAAGTACTGGAACGGCGAAGACCTGCGCTTCTACTTCGCCGGGAATTTTGCCTCCACGTTCAACGATACGAGTGGCTTCCAAGTGGTCCAAAACGGAACGTCCGTCGATGCCTCCTCAACGGTTGCCTTCGGCTGTACCACGCCGCTAGTCGGGGTGGTCTGCCCGCCTGGCAACGCGTTCGTTGCGCCGCAGAGGCCGGTGCGGGCCCAGGGAGGCTTCGTCAATGTGGGCTTCCCCCTCGGGCGCATCTTCGGCGCCAACCCCGAAGGGCGAAACGCCGGATGGCAGTTGTACCTGCACTACGGCATCGACCAGGCCAAGACGCGAGACGTTAGGCGCACAGCGATCAGAACCAATAAGGGCGATCTCGCGGCGGCTACGCTGCTATACAAGCTGAACAATTGGGTCACCTTCGGCTTTGAGCAGTCGATGTATCGGGGCCGGACGCCGCCGGGCGTGTTCGGGACCTATCGAGGCAATCCGGCACGTGAGGCGCGTGATCTTCGTTCCGAGTTCGGAACGATCTTCACGTTCTGATGGGGAGTGCTAGCAGTGCGCTGACATCTTCTGTCCCCAAGAGATAGGCCTGCTGGCGCGGCAGGCCAATCGTAGTCTGGAGCTCAACGAGCGGGGCGGAGCCGCTTTCCACCCCGCTCGATGGGGCCGGGAATTTGTTCTAGAATGAGAGCTCCGCAGTCCGCTCGGGAGCCGTTCCCCGGAAAGGGAATCGCCGATGGCCACTCCCTCGCAGGAAAGGTGGGCCGCCCCACTACTGCGCATCCCCGTTGTCGCACTCCGCATGGGTTTCAACGCCAAGCCTGAGATAGCTGACCTTTTCGTTCCGAGCGGGCAGGACGCAGCTTCTTATCCTTGGAAGTAATGATCATGGCAGACGTCCAAGGAGGCAAGAAAGTCAGCCATGTTCGACGGAGATTCCTGAAAGAGATTTCACCGGCGACGGCGAGGGGCATGGAAACCAGCGCCGGGCTGCCGGTTTGAAGGAGGATGAGTACCATGGCAGGCAAAAAAGGTCGAGGGATTTCCCGTAGGGATTTCATCAAAACGACCGGTGCCGGCGCGGTCGCGGCGGGCCTCGGTCCTTTCATGCTCTTTCCTGAGCGGGCCCAAGCGCAACAGAAGACGCTCAAAATCCTGCAGTGGAGCCACTTCGTGCCCGCGTACGACAAGTGGTTTGATGGGGTCTTCACAAAGGAATGGGGGCAGAAACACAACACCAACGTCAGCGTCGATCACATCAACCTGAACGAGATCCCTGCTCGGGCAGCCGCGGAGGTTTCGGCGCAGAAGGGCCACGATCTGGTGATGTTCCTCTCCCCGCCCGCAGCTTACGAGAAGCACGCCATTGATCATACGGAGATCTATCGGGAGGTGGAGCGGAAGCATGGCAAGGTGATCCAGCTCGGGCACAAGTCCACCTACAATCCGAAGACGAAGAAATACTATGCGTTCTCGGATTCCTACGTGCCGGATCCGGGCAACTGGCACAAGGATTATTGGACTGCGGTGGGCTATCCCAACGGTCCGAATACCTATGAGCAACTTCTCGACGGCGCCCGGAAGATCCGCAAACAGCTTGGCAATCCCTGCGGCCTGGGTCTCGCGCAGGAGCTGGATACCAGCATGGCCATGCGAGCCATCCTGTGGTCTTTCGGCGGCTCGGAGCAGGACGAAAATGGAAACGTGGTGATCAACTCGAAGAACACCATCGAGGCTCTGAAGTACATGAAGGCATTGTATCAGGACACGGAAACGCCCGAGGTGTTCACCTGGGACCCCTCTTCGAATAACCGGGCCATGCTCGCCGGCAAGGTCTCCTTCGTGATGAACGCAATCTCCATCACCCGCGAGGCCGAGAACAAGAAGATGGACATTGCGAACAAGATCATGCTCAGCGCCGCGCTCCAGGGGCCGGTGCGCCGGATCGCCGCCGAACACGTGATGGACTGCTACGTGATCTGGAAGTTTGCCGAGAACATCCCCGGTGCCAAGCAGTTCCTAGCGGATTACATTGATCATTTTGCGGAAGCGTTCAAGGCCAGCCAGTGGTACAACTTCCCGTGCTTCCCGAGCACGGTGCCGGACTTGAAGCAGCAGATCCAGAGTGATCCGGTCGCTGAACCCCATGACAAGTACAAGGTGCTGGCTGACGTGCTCGACTGGGCCACGAACATCGGCTATCCCGGTTACGCCAGCGCTGGCATCGACGAAGTCTTCAACACCTGGGTGATCCCCACGATGTTCGCCAAGGTGGCGCGCAACGAAATGAGCCCTGAGGATGCTGCCAAAGCGGCGGAGACGGAAATTAAGCGCATCTTCGAGCGGCGGAAGGAAGGCTAGCCGGGGTCGCGATGGCGGTTGTCGAAACCAGGGCTCTCACAAAAGTCTTCAAACGCGGGGAACTCGGGGCCGTCAACAACATTGACTTGTTGACCGAGGAGGGGGAGTTCCTCGTGCTTCTCGGGCCTTCCGGGTCCGGCAAGACTACGCTGCTGCGCATGATTGCCGGGCTCGAGGAGCCCACCTCCGGCGAAATCCTTATCGGCGGCAGCGTGGTCAATCGCCTAACGCCGCGCGAGCGCCGCATTGCGATGGTGTTCCAGAGTTACGCGCTCTATCCGCACCTGAGCGTCTACAAGAACATCGCTTTCCCGCTCAAGGCGCAAGGCGTCCAGAAGGCGCAGCAGCGGGAGAAGGTGGAGTGGGCCGCCTCGCTGCTGGGGATCAAGCGGCTGCTCGATCGCAAACCACGGCAGCTCTCCGGGGGCGAGCGCCAACGGGTGGCTCTGGCCCGCGCCATCGTGCGCGAGCCGACTGTCTTCCTGCTCGATGAGCCGCTCTCGAACCTGGATGCCAAGCTCCGCGCCTCGGCCCGCGAGGAGCTCGAACATTTCCACAAGCGGATCGGCACCACGACCATCTACGTGACCCACGACCAGGTGGAGGCCATGGCCATGGGAGACCGTGTCGTCGTCCTGCACCAGGGCTACATCCGACAGATCGGTACGCCGACCCAGGTGTACGACGAGCCCGCTGACACCTTTGTGGCCACCTTCCTCGGTTCTCCCCCGATGAACCTTCTCGAAGCCGATGACGTCATCGTGGGCTTCCGCCCTGAGCATCTGATTCCCGCCGCGTTGGTACGCCCTGAGGCCGCCATTCCCTTGCGTTTCCGCGTGCAGCTCGTCGAATACCTCGGGGTGGATTGGATTCTGTACGGTTCGATGGAGGGAGGCCGGTTTCACGGGAAGGAAGTCATCTCCCGGCTTCCCTCGGCGATGTCCTACGTCGCGGATACGGTCCATGATTTCGCCGTGTGCGACAAGGACTTGCGGTTTTTCGATCGCAAGACAGAAAAACGCATTCCACCGAAAGCGCTCAGTTGGCAATAAAGGATAGCAGCCTCGGGCCGGCGATGTTTCTGCCGGCCATCCTCTATGTGGTCGCCCTGATCGGGCTTCCCCTGGTTTTGGCTGTTCTCTACAGTGTGGGCGACGTGAAAGTAGGGAGTGTCGGCTACCATTTTGTGGGCTTCGAGAATTTCAGGAGTATCTTGCAGAGCCCGGCCTTCCGGCGGTCGCTGCTCAATTCCTTCATTTTCACGGTGGGCTCGCAGGTTCTGGTGCTGGTGGGTTCGACGATCCTCTCTCTGGCGCTAGAGAAACAGTTCCGCGGCCGGGGATTTGTGCGTTTTCTAATTCTGCTGCCCTGGGTTGCACCCGTCTCGCTCGGAGCCATCGGCTGGAAATGGATTCTGGACTCGCTCTATAGCGTCATCAACTGGGTGCTCGTCGCGTTGCACTTCTATAAGCCCTATTCGGCGCCTATGTGGCTTGGGGAGCCGACCTTGGCCATGATTTCGGTGATTCTCGTGCACACCTGGCGGCTGCTGCCCTTCTCCACGGTCATCTTGCTTGCTGGACTCACCGCCATCCCCAAGGACATCCCGGAGGCGGCGGCGATCGATGGCGCTGGATTCTGGCGCACCATGTTCCAGATCACCATCCCGATGATGCTTCCGATTGTGAACGTGGCCATCCTCTTCGGTGTGATTTTCACGTTCACGGATATGACCGTGGTGTACATCTTGACGCGCGGTGGGCCCTACGATACGACGCAGGTGGTACCCTCGCTGGCCTTCTTTACCGGCATTCTGGGCGGCGATCTCTCCGAGGGAGCGGCGATCTCGCTGTTCCTCGTGCCCCTGCTGGTCGCCGTGGCCTACCTCATGCTTCGCATCGCGCATCGCGCGGAAGTTGCCTGATGACCCGCGAACGCATTCGCGAGGTGTTCCTGGGCATTGGCCACTGGGCGGTGGTGGTGGTTTTCTCTGTCCTGCTGGCGTTCCCCTTTTACTGGATGTTGATCACCACATTCAAGCGCAGCAATGATCTCTATAATCTCAAGAACAATCCCTTCATTTTTAACGAGCGTCCGACTCTCGAGCACCTTCGCCTCCTCTTTGGCGAGACGCTCTATCTCCGATGGGTCGCCAATACCGCCTTGGTCGGCCTTCTTGTGGTGCTCATTACGCTCCTGCTGGCATTGCCGGCGGCGTACGCGCTGGCGCGCCTGACCGGCCGATGGGGCGAGCGCCTGGGGATCGCTATCTTTCTGACCTATCTCGTGCCGCCGACGCTGCTTTTCATTCCCCTCTCGAGAGTCGTGTCGACACTCGGGCTTCAGGATACGATCTGGTCTCTGGTGGTGGTCTATCCGAGCTTTACGATCCCGTTCTCGACGTGGTTGCTGATGGGGTTTTTCAAATCCATCCCTAAGGATCTTGAGGACGCGGCGATGGTGGATGGCCTGACGCGCTTCGGGGCCTTTATCAAACTCGTCGTACCGATCTCCCTGTCGGGGATTTTGACGGTCGTGATCTTCACCTTCACCTTGGTGACGCAGGAGTTCGTTTATGCGCTGACGTTTATCTCCCCGGAAGTGCATCAGATGGTGGGCGTGGGAGTGCCCACGTTTCTGGTGCGCGGGGATGTGTACTACTGGGGCTCGCTGATGGCTGCCTGCTTGATCACGAGCCTGCCCATCGCACTGGTGTACAACCTGTTCCTCGATCGCTTCATCGCTGGGTTCACCGTGGGGGCGGTCAAGTAAGGATGGGGGCGAACCGCCGACGCTTCGGCGGCCGCATTGACGGGGCCAGCGGCCGCGAGCTAGGATGTCAGGCGATCCTGCTGGGAGGCACGAGAGTGAGGTCTTTTTCCCCTACGGATGTCTTCGGGCGTCCTCTCCGCAACCTGCGGGTTTCGGTGACGGACCGCTGCAACCTGCGCTGCCGCTACTGCATGCC
>DATFXF010000179.1:0-19830 GCA_035258565.1 Candidatus Acidiferrales bacterium
CCCCCCCGCCGCGGCATCTATGCGGGGGGCATCCTGTATCTCGATTTTTCGGGTAATCTGGATTCCTGCATCGCCATCCGTACGCTCGTTGCCAAGGGTGGCCGAGCCTATGTGCAGGCGGGCGGGGGCCTGGTGGCCGATTCCAGGCCCGGGCGGGAGTTCGAGGAGACGGTCAACAAATCGCG
Source organism: Candidatus Acidiferrales bacterium (assembly GCA_035258565.1). Lineage (GTDB taxonomy): Bacteria > Acidobacteriota > Terriglobia > Acidiferrales > UBA7541 > DATFXF01. The sequence continues at coordinate 186 of DATFXF010000179.1, forward strand.
AGCTCTCCTGGCCGCCATGAAGACCGCGCATCACGGGACGAGATAGCGGCCGAGCACGGGGCCATTGTGATTCTGCTGATCGACAACTACGATTCGTTTACCTACAACCTGGCCCAGTATCTGGGCCAGTTGGGGCAGAAGCTCGAAGTGCGGCGCAACGATCAGATCACGCTCGAGGAAATAGAGAAGCTGAAACCGGAACGCATGGTGATCTCCCCCGGGCCGGGTGTGCCCGAGGACGCCGGCATCAGTGTGGAGTTGGTCCGCCGCTTTGGCGGCAAGGTCCCTATTCTCGGCGTGTGCCTGGGCCACCAGGCCATCGGCTACGCCTTTGGCGGGCACGTGGTCCGCGCGCCCCGGATCATGCACGGCAAGACCAGCGAAATCACGCACGACGGCAGAACGATCTTCCGCGGGGTGCCGCAGGGGTTCACCGCGACGCGCTATCACTCGCTCGTGGTTCGCCGCGCGGACCTACCACGCACACTCGAAGTCTCCGCGCACACGGCCGACGGCACCATCATGGGCCTGCGCCACCGCCAACTGCCCATCGAAGGCGTACAGTTTCACCCCGAATCTGTTCTCACCGAGGCGGGCTTCAAGATCCTCCGCAATTTTCTTGCGCTGTGACTCCGCGCGTTGTCTTTCTCCGCAACCGTCCGGATCGTGTTGTCGTCTTGCCCGAGAGCAAGAGATTTCGAAAAGGGGAACTCGCACGACCCCCGGGCCAAGCTTGGCACCCCGCTACCACTCGAGGTCCGTCAGAAGCGCGGCAAAGACTTCTATCCCGCGCCAGAGGTTGCCCAAGCGCAGATTCTCGTTGGCGGCGTGCTGGTTGTTGTCGTAGTTCACGATCGGCACACCAATGACGGGCAGGCGCAGATTCTCGAACATGTACATCGGCACACTGCCGCCGAGCGTGGGGACCTGGACGACGTTGGCCCCGGTTGCGTCGGCAACCACCTTCACGACCGCCCGCGAGACCGGCAAATCCATCGGTGTGCGCGCCGCCGGATAATTCCACGCGTCTTTCACCACGCGGGCGATTCGCGGGTACTTCACGCGCTCCTCGGTGGTGGGCTCATTCTCGGTGATGTGGTAGCCCTGCTTGCGGATGTGTGCCAGCAGCCGCTTGAACTGCCGATCGGGCAGCTCGTTTTTTACCAGGCGCAGGTCGAGTGAGGCGACCGCACGATCGGGCACGATGGTGCGGGCCTGCGCACCCACGTCCGCCGAACGGAGCCCGCGCACATTGAGCGATGGCAGGTTGATCAGCTCCGCCAGCCGCTTGCCGCCGCCCTCAGGCTCGGCAAAGCCGAACTTCCGCGCGAGTTCGGCGTCGTTATGAGGCAAGCCTGCGATGGTGCGGCGCTCGGCTTCCCCTAGCGGCGCAAGGTCGTCGTAGAAGCCCTCGATGAGCACGCGGCCGCTCGTGTCCTTCATGGTCGCCAATAGCTCGGCCAAGCGCATCGCCGGGTTCGGCGCCCAGTTGCCGTAGTGTCCGCTATGCAGCTGCCGCGCCGGGCCATACAAGGTGATCTCCACGCCGAGGATGCCGCGATTCCCGAAATAAACGAGCGGCTGGCCGGACTGGTCGACTGGGCCGTCTGCCGCAATCAACAAGTCGCCCCCGAGCAGCTCGCGGTGAGCCAGCAGCGTGCGTTCGAGGTTGGGCGAGCCGGCTTCTTCTTCGCCGTCGAGCAGCAGCTTCAGATTCACGCCCAGCGGGATCTTCTCGGTGCGCAGGGCGTCGAGTGCCGCAAGCAGCGCAACGATGGGTGCCTTGTCGTCCGAGGCCGAGCGGGCATATAACCGCCAATCGTCCAGAAACGGTGTGGGCGGCTGGGGGAAGGGAATCAACTTCCCGCCTGTCTCGATCGCTCCGGTGCGCAAGGCCGGCTCAAAGGGCTTGGTGTCCACCCACTCGCTCTGGTTCACGGGCTGGCCGTCATAATGGGCGTAGAAGATTACCGTGCGCGTCGCCCCGGGTGGATTCAGCTGGCCATAGACGACCGGCCCGCGCCCGGGAATCTCGAGCAATTGCGCGCGGATGCCGCGCCGCCCGAGCATTTCGACGAGCTTGGCCGCGTTGCGCTGGATGTTGGCCGTGTCGGAGGCGATGTTGGGAATGGCCAGAAGGTCAGCCAGCTCTCGGATGATGAGGTGCTCGTTCGCCTGCCGGTAGGCGCGGACCTGCGTGACCACCCTGGCCGTCGGCGGCGCGTTTGACATCTGCGCGCGGGCCGGATAGAGTAGGGAGCCTAGAAGAGAAAGAGCCGCGACGATGCATACCAAGACCGCCCTCCTTTGAAGAGTCCGAAGACTCTCCGGTGAGCCACCCGTAGGGGTGGCCATTATAAGTCTATTCACCAACCTCCACGGTCTCGATCGGCTGGCCGTGAATCCGTCTGGCTAGGGCAGGTGTGCTGATGAGCGAAACAGCGCTGGAAGTCGAAAACCTTAGCAAGGTGTACCACCCACGCCGTCACGCTCCCATTCGGGCGGTGGATGGCATGAGCTTCCGTGTTGCCCGGGGCACTATCTTCGGTCTACTGGGGCCGAACGGCGCGGGGAAAACAACCATTCTCAAGGTCCTCTCGACCCTCACGCGGCCAAGCGGCGGCCGCGCAAGTGTGCTCGGCTTCGACGTGCTAGCGCAGCCGCTCGAGGTGCGCCGGCGCATCTCGGTGGTGCTCCAAGAGACCGCCGTCGAGATGTTTCTCAGCGTGCGGGATAACCTATTTTCCTTCGCCCGCTTTCATGGCCTCGAGCGCAGCGTGGCCCGTCGCCGAGCCGAGGAACTGCTCGAGCGGTTCCACCTGGCAGCGGAAGCTGATCGCAAGGTGCAGGACCTGAGCGGCGGCTACCGCCGGCGCGTGCAGGTCGCGAAGGTGTTCATGGTCCGGACACCCGTGCTCTTCATGGACGAGTTCTCCACGGGCATGGATCCGGTCCTGAAGCGTGCGGTGATGGAGTACCTGCGCGAGGAGACCCGGCAGGGACGCACGATCGTCCTGACCACGCAGATCCTGAGCGAGGCCGAAGAGCTTTCCGATGACATCCTGATCATGAACAAGGGCCGGCAGGTGGCCCGCGGCGACCTGCACGCATTGAAGTTGCTCTCCGAGGGCGTGTACGAGGTCGAGATGACGTTTGACCATAGGCCCGCGGCCATCGAAGCGGAGCTGGCGCAGCTCGCGCCGCTGCGGATGAAGATCAACCAAGACACCATCGAGGTGGCGTTGCGGGCCGAGGAGGCCCGGGTGCTCGAGCTGGTGGCCGATCTCGCGCGCAACCGTCGGGTGTTGCGCCTGGAAGTCCGTGGCGCCAGCCTCGAAGACATTTTCGTCGAGCTGACCAAGGAAGTGTGATTCCGGGAGGCACCGATGGCTGCCATTGCTGCGGTCTTCTACCGCGAAGGAAAAATTCGCGCCACGAATCTGACGTTTATCTTCTGGGACCTTTTCTACCCGCTGGGCTACCTGCTGGTCTTCGGTGTGGGAGTGAACTACGCGCTGGGCTCGCCCTTTGCGGGCCACGGTGTGGACTACAACGCCTTCTTTCTGGCAGGCGTCCTGGGCATGGCCAGCTTCGGCATCGCGGCGAACACCTCGTGGTCCTTCTTTCTCGACCGCGACAACGGCATATTCTTTGAGATGCTCACCTATCCCTTGAGCCGCGCGCAGTATTTGTTGGGCAAGGTGCTCTTCAATGTGCTGATTGCGGTGCTGCAGGCGGTGATCGCGGTTGGTTTGGGCGCACTCATTCTCCGCATCCGCGTGCGCTGGGATCTGTTGCCGTTGCTCTTCCTGGGGGTTGTCGGCGGGACGGCAGGTTGGTTTTTCTTCTACTCCATCTTCGCACTGAGGATCCGCCGCAACGACCTGTTCAACAGCGTCACGTCGGTCTTTTACTTCGTTTTCCTGTTCGCGAGCTCGATTTTTTATCCGCTCGAGCCACTGCCGCCGTGGTTTCGGACGACCGCACTCGCGAACCCGATCACCTGGCAGGTGGACCTATTGCGGTTTAGCACGATTGGACTCGGCGAGCCGCGGCACGTCCTGATCGAGGTCGCGGCCTTCGCGCTCTTCTCCCTGGTTTGCTTCGCCTATGCGATGCGCAGCCTCCAACAGCAAGAATAGCGGTGGCCTATCGAAATTCGATGCGGGAGAAGGCGAGGGAATAGCACGGCGCTCTCGCCGCGGCTAGCTCTCGCTCTGCTGGGTGAAGGCGATCAACTGCTCGAGCTTGTCCAGGGCCGCACCGGAATCGATGGACTCGGCCGCCACGTGCGCGGCGTCGAGGAAATTCGTGGTCAGCCCGGAGGCCATGATCGCTGGCGCTGCATTGGCCAGCACGATGTCACGGCGTGGGCCGGGCTCGCCTTGGAAGATCTCTCGGATCATCGCTGCGTTTCTGGCGGCGTCGCCGCCCGCGAGCGCATCGAGCGGTGCGCGCGCGAGCCCGAAGTCCTCTGGCGCGACCGAATAGCGGCGAAGGGTTCGGCGGTGTGTCTCAGCTACGTGCGTTGGTCCGCTCAAGGAGATCTCGTCGAGCCCGTCCGAGCCATGGACGACGAACGCGCGCTCGACTCCGAGGGCCGCCAGGGCGTTGGCCAGCGGCTCGAGCCACCGTTCGTCGAAGACGCCCAGCACCTGCACCGACGCTCCGGCGGGATTCGTGAGCGGCCCGAGCAGGTTGAAGACCGTGCGGCCACCCAGTAGTCTCCGCGCGGCGATGGCATGACGCATGGCGGCGTGCACCGCCGGGGCGAACAGAAAGCCGATGCCGATCTCTCCGATGGCCTCGCCGATGCGCTCGGGCGGCACGTTCAGATTTACGCCCAGCGCTTCGATCACGTCGGCCGAGCCGCAGCCCGAGCTGAACGAGCGATTGCCGTGCTTGGCCACGCGTACCCCCGCGCCGGCGACAACAAACGCGGCTGCACTCGAAACGTTAAACGTGCCTTTGGTGTCGCCTCCGGTGCCGCAGGTATCCACCAGAGCGCCTTCCGGCGCACGTCCCGAATTGAAGATGGGCTCGGCGTACCGTCGCATGGCCACCGCAAATCCCACCAGCTCGTCCACGGTTTCGCCCTTGTGGCGGAGTGCGGCGAGCAGGGCAAGAATCTGCGCGTCGCTCGCGCGGCCGGAAAGCAACTTCTCCATCACCACTTCGGCTTCTGGGCGCGCCAGGTCCTCGCCAGCTTCGACTCTTCGAATCGCTTCGGCAATCATGGCGGTGCGAAGTGCTCCGGTTCCGCAACTCCCTTGCTCGGGCCTGCGTGTTCAGAGTAAACTGCCCGGTTTTCGACAGCAGGCCGATTCTAGCACTGATGCAGGCTGGTTCGGCCAAACCCCTCAACGACCGATGAAGATCCACGAGTATCAGGCCAAGGCCCTCCTAGCGCGATACGGCGTCCCGACGCCGCGCGGCGAGGTGGTGTTCACGAAAGAAGAAGCCCGATCCGCCGCCGAACGCCTGGGTACACCGGTCGTTGTCGTCAAGGCGCAGATCCACGCCGGCGGAAGGGGGAAGGCCGGGGGCGTGAAGCTCGCTCATTCGGCAGAGGAGGCCGCCGAGCTGGCGGGGACAATGCTCGGCAGCAAGCTGGTCACGGCCCAGACAGGGCCCGCCGGTCGGATCGTCACCCGGGTGCTGATTGAGGAAGGCCTCGAGATCGAGCGCGAGCTCTACCTCGGGCTGGTGATTGACCGCGCCGCTCGTGCGCCGGTCTTCATGGTTAGCCGAGCGGGCGGAGTCGAAATCGAGGAGGTCGCGCGCGAGAATCCAAGCGCAGTCTTGCGCGAAATGGTTCATCCTGCCTTGAGCCTCGAACCGTACCAGGCGCGCAAGCTGGCATTTGCGCTGGGCCTCGCTCCGGAGGGCGTTGGCGCGGCGGTGCCGTTCTTCCAAGCTCTCTACCGTGCGTTTGTCGAATCAGACGCCTCCCTTGCCGAGATCAATCCGTGCGTGCTGACTCGAAACGGGCGGCTTGTCGCACTCGATGCCAAGATGACCTTCGACGACAACGCGCTCTATCGCCGCAAGGAAATCCGCGAACTGCGTGACCTCGCCGAAGAAGACCCGCTCGAGGTTGAAGCCTCCAAATACGGGCTCAACTACATCAAGCTCGATGGCACAGTGGGTTGCATGGTGAACGGCGCAGGTCTGGCCATGGCTACGATGGACATCATCAAGCTGGCCGGCGGGGCGCCGGCAAATTTCCTCGACGTGGGCGGCGGAGCCTCTGCCGAGCAGGTCGAGAGCGCTTTCAAGATTCTGATGATGGACCCCGGGGTGCGGGGCGTGTTCATCAACATCTTTGGCGGTATCTTGCGGTGCGATGTTCTGGCCACGGGCGTGATCGCTGCTGCGCGCGAACTCGAAGTGAAGGTTCCCGTCGTCGTGCGCATGGAGGGTACGAACGTCGAGCGGGGACAGGAGCTGCTGCGGCGTTCAGGGCTCAATTTCACCATCGCCGACGGAATGAAAGACGGAGCTGAGAAGATCGTCGCGCTCGCCGGGGAGTTCCGGTGAGCGTTTTGGTGGACCAAAACACGCGGGTCGTCGTCCAGGGGCTCACCGGCCGCGAGGGCAGCTTCCACGCGCAACAGATGCTCGAGTATGGCACCCGCGTGGTCGCTGGCGTCACACCGGGCAAGGGCGGCTCGAAGCGCCTCGACGTGCCTGTGTTCAATACCGTGGCGGAAGCCGTGCGCGAGACAGCCGCCAGCGCCTCCGTCATCTTCGTTCCGCCGGCGTACGCGGCCGATGCGATCCTGGAGGCCATTGATGCAGCCCTGCCGCTGGTCGTCGCCATCACCGAGGGGATCCCGACGCTCGACATGGTGCGTGTGGCCGCGGTGCTCTATGGCAGCTCCACACGCCTGATCGGGCCGAACTGCCCGGGCATCATTTCGCCGGGCAAATGCAAGATCGGGATTATGCCCGGGCGCATCCACAAACCGGGCCATGTAGGCGTCGTGAGCCGCAGCGGCACGCTCACCTACGAGGCGGTGGACCAGTTGACGCGGCTCGGCATCGGACAGTCAACCTGTATCGGCGTCGGCGGCGATCCAATCATTGGCACGAGCTTCCTCGATGTCGTCCGCCTGTTCAACGAGGATCCGGAAACGCATGCCATGGTCATGATTGGCGAAATCGGAGGCAACGCCGAGGAAAAAGCAGCTGAATTCATCCGTGCGAATGTGCGCAAGCCGGTGGTCGGCTTCATCGCCGGGCAAACGGCACCGCCCGGCCGCCGGATGGGCCACGCGGGTGCGATTATCAGCGGCGGTCAGGGCACGGCGAGAGAGAAGTACGCGGCCTTCGAGGCCGCGGGGATCCATGCGGTCAAGAGCCCGGCGGAAATCGGAGCTACCCTCGCTCGGGCGCTGGGCAAGGCCGCCCGAAGATCCTGAGCCGGGAGGAAGAGAAGCTCAGAAACAAAAGGCGAATCGTCCGGCTTCGAAGCCATGGAAGCGAGGAGGAGTTTTTGAGCACGGAGCAGACACTTGCCATCATCAAGCCCGACGCGGTCGAGCGCGGTCTGACGGGCGAGATTCTGAAGCGCATTCACGAGGCGAAGCTCCGGATTATTGCTACCAAATCCTTGCGGCTCACCAAGGTGGAGGCCGAAGGGTTTTACGCCGTCCATCGCGCGAAGCCCTTCTTCGCGCCGCTCACCGACTTCATGAGCTCCGGCAAGGTCGTTGTCCTCGTGCTCGAAGCTGAGAACGCCATCAAGCGCTGGCGCGATGTGATGGGCGCCACCGATCCCTCGCAAGCCGCCTCGGGCACGATCCGCCGCGAATTCGGCACCAGCATTCAGAACAACTGCACACACGGTTCGGACGCTCTGGAGACGGCGGCCTTCGAGATTTCCTACTTCTTCTCCGGCCACGAACTCCTCTGATCGAGGGGCGCGCTGCCGGCGTTTGAGCAGCAGGATTTCATCGTGAGAGGTAGAATGGGAAGCAATGGAACCGCTGCGTGAGCTCGGAAAGCTGCTGGTCGTGTTCGGGGCGCTTCTCGTGGCCGCCGGGGCGCTGCTCGTGTTCGGCGCCAGGCTGCCATTCCGCCTGGGCCGGCTGCCCGGTGACATCGCCTATCACGGCCGGAACACGACGTTTTATTTCCCCATCGTGACGTGTCTGGTGGTCAGTACAGCCTTGAACGTCATCCTGTGGCTGCTTTCCTACTTTCGGCGATAAGGATCGGGTTCCTCCTCGAGTCGCGAAGCGTCCACCAACTGTTCTAAAATACATCGCTTAGCAAGATAAGCGGGAAACGAGAGAGCCACACCATGAGCACGCAGTTTCAGCTCAACTTGGCGCCCGAGCGCAAGGTCTGGTCGGTGAGCGAGTTCACCGCGCGCGTGCGCGAGCTGCTGGCCAGCGAATTTCCCGACCTTTGGGTCGAGGGCGAGGTCTCGAACTGCCACCAGGCGCAGTCCGGGCACCTCTATTTCACGCTGAAGGATGCGCGCGCGCAGCTTCGCTGCGTGTGCTTCCGCAGTCAGGTTCGCCTGTTGAGGTTTCGCCCTGAGGATGGCCTGCACGTCACCGTGCGCGGCTCGATTGGGGTGTACGAGGCGCGCGGCGAATACCAGATCCTTGTGGAGCACGTCGAGCCCATCGGACTGGGTGCGCTGCAACTCGCGTTTGAGCAAGTCAAGAAGCGCCTCGCCGCTGAGGGGCTGTTCGACAAGGCTCGCAAGAAGCCCCTGCCGTTGCTGCCGCGGCGCATTGGCCTGGTTACTTCCCCGCGTGGCGCGGCTGTGCGCGACGTGGTGCGCATCCTCCGCCGGCGATTCCACAATGTCCACCTGATCCTTTATCCCGTGCGGGTGCAGGGCGAGGGTGCCGCGGAGGACCTCGTCCAAGCTATCAAATTTTTTGACTCGGAAAAGATGGTCGACGTGCTGATCCTGGCGCGGGGGGGTGGCTCGCTCGAAGATCTCTGGGCGTTCAATGAGGAGAGCGTGGCCCGGGCCATGGCCCGGTCCTCCATCCCCATCATTTCCGGCGTGGGCCATGAGACGGACTTCACCATCGCTGACTTTGTGGCCGACCTGCGTGCTTCCACGCCCTCGGCTGCGGCGGAGGTCGTTGTGAAGTCGCGGCAGGAGTTCGACCGGCAGCTGACGGAGATGCAAGAGCAAATCCTTCAGCGCGCGCGTTATCTCTTGCTTGGCTTGCGGCACCGCTTGCAGGAGTTGGCCGCTCGCCCCGGCTTTCGCCGGCTCGAGGAGCTGCTGCGCGAATACCGCCTGCAGTCGGACGAGTTCCTGACCCGGCTTGCCACGGCGCTCGAGGCGCGCCTCGAGCGGGTGCGACGCCGGTTCACCGGGGCCCAGACGGGCATCGCTCGATTCGACCTGCGCGCGCGGATTGCGGCCGCGCGTCTGGGGGTCGAGCGGCGCACGGGCGAGCTCGGCGTGCGAGCCGAGCGGTTCCTCCGGGCGCAGCGCCAGCGGCTCGAGCGTTTGACGGTCGAGCTCAACGAGCGCAGCCCGCTGCGCCTGCTCGAGCGTGGATACGCAATCGTCTACGACACCCGAGGAACTGTTGTGCGCGCTGCCGGGCAGGTCGCGCTTGGCGAGGAGGTCAGCGTGCAGCTGGCCCGCGGCCGCCTCGCCGCCGAAGTGAGGCGGAAGGAAGAGAAGTAAGGGAAGTCAAGCAAGCGGGCTTTGGCTGGTGCGCCGGCTTCCAGCCCCTCTTCTCCGTGCCTTTCGAGCGGTCTGTTTAGGGGGAGCTGCGGGTAACCTTGAGCACGGCGAGGAAGGCTTCCTGCGGAATATCCACCCGGCCGACGCGTTTCATGCGCTTTTTGCCTTCCTTCTGTTTTTCGAGCAGCTTGCGCTTGCGGGTGATGTCGCCTCCGTAGCATTTGGCCAGCACGTTCTTGCGCATGGGCGGGACTGTTTCGCGCGCGATGACGCGGCTGCCAATCGCTGCTTGAATCGGTACCTCGAATAGTTGTCGGGGAATCAACTTGCGTAGGCGGTTGACGAGGTCGCGGCCGCGCTCGTAGGCCTGCTCGCGGTGACAGACCATGGCCAGGGCGTCCACCGGCTCACCGCCCACCAGCACATCCATCTTCACCAGGTCCGCCTCGCGGTAGCCGGCGAGGTGGTAGTCGAGTGAGGCGTAGCCACGCGAGACGCTCTTCAGGCGGTCGTAGAAATCGAGCACGATCTCATTGAGTGGCAATTCGTAGGTGAGCATAACCCGCTGTGGCGAGAGGTATTCGAAGTTTTTCTGCACGCCGCGCTTTTCCTCCGAGAGGTGCAGGATCGCGCCGACCGACTCCTCCGAGGTGATGATCATCGCCGTGAGGATGGGCTCCTCGATCTTGTGAATCACGCTCGGCGGAGGAAATTTTGTGGGACTGTCCGCCTCCAGCGTCTGGCCCTGAGTCGTCGTGATGCGGAAGCGCACGCTGGGGGCCGTGGTGATCAGGTTGAGACCAAACTCGCGCTCCAGGCGCTCCTGCACGATCTCCATGTGCAGCAGGCCGAGGAATCCGCAGCGGAAGCCGAAGCCCAGGGCCACGGAGTTTTCCGGCTCGTAGAAAAAGGCCGCGTCGTTGAGCTGGAGTTTCCCGAGGGCGTCGCGCAGCGGCTCGTACTCATCGGCCAGGACCGGGTACAGGCCGGCGAAGACCATGGGTTTGATGGCCTCAAAGCCGGGGAGCGGGGGTGCCGGCCGTTCGGCCTCGACCATCGTGTCGCCGACGCGCGCGTCTGCCACGCGCTTGATGTTGGCGATGACGAAGCCGACATCGCCTGCTTCGAGCACCTCGAGCTTCACCGGCTTGGGCGTCAGCGCGCCCAGATCTTCGACCTCGTACACCTCATTGTTCGAGCACAGTCGGATGGGTGTGTGCGGCGTGATGCGGCCTTCTACCACCCGCACCAGCACCACCGCGCCGCGGTAGGAGTCGAACCAGGAATCGAAGATCAGCGCGCGGAGCGGCGCCTCGGGGGAGCCGCGCGGCGGCGGCACACGCTCGACTGCGGCTTCGAGAACTTCCTCGACGCCCAAGCCGCTCTTGGCGCTGATGGCCAGCGCGTCGGCGGCGGGGATGGCCAGCACGCTTTCGATCTGTTCTTTCACCTCCTCGGGCCGCGCCGCTGGCAGGTCAATCTTGTTGATCACCGGGATGATCGTTAGGTCGTGCTGCGCGGCGAGAAAGGTGTTGGCAACAGTCTGCGCCTCCACGCCCTGGCTTGCGTCCACCACCAGCAGGGCGCCCTCGCAAGCCGAAAGCGCGCGCGAGACCTCGTAGGAAAAGTCCACGTGGCCCGGCGTGTCGATCAGGTTCAGGCGATAGGTGTTGCCGTCGCGTGCGGTGTAGTGCAGGCGAATGCTCTTGGCCTTAATCGTGATGCCGCGCTCGCGCTCGAGCTCCATCGAATCGAGTACTTGCGCCGTCATCTCGCGCTGGCTGAGCGCGCCGGTCAGCTCGAGCAGGCGATCGGCCAGCGTGGATTTGCCGTGGTCGATGTGCGCGATGATCGAGAAGTTGCGGACGAATCGGGGGTCCATGTCTCAGGATTGGCTCACTGGCGAAGAGCGAACTCGAACCTCACTGCTCCCTGTGCTTTCTAATGTGTTCAGCTAAACAAACGAGTGTGCCACAAATCGGCCCGCGCGGCCAGGCGGACAGACAAGGCACAGCACCGGCCACAAGTGTTTGGCGGAACTCCATCGGGCGGTATATAGTGTTCTTGTTCCCGCGCCCGCCAGTCGCCCGATCGGCGGGCGTCAGTTTCTAGGCGAACCAGACCCGCGCACATGGCGGTAGACGTCAGCAAACATCTGGAACGCGCACAGCGCTACCTGGAGCGGAATCGGCTCGAGGAGGCCATCGACGCATATCTGGGCGTTCTGGAGGTGGCCCCGAACCACCTGGAGGCCCTGCTTGCTTTGGGCGACCTCTATACGCGCCTGGACAAGCCGGAGCGCGCCTCTCAATATTACGGCCTGCTGTTCGACCGTCTCCATGATCCTCACGAAGAAGCGCGGGCGATTGCTCTCTACACGCGCTTCCTGAAGCCCTTCCCTCAGCCCCCGGATCGCCAAGCGCGCTACGCTCTCTTGCTCCAGAAGCAGAACAAGCACGCCGAGGCCATCGAGCAGTACACGGCCGCCGCGGAAGCCTTCGTGGCGCGCCAGAAGGACGAGGAGGCCTTGGTCTGTTGGGAGAGAGTGGCTCAGCTCGAGCCGGATAACCCCGAACGCCAATTTGCACTCGGCGAGTTGGCCGAGCGCATGGGCAAGACCGAGGTCGCTGCGCGCGGCTTCCTCCGCGCCGGGCAACTGGCCCAGTCTGCCGGCGATAACCATCGCGCCCTCGAGTTCTTCGCCCGCGCGCACACGCTTGCGCCGGCCGACCGCAGTGTAGCCCTGCTGTACGCCACGCTGCGACTCCGCAAGGGCGACACTAACGCCGCCATCGAGCTGCTGGAGCCCTTTTCGTCCGCAGAAGATGACCCTGCGCTACTCGAGACTCTGGGCAAAGCCCTGATAGAGGCGGGCAAGCTCGACCGCGCACGGTTCATCCTCGAGCGGCTTTACCGGGAGAAAACGGAGTGTTTCGTTCAGCTGGTCGAGCTCGCCGACCTGTTTCTCAAGGCCCGGCGGGATGAACAGGCCATCGAGGTCCTCAATCACATCAAGAAGCGCATGTTCGCCTCGCGGCGCGAAGGAGATTTTGCTACTCAACTCGACCGCCTTGCGGACGCGAACCCCTCTTCGGTGCGATTGACGGAGTATTGGGGAGCACTCTACAACGAGCTGAACCGCGAAGCGAAGTACTTCGACGTCCTGGTGCGATTGTTCGACCTGTATTTCGAGTCCGGCAACCTTCGGGCTGCCTGCGAGACGCTCGAAAAGCTGGTGGATATTGACGCCTACGATTTTCGCAACTACCAGCGCATCGAGCGCCTGAAAGGCCGGGTGGATCCCCAGTTCATGGACGCGGTGAAGGCCCGGCTGGCCAAGTCCGCTTCGCAGGGCACTCAGGCGCCGGTGATGGGTCGCCCCCTGGGAGAAGAAAGCGAAGTGCTGCTCACCGAGGAGAGCCGCGCCCGGCAGACTCTCGAAGACCTGATGGTACAGGCTGAGATCTTTCTTCAATACTCTCTTCAGGCCAAGGCGATTGAGCGCTTGGAGAAAATCGCGGAGATGTTCCCTGGCGAGGAGGAGCGCAACGATCGCCTCCGCAACGTGTACGAGACTGCCCGCTGGTGGCCCGAGGGATCGAAGCGCAAGCGCAGGTCGGCTCCGGGGGAACCTTCCGCGGAGGCGCCCCCCAGCCGCACCGGTGTCTATACCGCCGAAACCCTCCGCGACCTGGCGAAGATCTCCGAGATCAATCAGAATGTGTACCGGCAACCCACGCCCCGCGCGGTGCTCTCCGTGGCTGTAAACGAAGTGGGCACGCACCTCCAAGCCGCGCGATGCCTGGCGGTCGTCGGCACACGAGGCCAGCCTCCACAGCTGGCTGCGGAGTACTGCGCGCCGGGTGTGGAAGCGTCTTCCGGTGGACAGATCGCGCGTCTGCTGGTGCAAATCGAGCGCGCGGCGCCGGATGCATTGGGTGGCTTGCCGCTCGATGTGGCTGCCGCTCCCGTGCTGCGAGAAATCGGGCTCAGCACAGCGCTGGGCGTTGTGATCACCGATAAGGAGACGCAGGCACCGGGGGGGATGTTCGTTGTTGGCCATGCTACGCCTCATCGCTGGAAGACGAACGAGACCTATTTTCTTCAGGCTGTGGGCGACCAGATGCTCTTGAGCGTCAACCACACGAAACTCCGCACCCTGGTGCGCACCCTTGCTGTCGCCGATGAGAAGACCGGCCTGCTGGGCCGCAGCTCTTATCAGGGCTGCCTGCTGGGTGAGGCGCAGCGGGCCAAGACGCAGGGCACGCCGCTGTCGCTTGCGATCCTGCAGATCGATCAGGGATTCGAGCTCATCCGCCAGCAAGGAGAGGCCCTGGTCGAGCGCCACCTGGGGCGTCTGGCGCGAGCCGTGCAACCGGTGGTCCGGCAGAACGATCTGGCTGTGAAGTACACTGCCTGGGCGATCGCCTTTATCCTGCCGGATACCACGCTTGCAGGTGCGCGCAGCCTGGCGGAGAAGTTGCGCAAGGTTGGGGCCGGCGTGCGCCCGTCCTGGGACGGCGTGCCGCTCACGCTCAGCGCAGTGGTGGCGGAGGCAATTGCGCGACAAGACTACGACAGCGAAGATATTGTCACCGATCTGATCAACCGCGCCGAGGCCAGCTTGGATGAGGCGCGGCGGAGAGGCGGCGACACCATTGTGTCGCTCGAAATGCCCCGGAGCTGAGAAGCAGGCCGTCCGGCTCTCTCGCGCGAAGACCGAGCAGGGCGTGGCCATGATCGTCGAGGCCGCAGGATAGGCCCTCTCCGGAAATGCTTCGATCCAGCTTTCTCTCGAGGGGGAATTCATATGCCGATTCAGAAGGTGGGCGTGGTGGGCTGCGGCCTGATGGGCTCGGGCATCGCGCAGGTGGCGGCGCAGGCGGGTTGTGAGGTCGTCGTCCGCGAGGTCACGCCGGAGCTGGTCGAGAAGGGGCTGAAGTCCATCGAGAAGAATCTCGCGCGGATGGTCGAAAAAAGCTCGCTCAGCGCAGTCGAGCGCGACCACACGCGCAGTCGCTTGCGGGGCACCACCAACCTCGAGGAGTTACGTGACACGGATCTGGTGATCGAAGCGATCATCGAGCAGTTGGCGGCTAAGAAGGAGCTCTTTGGCGCGCTCGATAAGCTGTGTGCCGCGCGCACCATCTTCGCCAGCAACACTTCTTCGATTTCGATCACCGAGATGGCCACCGCAACGCGCCGCCCGGAGCGGTTCCTGGGCCTGCATTTCTTTAACCCCGTCCCGGTCATGAAGCTGGTGGAAGTGATTCGCACGATTTTGACTGACCCCCAGGTGTTCGACGAGCTCGTGACCTTTGCCGGGCGGCTCGGCAAGGTACCGGTGCGCACCAGCGATCGCACCGGCTTCATCGTCAACCGGCTTCTGGTGCCGTACCTGCTCGATGCCATTCGCGCGCTCGAGGAGGGTGTGGCGTCCATCGAGGACATCGACAAGTCCATGAGGCTCGGCTGCGGCCACCCCATGGGCCCCCTGACGCTGCTCGATTTTGTCGGCCTTGACACCACCTACTACATCGCTATCGTGATGTTCGACGAATTCAAGGAGCGCCGCTTCGCGCCGCCGCCGCTCCTCAAGCGCATGGTCCTCGCGGGGTGGAACGGCCGCAAAGCGGGCCGTGGGTTCTACGACTACACCGACCCGCAGAATCCCAAGCCCTTGCCGCTCACCTAAGGGAAGCGAAAGCCGAAAACGGAGTGACCCTCACATGACCTACGAAAATCTGCTCTACGAGAGAAAAGATCAGATTGGCTATGTCACCTTCAATCGACCGAAAGTGCTCAATGCGCTCAACCGCAGGACGATGGAGGAGCTGGGGGCGTTGCTCGCCGGGGCGCACGAAGACGCCGAGGTGCGCGTCCTGATCCTGACCGGCGCGGGAGAGAAAGCGTTTGTTGCCGGCGCGGACATCAACGATCTAGCCCAGCGCACGCCGGTGGACGGCAAAGAGTTCTCCATTTTCGGGCAGGGCGTTTTCCACATGCTCGAGACGCTCGGAAAGCCTTCCATTGCCGCAATCAATGGTTTCGCGCTTGGCGGTGGGTGCGAGCTGGCGCTGGCCTGCACGATTCGCCTGGCGAGCCGCACCGCGAAACTTGGCCAGCCCGAAGTGAAGCTGGGAATTCCTCCCGGCTATGGGGGCTCGCAGCGCCTAGCGCGACTCTGCGGCAAGGGCGTGGCGCAGGAGCTCTGCCTGACGGGGGAGATGATTCCCGCCGAGGAGGCCCTGCGCATAGGCCTGGTCAACCATGTTTACGAGCCAGCGGAGCTCCTGCCGGCGGCCGAAGCGCTAGCCAAGAAGATCATTGCCAATGCGCCGTTGGCCGTGCGCTACACCATGGAGGCGATCGAACATGGCCTGGAGATGTCACAAGAAGGAGGCTTGTTCCTGGAGGCGACGCTTTTTGGCCTGTGCTGCGCCACCGAGGACATGCGCGAGGGCACGCGTGCGTTTCTCGAAAAGCGGCCGGCGCAGTTCAAAGGCCGCTGACGGCCGGTCAAGGCGGCAGGCTCGGCCGGGAAAGGGTTCCATCGAAATGCCGGAGGGGGTCGGGATCGCTCCATGTCCACCGATGAGATTCGCGGTGAACTGAGCGCGGTGGGGCTGCGCTTCGGCATCGTGGTCAGCCGGTTCAACAGCTTCATCACTGAGCGGCTCCTGCGGGGGGCGCTCGACGCACTTGAGCGCGCCGGCGCTGGCGCAAAGCAGATGGATGTTGTGCGTGTCCCGGGTTCATTCGAGATCCCCCTCGCGGCAAAGCAGCTCGCAAGCTCGGGCCGGTATGACGCGGTGATCGCCGTTGGCTGCATCCTGCGTGGTGAGACCTCCCATTTCGAGTACATCTCCTCCGAGGTAGCGCGGGGCGTGCAGCTTGCTCAGATGGATACGGGTGTACCGGTGATCTTCTGCGTGCTGACCTGCGACACACTCGAGCAGGCCATTGACCGCGCCGGATTGAAGAGTGGCAACAAAGGCTTTGAGGCCGGTATCGCCGCGCTCGAGATGGCCACGCTCATGCGCAAGCTGGGGGGGAACGTGGAAACCCGGGTTGCCCGACGGGGCCGCCGCGCTCCCCGCTAGCATGGCGCTCCGACACAAGGCCCGCGAGTTCGCCCTCCAAATGTTGTTCCAGTGGGAGATGAGCCGCCAGGAACCCGCAAGCATCGAGGCGGGCTTCTGGAAAAATGCGCGCTCCGAAAAGAACACGCGCACATTTGCCAACCAGCTATTTGAGGGCGCGGTTGCACACTCTGAAGGAATGGATGAACTGGTCCGCCGCCATGCCGAGCACTGGCGCCTGGAGCGCATGGCGGCAATCGACCGCGCCATCCTGCGCCTGGCCAGCTACGAGCTCCGCGCCGGCCAAACTCCACCCAAAGTGGTGATCAACGAGGCCGTCGAACTGGCCAAGAGGTTTTCCTCCGCAGAAGCCGCGCCGTTCATCAACGGCATCCTGGACGCGATTCACAAAGCCAGTAGGAACTCCCCCGCCGATGAAAACCTGCGGTAGCCTTGGGAGCCTGCCCCGGATTCCACTCCATTCGACCAGTTCCGCGGAGTCCCTTCCGATCAACGGGCTCTTCCTGTGAGCCGAGAATTCCGATTGGGAGAGCGCGTAGCACGGCGACCTTGGCCGAGTTTTCCAGTTCAAACACTCGCAACCTTGTGCATTCTCCCGAGCTTCCCTCTCTAGGCGTAGCCCAGCCGTTTTGCGTAGTACACCCGGCAGACAGCCTTCCTCAGCCATTGCGTGAAAGACAGGAGTGGTACGAAAGGACTCCTCGAGAATCTGCTCGGTGGGGTAACTCGGAAAAACTTTTCTGGCCAGTTTGTGTTCGAGGAAGTGTAGGCCGAATGAGGCCGTCATCCGGAAAAAGGGAAAAAGAGGAGAAACAGCCATGGATGTTGATCAGGTGATTCGAGGAAGCTTGACGGGTTTTGCCCTGGCTGGCCTGCTTTCCGTAGGAGCCTGGGCCCAGAGCCAAGGCGCTTCCGATGTCCGGCAGGACCGGAGGGACATCCGTAAGGACAAGCTCGATCTGAGGCACGATTGGCGCGACATTCGCAAGGACAAGCGGGATATCGCGAGCGATCAGGCTGATCTTCGTTCCGACCGCAAGGACCTCAGAAAGGACTGGCGAGACATCTATAGGGACCAGCGCGACCTCTCCAAGGACCGCACCGATCTCTCGAGGGATGTGCGGGACCAGCGGCACGATCGGGCCGATCTCAGGAAAGACAGGACCGACCTCGGCAAGGACCGCGCCGACGTCGCCGGGGACCAGCAGAAGCTCCGACAAGACATCCAGAACTTCGGCGGGAACAGCACCCAGGTTCAGCAAGATCGCGCGGACACGAGGTCCGATCGAAACGACATTCGGCAGGACACGAAAGACTTGAGGGCTGATCGGAAGGATGTCCAGAAGGATCGCAAGGACCTGAGCGATGATAAACAGGACCTTGCCTCGGACCAGAATGACCTGAAGAAGGACCGCCAGGATGTCAGAGCCGACAAGCGCGATCTGCGGCACGATCACTAAGCGGCGCCATTCCTCCTTCGCAGCTAAGGGCCCATCTGACCGATGGGCCCTTCCGTTCTGAGCGGCATTTTCTCAGCGAGAATTGGGGCCGCGGGACCAAAGTGCAGCCCAGCTATGCTTCGATGTGGCCCTCGAGGATGAGTGCGGCGGAGCCGCTCACGCGTGGCTCCAGCCGGCCGCGGTTCTCGCTCACCTCGACGTGGATATAGCTGGGGCGGCCCATCTCCACGCCCTGGACGATCTTGAGCGCCTGGCCCGGGCGGAGCCGACGATGGCGCACCAGATATGCTCCCAAGGAGCCGCCCGCCGAGCCTGTGGCGGGGTCCTCGTGCAGCTCCCAGGGAATCATGCCGCGGGCGAACGCCTGGCCGCGCCCGCCGAGCACGAAACAGTAGGCCAACACGCCCGCGTCGGCGATCAGCCTTTTCAGGGCACGTATGTCCATCGAAATGCGCCGCAGGCACGCGCGCGTTCCGAGCGGCACCAGCAGGTTGAAGATACCGGTGGAAACGTATTCCACTGGCAGGGAGGGTTCTAGGTCCGTAGACGAGAGGCCCAGCGCGTCCGCCAGGGCGGCCCGGGAAATCCGCGCTGTGCGGAATTTCGCCGCCTTCTGAGTCATGGTGACGCGGAACGGCCGGCCGTTGCGGAAGATAATCGCGACCGGCAGGATGCCTGCGCCGGTCTGCTGCCAGATGTGCACGGCCCCTTCTCGCGCCGGCACGACGCCAAGTTCAGCGAGCAAGAACCACGTGCCAATCACGGGGTGCCCGGCGAGCGGGAGCTCGCGGGTGGTGGTGAAGATGCGCAGCCGCGCCAGCGCTCGATTGTTCGTGGGCTTCTGGATGAAGACGGTTTCGGAAAGGTTCATCTCGCGGGCAACGGCCTGCATGCGCTCGCGAGAGAGACCATCGCCGTCGGTGACAACGGCAAGCGGGTTGCCGGCGTAAGCCTTCGCGGTGAAGACGTCCAGCTGGTAGAGGCGTCGTTTCACGGCTTAAATCCGTTCCAGTTCCGCCACGGTTCGCTCGTTTCTTGCGTTGCCTGTGTTCAGGGTGGTTTTTGGTTCGAGCAAGAGGATATGAGCTTCCTCGTCGGCGACCGGCAAGTGGTCCACCCCTTTGGGCACGATCAAGAACTCTCCCTCCGTGAGCCGAACCTCGCGGTCACGAAAACGAATACGCAGGCTGCCCTTCACCACTAGAAACAGTTCATCCTCCTGCTCGTGGTGGTGCCAGATGAACTCGCCCTTCAGTTTGACGGCTTTCACATAGGAGTCGTTGAGCTCGCCAATAATCTTCGGGCTCCAGTACTGCTTCACGAGGTTGAACTTCTCGGCCAGGTTTATCTTTTCCAAGGCTTACCTCCCGTGTTTGGGATTGGACCTAGAGTGCTCGCACCAACTTGCT
>DATFXF010000180.1:0-4997 GCA_035258565.1 Candidatus Acidiferrales bacterium
GGCGCTCGGCTACCGCCGTGCCTTCTTCTTCGACTCGCCCGCGCTCTATCCAGACGTGTGGGTGCAATTGTGTCGGGCGGCCGAGCGCACGGAGCGCATCGGCCTCGGCCCCGGTGTGCTGATCCCCAGCCTGCGCCATCCCATGACCAACGCGGCGGCCATTGCCACCCTCGCGGGGCTGGCCGGCGCGGCGCGGGTGGTCGTCGGGGTCGGGTCCGGCTTCACGGGCCGCATGACGATGGGCCAGCGCGCCATGCGGTGGCGCGACGTGGCCTCGTACGTGCGCACGCTGCGCGGACTCCTGCGCGGGGAGCAGGTGCTTTGGGAGGGGAAGCCCATCCAGATGCTGCACACGCCCGGCTTCGCTCCACCACGACCGCTGGAGGTGCCCTTCATCATCGCCGCGAACGGCCCCAAGAGCATTGCCGTCGCCCGTGAGGTGGGAGACGGCGTCGCGGGCCCGATGGCGATTGGCGGGTTCGCCTGGAGCATCGCCCTCGCCTTCGGGACGGTGCTGGCAGACGGGGAGGAGGCGGATGCCGAGCGGCCCCTCGCTGCCGCTGGCCACGCCGCCGCCATGCTGCTGCACTACAACGCCGAGTACGGCCTCCTGGACACGCTGCTGCCGGAGCAGAGCCGCCGGTGGTTGTCGGCCTACGAGGCGGTCCCGGTCGAGAGTCGCCACCTGGCCATGCACTACGGGCACCTAGTGCTTGTCAACGAGTACGATCGCCTCTATGTGACCGGGGGCTGTTGACGCAGTTGGGCCTTGCACGGTCGGCAGCCGGATGGCGGGAGCGCCTCGCCCAGCTGGAGGCGGCGGGGGCAACAGAAATCGCCTACCAGCCCGCCGGCCCCGACATCGCCAGTGAACTGGAGGCATTCATCGCCGCTGTCAGGGGCTGACGCGCCCCGGGGCCGAAAGGCTATGCTCCTATGCTTTGTGCCAAGGTCGACAACGAGCCGAGCCGTGCCCGAGAATGGGCTTTATGTCACCTATGCTCGCCGGGTCTGCTGGTAAACACTTCGTGCGACTGGCACGATCGCCGGCGAGTGAAGACGCTATGATGTGGCCGCCTGCGGTACCGGCAGCCAGTCGACCGGCCGGTGGTAACTCATCCGGATGCTCGGCACCGCGTTGTCCTGATTGGCGAGCGCCCGGTTGTGGACCGGCTGCGTCGGCCGCTCCGCGCCAGATCGTTAGCCAGGATGGCAGTGCGGGCTGTTCCCGCTTCGGGCGCACCGTGGCCGCTGCCGTCTAGCGATCGGTGTTATGCGGGACCACCGCGACCTCCAACGCGCTCTGCGCCTACCCCCTCGGCGCAAACGGGGGCAGACTCCCGGTCGACTACTCGGTAACGCCGAAAGTATGTCAGACGCATGAGCAAGGCTCGCCTCGAAGCCTTCACCGACGGCGTCGTCGCGGTCATCATCACGATCATGGTTCTCGAGATGAAGGTGCCGCATGGCGTGGAGCCCGGAGCGCTGGCGCCCATCGTGCCCGTCTTTTTGAGCTATGTCCTGAGCTTCGTGTTCGTCGCGATCTACTGGAACAATCATCACCACATGTTCCACGCGGTGCATCATGTCACGGGGGGGACGCTATGGGCGAACATGCACCTGCTCTTCTGGCTCTCGCTCGTGCCGTTCGTGACCGGATGGATGGACGAGAACCATTTCGCGCCGCTCCCAGTAGCGACGTACGGTGTCGTGCTGCTCGGCGCCGCGGCGGCGTTTTTCATCCTGACGCGCGTGCTGCTCAGAAGCCATGAGCGTGGCTCGCTGTTATCAAGGGCACTGGGCGCCGACCTCAAGGGAAAGATCTCGCTTTTGATCTACTTGGCGGCGATCCCTCTGGCGTTCGTGCGCACCTGGATATCGCTCACGCTCTACGTGGTCGTCTCGATCACCTGGCTCGTGCCCGACCGCCGTTTCGAGCGGCTGCTCGCTGAAGACAAATGAGAGAACGTCATGACCATCAGCACTATCCGCGATCTGGTAATGCGCTTGAGCGTATCCACCGGTACTCACTCGACGCGCGCTCCAACGGGAGCCCGATGCCACAGCTACATCTATCCTCGAATGGAACCTTGTTCCGCATTTACCTTGTGCGCAGCCGAATTCTCCTCCACTCGCCGACCTACGACGCGCGACGAGAGCTAGCCAATCGCTTGTCTTTTGCTGCCCGATCTCGCGATTCTGGCGTCACACATACGCGATCGCCGTCGAAGGCATCGCGCCAGACAAACCCCTGAAGGCAGGTGTCCGGGCCGTAAGGGCCGCCACCAGGATTTCCGCGCGTTGAGGCGGCCCGGTTTTCTTCCGCCGTCTGAGATCGCGTTTCCGGTGAAACGCAGACGCGATCCGCTGGTGTGGCTTCGCGCCATACGTATCCTTGCGCGCACGCATCCCCAGTGGCAGGCACTTTGCGGCCCGTTCCCGTGCGCTCACGTGTTAGAAACTGCGAGGACAGCATCCCCACCGCAAGAGCCAGCACCATGACTCCGCCGGCGCCGATCATGTAGTTGCGGCGCGATCTCACCGCCGTCACGGGAGCATTCGGGACGTACTCGGCTCGTCGGAGACCGAGCCGCTTGAACATCTCGTTCAGCGTCGCCCACGGAATCAGGGCGACGCGTTCGCGTCGGCTGGAACTTTGCCGGCGCGAACCGCCTTCAGGAATGTTTCGTAATCTCTCTCGTTCTGATCCGCGTATACCGCCGCGAATCCCTCGATTGCCTCGTCAAATCGGCCGCTCTTCCCAAGATATCCCGCAAGTTTCGCGGGATCGCCCGTCCGCGCATGGGCGCGCGCTAACGCCCAGCCGCAGATCCGGATGTATTCGTTCCAGTCCTCCTTTGGCAGCGCCACGACGTCCACCTTCATCTTCATGTCACGCAGTTGCCGGAAATAATAGTCGTGACCTTCGTCGTCGCGAGTCCAGCCGAGAAATACGTCGCTGGCTGCCTGCAGCATTCGCTGCCCGACCACCACGCGCTGGCCGTGGTTTTCATACCGGCTCTTCCCTGCATACGCCTCGAGCACCGACGCGTGGGCTTCCTTGATTTGGAGGAAAAAGGGATCGCGTTCGCCGGCCAGCAAAAGAATCGCGCCGCACCGTGTCCCCACGCTTCCCACACCCACCACGACTCGCGCCATGTCTTCGATGTGGTAGCGGTCCAGAACCACTCGGCGCTCCTCAGGCAGCGTCTGACGATAGCGAAGGAACATTTCGCCCACGAATCTTTGGCGGCTACCGAACTGTTTGGGGTGATACGCGCCGGGCGGGTTGTCCAGAATTCTCCAGCGGCCTTTCTCGAATTCCGCAATGTGCGGGAAGATGTGCTCGGGCGTACCCTTTCGTGCCTTCTTCTCGATTTTTTCCCAACGTCTTTTCTCGGCTTTGTCTTTCGCTTCTTCGATCAGTACTTCCGCCTCGAGGTAGGAATACCAGACCTCCAGCGCAGGCATCTGCGCATACTCGCGCAGGTGTTTGCGGTAGCTCTTCGCCACGATCCGCGCGGCATCACGGCAATCGCGTTCCCGGTCGCCCGACTCTCTGCGTGCGATCACCAGACTCGCCGCCAATCGCTTCACGTCCCACTCCCAGGGAGCGGGCAATGTCTCGTCGAAATCGTTGATATCGAACACGAGGCGCCGCTCTGGCGACGCGTAGCCGCCGAAATTCGACACGTGGCAGTCGCCGCAGGCTTGCACGCGGATGCCCGTCGTTTCTATCCCGGCCAAATCCCCCGCCATGATCGCCGCGCCACCGCGATAAAAACCAAACGGCGACTCTTTCATTCTTCCGTAGCGTATCGGCAGCAGCTCCGGCAGGCGCCCCTTTTCCGTGGCCTTCAGCACATCAATGGGATTCGGCCGATTCGCGGCCGGGGTCCAATTCGCTTGCGAGCCACGCGGACACTTTTCGCGCAGCGCTTTCCCCGTCGCCATCCGTTCCTCGATCGTCGCGGGGGACGCTTCTTTTTCCCGCCCATCGATTACATTGCGTCGAAGTGTCGTGCTCGTTTTCCCTGGCATGGTGGCTCCACTGCTTCAGGGTTATACGTCGCTCGCTCGGAGCGTACATCTTCACGCGGCGGTGGGAAAGCCCGGCACAGTGGTGGCCAGTGCGGCGAACGATCGATGGGCGCGTCCACCGTGTCGGGCAGGCTCCCTTGAGGTCGCAGGGACAGTAGCCACGGACTCCCGGAGGGGTCAATTGAGCAAGTGGCGTTACCTTGTCTCCGCTAGACGCCCGCCCGTTCGAGTGTTCTCCTGAGAGGGATCGAGACCCGCCCTGGGGGAGAGCGAGTGAGCCGGACGTGGCCTGGACGATCGGCGCGGCTGGCTCGCCCTGGGGCTGCGCTTCAGCCTCCACATTCAACGAGGCGGGGCACATGAGAACAGTACTAGCAATGGTAGTGGCGGCGTCGCTCGTAGCGGGAACGCTTTCGGTAACCTCCGGTGCCGACGAGAAGAAATCCAACCCGCAGCAGGAGCGCATGAAGGCGTGCAACGCTCAGGCTGGGGACAAAAAGGGTGACGACCGTAAGGCATTCATGTCCACCTGTCTCAAAGGCAAGGGTGAGGCCACGCCCATGACCCAGCAGGAGAAGATGAAGAAGTGCAACGCCGACGCGAGCGCCAAGTCCCTCAAGGGCGACGACCGTAAGGCGTTCATGAGCGAGTGCCTCAAGGCTGACCACAAGATGTAGACTCACGCCAACCGGGTGCCACGGCCGCGCCCGGCAATCGCCCGAGGAGGAAGGGCCGCCCCCTAGAGGCCGCCTCCTCGGGCTCCGTAAGCCCGCACGTCACGCTCGTTCATCAGCTAGAATCACCCCGGCATGGAGCCTGCTGACTCCACCCTCGGCCCCCGGCATCCAGTAGAACGCCGCACGTTCATGGCGATGATGGCTGGCGGTCTCCTCGCCGCGCCGCTCGCAGCCGAGGCGCAGCAGAAGGCGATGCCGGTGATCGGCGTCCTCAACACC
>DATFXF010000181.1:0-2162 GCA_035258565.1 Candidatus Acidiferrales bacterium
CTCTACGGGCGCATCCTGACCGTGGCGCTCGCGTTTCTGGCCGCCGCGCCGTTCGTGCTCTGGGCCATTACCACCGAGGAGAAGGGCTACGTCGTCCTGGCCTTCTTCACCGCGGGATTCTTCATGTCCTGGTACCACGGCCCGGTGACCGCCGTGATCCACGACCTGACCCCGCGACGCGCCCATGCGACTGCGGTCGGCGTGTACATGTTCGCTACACAACTCTTGGGCGGCATGTTGGGGCCATTCGTCGTGGGCAAGATCGATGACCTGGCGGACCTCCTGCTGGGCCTTCGGGTGGCCGTCGGCGTGATGGTGCTCGGCG
The DNA here is from genome assembly GCA_035258565.1 of Candidatus Acidiferrales bacterium. Classification (GTDB taxonomy): domain Bacteria; phylum Acidobacteriota; class Terriglobia; order Acidiferrales; family UBA7541; genus DATFXF01. The sequence continues at coordinate 326 of DATFXF010000181.1, forward strand.
CGCTGGGCATGTTCCTCGTGATTCACTTCATCCGGCGCGACGGCCTGCACCACCCGCGGCTCGACGTTTACCGCGCCGAAGCCGACGATTGACCGTCCGTCCCGCCACCGGCTATCCGCGCTATAATCCGGCTCCTCACGGAATGTCGATGGCGGATCCCACCATTTGCAAGCACTCCCGCACGAAGCTCATCGCCAAGGACCAGGACGCCGAGTACGTCGAATGCCTCGAATGCGGTGCGATTCTCGAGGCCGACGAGCTTGCTGAACCTTCCGACTTCGACGAATCGCTCTCCGACGCGTAGGCCGCGTGGATGGAGGGACGCGCGGCAGGCCTCTCAGCCGATGCCGAGTTGTCCAAGGAGGCGGAGGACGTCGGAGTGGGTGACGTCGTAGAGCGAGTGTTCCTCTTCCTGCTCGAGCCGCTCGCGGAGGTACGCGGCGGCGACAAAGCTGGCCTCGCGGTCGGTGAGGTCGCGGCCGGCCCGCGCACGGAACTCGACGAACGCGGTGTGGGGGAGGCCCACCACCACGCCACGCCCGTTCACGAAGAATTTCGAATCAATCGTGTCGCTGTGGCGTGTGGCGATGGCATTCCACAAGTGCGAGAAGCGGCAATGATAGGTCTGGTCGGTCAGCTTTGAGGCCACGTCAAATGCGCCAACGAAATCGCTCATCGCGCCGGCGTTGGGGATCACGGTGGGCACTGTGCTTTCCTGTAAAGGCATGAGCGAAGGGGCGGACGACAAGGAAGCGCCCCGACGATGCGTCTATTTCCGGTTTCCGACGGCCACCGATTCGGCCTGGCTGTAAGCGCGCACGGCCGCTCCGACTCCAGCGCCAGTGGGCACATGGAACCCCTGGTCGAGCAGCACCTTTTCGAGAGCCGCAAGAAAGGCCAGCACGTTGCTCCGCTGGCATGAGTAGCCCATCAGGCCGACGCGCCACAGCTTGCCCTTCAGCGGGCCAAAGCCGCCGGCGATTTCGATGTTGAATTCGTCGAGCAACTGGTGGCGCGCCTTCAGTTCATCCACCCGCTCGGGCACGCGCACACCGGTCACGGTGGTCAGCCGGTCGGCCGGATTGGGGACGAACAATTCGAGCTCCATCGCTTCGAGGCCGGCGATCAGCGCCTGCTGGTTCTGCCGATGGCGCTCCCAGCGCGCTTCCAAGCCCTCCTCGAGCACCAAGCGCAGGGCCTCGCGCAAGCCGTAGATCAGCGAAATCGGCGGCGTGTGATGATAGGTGCGCTCCTTGCCCCAGTAGTTCATCGTCGTCGTCAGATCGAAGTACCAGCTCTGTACCTTCGTCTTGCGCGAGCGCAGCAGCTCTTCCATGCGCGCGTTTACGGTGATGGGGGCCATGCCGGGTGGAGCGCTGATAGCCTTCTGCGAACCGCTGAAGCAGATGTCGAGGCGCTCGCGGTCCACGTCGAGCGGCACTCCAGCCAGCGTCGCCACTGCGTCTACCACAAGCAGGGCTCCCAGCTGGTCGGCCACCTTGCGGAAATCCCCCAGCCGATGAGCCACCGTTGTAGAGGTCTCGCCGTGTGCCAGGCCCACGAACTTGATGCGCCTCCCTTTGCCTGCGCGGCGGACATCTTCGGGGTCCACCGGGCAGCCATAGGGCGCTTCGATGCGCATGATGTGAGCGCCCGTGCGCTCGCCGATGGTGGCCATGCGCTCGGAGAAGGTGCCATTCACGCAGACGATGGCCTCCTCTCCCGCCTCGAGCGGGTTGACGACCGCAGCTTCGATGGCCCCCGAGCCGGACGCGGAGATCGGAAACGTCACGCGATTCTGGGTGCAGAAGACCTGCCGCAGCAGCACCTGGACGTC
>DATFXF010000182.1:0-13917 GCA_035258565.1 Candidatus Acidiferrales bacterium
AGGTTGTGGCCAGCAGACGTGAGCTTGTAGTGGTGGCCGCGCCCGTCGGGCTTTGCTGCCGACTCGACGACACCCAGCCGTTCGAGCTGCTTGAGCCGCTGTGAAAGCAGCGTACGGGACAGTCCGGGCGCGCCCTCTAATATCTCACTGAAGTTTCCGCAGCCAAGGTAGAGGTTGCGGACGATCAGCGGTGTCCAGCGCTCGGCGAAAATCTCGGCGCCACGGGCGATGGGGCAATATTGGCCGTACGTCCTCATAACGGCAATGTTGCGCACCCGGCTTCGGTTGTGGAGTCCAGATTGTTGACTATACGGCCGCGGTTGGCCGTGGTCCGATGTCGCCTTTCGAAGAGAGGAGGATAACCATGACGGCACCGACGCCCGCGGAAGTCGGCCACGGGAGCAAGGAGCCAACCGTCGTGAAAATCGACGGATTCCGAGGCCGGCTGATCAGTGCCGACCACGCCGACTACGACACTGCCCGTGCCGTCTGGAATGGGGCCATCGACCGGCGCCCGCGCCTGATCGCACGATGTATCGGGACTGCCGACGTGATCGCGGCCGTTCGTTTCGCCCGCGACCACGATCTGGAGATCGCCATCCGAGGCGGAGGCCACAACGTGGCGGGCACTGCCGTTTGCGACGACGGGATCGTCATCGACCTCTCGGCGATGCGGGGCGTGCGAGTCGATCCCGCCGACCGCAGGGCTTGGGTGCAGGGTGGGGCGTTGTGGGGCGACGTCGACCACGAGACGCAGGCGCACGGTCTGGCCACCACCGGCGGAATCGTGAGCCACACCGGAGTCGCCGGGCTCACCCTCGGCGGTGGCGTCGGCTGGCTGATGCGCAAGCACGGCCTCACGGTCGACAACCTACTCGCCGTCGACGTCGTGACGGCCGACGGCGAGCGGCTGCGGGCGTCCGAGGACGACCACCCCGACCTGTTCTGGGCGTTGCGAGGCGGCGGCGGCAACTTTGGCGTGGTCACCTCGTTCGAGTTCCGCCTCCACTCCCTCGGGCCCACCGTGCTGGCGGGGCCCATCCTCTGGGATGCGAGTGATGCCGGGGAGGTGCTCCGCTTCTACCGCGACTTTGTTCGCGACGCTCCCGAAGAGCTCGGCACGGTCGTGAGGTTCGGCACCGCGCCACCGCTACCGGTCATCCCCGAGGATCTGCACTGGCGCCCGGTGGTGATGGTGGGTACCTGCTATGCCGGGCCGATCGAGGACGGTGAGCGGGCGCTCCGCCAGCTCCGCGCATCCCGGACTCCCCTCCTCGACCTGGTCGGGCCCACGCCGTACGTGCGATTCCAGAGTGCGCTCGACTCGACCGTCGTCCACGGTTGGAACTACTACTGGAAGTCCACCCACCTCCCCGAGCTCCGCGACGACCTCATCGACGTGATCGCCCAGCACGCGTTCTCCTGCTCGTCGCCGCGGTCGTACGTCGCGATGTTCCATCTGAAGGGGGCAGTGAGCCGAGTGACCGAGGGCGGGACGGCGTTCGGGAACCGGCAGGCGCCGCACGCGATCACCCTCGATGCTGTGTGGCGGCCCGGCGAGGACTTCGGCGACCGGGACACCGCTTGGGCGAAGGGGTTCTTCGCCGCCCTCGGCCGCTTCCGCGAAGGCGTCTACGTCAACTTCCTCGGCGGCGACGAAGACCCCGACCGGGTCCGCGAGGCGTACGGCGACTCCGTCTACGACCGGCTGGTGGACGTGAAGACTACGTACGACCCCGACAACGTCTTCCACCACAACCAGAACATCCGCCCCCGAGGTTGAGGTGATGGTGTGGGTGGTTCCGATGGCGCGGGCGATGTTTGATCGGTGTGGGGTGGTGTTGGGTGGGGTGCGACGCTGCCGGAGGCGCCTGGGCGGGGTGCGTATCGGGCGCTGGGCTGCGCGGTGTGCTGATGGTTCGGGGCGTGGTCTTGAGTGGGCGGTGGTTCAGGGGCGGCCGGGCTCGGAGCCGATTCTGCGCCGGTTGGGGTTTTGACTCTGTGGGGGAGATTCGGGTGCTGGTGGACCGGTCGTGACGCTGGGTGCGTGGGTCGCGGCTGGCTAACTCCGCGCTGGAGCTGACGATTGGCCGATCTGCATCGAGTGAAGAGTCTAAAGACTCTACTAGGGTAAAGAGTCAACAGCGGAGGTCCCGGTTGGGGGAAGCTGTCAGGCAAGCTGGGTAGTCTATCGAGAGCGCGGAAGTGGGTTACTGGAAGGAAGGGCGTTCTGAAGAGTTAATCAGGGTCACTACGCTACACGCCCGCGAGCGTTGCTTTCCGCAGGCAGGGGTTCGATCTCATCGCGCGCACATCTACCAGGACCTTGGGAAGAAAAACCTGCTGGACTATTGCTGGACTCTGCGCTGCAAATCGTGCATTTCAGCGCAAATGAAGATGAGCTAACGCTAACAAAATACGTTCTGGTTAGTGAGCACGAACAGGGCAGGTCTCTTTAGCAAACCGCCGAAACTGCAACTGAGGTACAAGTCGTTGCCTCACCGGCGTGCAAAACCGCCGCCACATCCACGCATAGCGTTTATCGTCCAGGTGGATAACTTCCGAGTTGCGCTAGTACCGCACGGGATCGCTCACCGGGCCCGACCAGTCCCGCAGTCTAAATCCGTTTGATTGTCGCGAACCAGGCCGGTGCGCCGTCCTCGTGGTATCTCGTCTGAATCCGGTCCGGTTCGATGGCGGCGACATCCCATCCATTGCTGGGGTTGAACGCCGCTCTCAGTTCTTCCTGCCTGATGGGGTGCGGGCCAGTATTGGGACCATCGTCACTGAAGCACAACACATACAGAGTTCCATCGTGCTCGGTCACCGACGCTAGACTCGCCACGTACCGTGTTCGCTCGTCGCCGTCGAAGGTGTGGAACAGTCCGCAGTCCAGCACCGTCCGAAACATGCGCCCCAAACGCTCCAGCTGGAACGCGTCAACCGCAGCGAACTCAACCTCGATCCCACGGTCGTCGGCCTTCTTTCGGGCGATCGCCAGTGCCGTCTCAGCCACGTCAACGCCCAGAACCGACAATCCCAGCGAGGCGATATGAAGTGCGTTCTCGCCGGTTCCGCAGCCCGCATCGAGCACCGCTCCGGCGAACCAGCCTTCGGATGCCAAACGCACTATTGTTGGCTGCGGCCGGCCAATATCCCAAGGCGCAGGACCGTCGTGGTACGATGCATCCCAAGGCAGTCCCGTCATCCGTTCGTGACTGGTTGGGTGCCGACCACCGAACGGATCGTTAGCGATGGTTCCTAATCGCTCCGACATCTTTGTCCCCTCCCTGCCACTGGACTTACCACCTCATCGTAGCACGCCGATCCACAGGTCTTGACTAGTCCTCAAACGACCTGCAAAACATCAAAGCTGGCGCGCTAGTTCTAGCGCCTTCTGCATCTGAGGTTCTGAGGGCTTCGCCGGCGAGAAGCTGTTGAGGCGGTTGCTCGATGAGAATATTAGGCGTGACGCCGCGTCCTTCGGTCAGCTTGCCCTGCCAGGTGAGCCGAGGGGACAGGCAAGCCTGATCGGTCCGCTTCAGCTCCACGGCATCGAGTGGGCGTAGTGGGCGGGGATTCTAGGTCGGGCCCACCTGATCCAAAATTCAATTAAACCCTTTGCCAGTCGCCAGATCCGATGCGTCTGGAGCTAAGATTTCCGTAAGTGATTTGTTTCCAGCGATTCTGGAGCGGGCGATGGGAATCGAACCCACGTCCGAAGCTTGGGAAGCTTCTATTCTGCCATTGAACTACGCCCGCTCGGTTTTCTAACCTAGCAAAACCCCTTTGCCGTCGCAAGCGTTCTTTCGCCGTTGCCCTTCGTGCTAGAGTGTGCCGTTCCGACCGCGAGCGGAGGCCAGGAGAGACAAGCAGGACGGCAGGGCAGCAGCAAGGAGGAGGCGTGGCATACAAGGATCTGCGCGACTTCATCCACAGGCTCGAAAAAGAGGGCGAGCTCAAGCGCATCAGCCTGGAGGTGGACCCCGTGCTCGAGATCACCGAGATCACCGACCGGGTGACTCGGGCCGGCGGCCCGGCGCTACTGTTCGAGCGGCCCAAGGGCTCGCGCATACCGCTGCTGATCAATATGCTCGGCACCGAGCGGCGTGTGACCCTGGCGCTCGAAGCGGAAAAGCTGGATGAGGTTGCCGCACGCATAAAGTCCTTTCTGGATTTTCAGTCTCCGCAAGGCCTGCTGGATAAGCTCAAGATGCTCCCCAAGCTGGCCGAGCTGGGATCGTTCTTTCCCAAGACGATAAAGAGCGGGCCGTGCAAGGAAGTGATCCGCAAAGGCAATTTTTCGCTCTCTTATTTTCCCATCCTGAAGTGCTGGCCCAAAGATGGCGGACGCTACATCACCTGGCCGCTCGTGATTACGAAGAATCCGGAGACGGGAAAGCGAAATGTCGGTGTGTACCGCATGCAGGTGTTCGACGAGCGTACGACGGCCCTGCACTGGCAGACGCAGAAGCACGGCGCCGAGCACTTCCGCCGCGCCCGCGCGGCCAACCGGGATGGAAAGATCGAGGTGGCTGTCGCGATTGGCGCAGATCCCGTTACCTGCCTCGCGGGGATCTTACCGATTCCGCCGGATCTCGACGAAATGATGTTCGCGGGATTCTTGCGGCGCGAGCCGGTCGAGATGGTGCCCTGCGAGACGCTGGACCTCGAAGTCCCTGCCCACGCGGAGATCGTTCTCGAAGGGTATGTGAATCTCGATGAGTTTCGCACCGAGGGTCCGTTCGGTGACCACACCGGCTTTTATTCGCTGGAGGGCGAATATCCCGTCTTCCATGTCACTTGCCTCACGCACCGCCGCGACCCCATCTATCTGACCACGATCGTGGGGCCGCCTCCCCAAGAGGACTTCTTCATGGGTCACGCGGTGGAACGGATTTTCCTGCCGGTGATGAAAATGCAGTACCCGGAAATCGTGGACATTGCCATGCCTGCCGAAGGCATCTTCCACAACCTAATGATCGTCTCGATTCGTAAGTCCTACCCGGGGCATGCGCGGAAAGTCATGCACGCCATCTGGTCGCTCGGGCAGGCCATGTTCACCAAGGTGTTGGTGGTAGTGGACTACGACGTCAAGGTGCAGAACTTTCGTGAGGTCCTCTGGAAAGCGCTCTGCGCGATCGATCCCGAGCGCGATGTGCAGATGGTTCTCGGCCCCGTGGATACGCTCGACCACGCCGCCCGCATGCAGGATTTCGGCTCGCACATGGGGATTGACGCCACGCGCAAGTGGCCGAGCGAAGGCTTCGCGCGCCCCTGGCCCGATGAAATCGTGATGGACCGCGAGACCAAGGCGCGTGTGGATGCCTTGTGGGCGAAGCTAGACCTGCCCGGCTGAAAAACGGGCGGAGTCAGCTGCGCGGACGACCTCGCCGCGGCCAGGCGGAAAAAATCCCTTTCCGGAACCAAACCGAACACCCCCATTCTGTGGTTCTAAGAGTACTAGAACCGCTGTATCCTGCAGACTTCCCTACGTTTGCCCCACGACCTGCCCCAAATTACAGGTATTTTTAGGACAATTACCCCTGTGGCCGCGTTGACAGCTTCCGGGTCGGATGCCATAACCGTAGGGCAGAGAATTTGCCCGCGGGACGAGCAAGGGCTTGTGGACTAGAGTGAGGAATGCCATTGCGCGCTCTCCAGGCCAGGGTGGACACCGCGATGAGTGAGGCTCGGGAGGTCATGAACATCCGGCAAGCGTCCCAATATCTAGGCGTTTCCCGGGACACGCTTTACCGCTATATCAGCGAGGGTTTGATCCCGGCGTTCAAGCTGGGCAGTCGTTGGAAGTTTCGCAAAACCATCCTGGACCGCTGGATGGAACGGAAAATGAACCAGGCGTGCGCCAGAAAGAGACGCTAGCCTGTCGCACAGGACTCCCAGAGAGGCCGCGATATGTTCGGCACGGGGAAACACAGAGCGCTGGTTGGACTGGACATCGGCTCCACTTCCATCAAGGCCGTTGAGCTGAGGGGCAGCAAGCAAGGCTACGAGCTCGTCAGCTTCGGCCTGGAGCCGTTGACCCAGGATACGGTTGTGGACGGCGCCATCATGGATGCGCCGCTAGTGGCCACTGCGATCAGCAACATTTTCGAGCAGCAGAAGGTCAGGACCAAGAACGTGGCCACTTCGGTGTCCGGCCACTCCGTGATCGTGAAGCGCGTCACGCTGCCCTCGATGTCGGAAGAAGAACTGTACGACCGCATCCAGACGGAGGCTAGTCAACACATTCCATTCGACATCGCAGATGTGAATCTGAGCTACCAGCTCCTCGAGTCGGTGGACGCGCAGATGGACGTACTGCTTGTCGCCGTCAAGAAGGACAAGATCTTGAACCATACGAACGTGCTGGCCCAGGCGGGCAAGACGCCGCTGGTGGTGGATATTGACGCCTTCGCGTTGCAGAACTCCTTTGAAGTGAACTACGACCCCGACCCCGGCCAGACCGTGGCTCTGCTGAACGTCGGCGCCAGCGTGATGAATATCAACATCGTCCGCGGCGGTATTCCGCTGTTCACCCGCGACGTCTCAGTTGGCGGCAACCAATACACCGATGCCCTGCAGAAAGAGCTGGACCTCAGTTTTGAGGACGCCGAACGGTTGAAGAAAGGCGAAAGCGTCGCCGGCGTCGCCGATGAGCACCGGGCCACGATTCTGCGTTCGGTCTCCGACATCCTGATCCTAGAGATTCAGAAGACGTTTGACTTTTTCCGCGCCACTGCCAGCGGCGAGAACATCCAGCGCATCTACGTGGCGGGCGGGACGGCGCGGGTGCCTGGGCTCGTGGATTTGCTGCGGGAAGAGTTTGCGATGCCGGTGGAAGAGCTCTATCCGTTTCGCAAGATCGTCATCAATCCCGGGCGGCACAACGAGGAGCAGATCCGGGAGCTCGCGCCCCGGCTCGCAATTGCGGTGGGCCTCGCGCTCAGGAGCTTTGATACGCCATGATTCGCATCAACCTGCTCGGCCAAGCGCGTCCGAAGGCGGCACGTCGCCCCGTGCCGCTCGAGGCCACGCTGCAAATCATGCTGCTCGTGCTTGCCCTAGTTGCTGCTGTCGGCTTTCTGTTTATTCACTACTATCAGATGAATCGGGAGATCAGCGACCTGCAGGCCAAGATTCGCACCAAGCAGGCGGAAAAAGCGCGCCTGGAAAATCTGAAGCAGCAGGTGGAGAACTTCGATCGGCAGAAGGCGGTGTTGCAGCAGCGCATCGCCGTCATCGAAGAGCTGCAGCGGAACCGGACCGGCGGCCAGGAGCTGTTGGACATGGTGGCCACGACCGTGACGCGCACCGACGAGCTGTGGCTGACGTCGCTGTCGCGCAAGGGCAATACGCTGACGTTTGAGGGCACGGCAGCCTCGATCAACGCCGTCGCTAACTTCATTACCCAGCTCAAGCGCTCGGGCTATTTCCAAAAGGTGGAGATCAAAGAGTCCCACCAGGACGACAAGAACACGGCGGTGCAGACGTTTCTGTTCACGCTGAATGCCGAGTTTGCCTTGCCGCAGGGCAGGCCCATGACTCCGTCGGCCCCATCGGCGGTCAGGAAAGGCTAAGAGATTAGATGGCCATCAGCTTTCACGAATTCCCATGGTACATCCAAGCCCTCTTCTTCGCGGCGTTGGCGGTTCTGTTAGTTCTGGCTGGCGAATTCGTGCCCTATTCGCCGGTCGAGCAGGCGCGTGTCAGCTTGCAGCAGACCAACACTGAGTACACAAAGATCAGCCAGGAAGTCAGCCAGTTGCAGGTCTACGACCGCCGGTACGCGGAATTCCGCGCCGACATGGAAGCGCTCGAAAAGCAGCTGGACACGCTCAAGACCATCGTACCGGAAGAGAAGGAACTCGACGAATTCATCCGTTTGGTGCAGGGGGCGGCGAGCTCGAGCAGCGTCCAGATCCGGCGCATGGTCGCCATGCCGGTTACGCCCAAGGACTATCACTACGAAATGCCGTTCGAAATGCAGGTGGATGGACCCTACTACGCCATCCTGGACTTCTTCACCCGGCTGAGCCGGATGTCGCGCATCATCAATGTCGGCGACATCAACTTCAGTGGGCTGGGCGAGACCCAGAGTTTGAAGTACCCAGTGCGGCCGGGAACGACGGTCTCGGGAACGTTTGTGGCCACCACGTTCTTCACCAAGGCCGGGGACGAGGCGGCGGGGAAAGCGCCCGCAAAGCAACCTGGAAAATAACAGGACTCGGATCGAGCCGACTATGAGACTGGCAAAGTCCTCGGGAAGCGTGATGGCCCTAGTGGCCCTGCTGGCCTGGATCGCCTCTCCGCTCACTGCTCAGACCCAGCCGCCAGCAAAGACCGAGCACCCGAGCAAGCCGCAGCCGGCCGGAACCCCTGCCGCGCAGGCCGAAGCGCCGGACAAGCCTGTGCAGAAAACAGTGTCCCCGGGGAAGGGCGAAGCGAAGAGGGTCAAAGGTAAGCTGCCTGAAGCAGCCAACGCAAACCCACCCGCTGCTGCCCCCGTACACGTGGCTCGGCGCGATCCATTTAATGCCCTGGTCGGCCAGCATCGTCCCGGCGGGGGCTACCTCGAGCACCTACCTCCTGGCAAGGCCGGACTGACCATCAGCACGCTGCGCGTGGATGGCTTGGTCCGTGGACCCAATGGGATGATCGCCGTGGTATCGAACCCTCAGCAGAGAACCTATTTCTTGCATGAGGGCGACCAGCTCTATGACGGTCGAGTGGAGAAGATCTCGCTCGACATGGTGGCCTTCCACGAGGTTGGAAAGGATGCCTTCGGCAAGCCCATCGAGCGCCAGGTGGTGAAGCGCCTTTACCCCAGTTCAGGAGAACAGCGATGAAGAAGAACTGGCCGGCATACCGGCTCACCTGCTTGCTGCTGATGAGCGCAGCCTTACTCGCCAGGCCCATGGGTGCGCGGGCCGGGTCAGCGGCCCCGCCTGAGGCGCGGGTCGACGCACAGGTGACCGCGCAAGCGGTGCGCCTCGAGACGACAGCCTCGGCGCCCTTCGAATACACCAGCTTCGAGCCAAGCAAGAACCTCCTCATTGTGGATTTGGCTGGAGTTCGATCGACTGCGCCGACTATCGCCCAGGTGCTCGACTCCGATGTCGTCAGCAGCTATCGCGTCCTCCCGCTCGGGACTGGGCCGAAGCAGGGCGCCCGGCTGGAAGTCATGTTGCGCAGCCCCATTGACCCGCGTTTTGAGCGCCATAGTGCACAGAAGTTGACCATTATCCTCGAGGCGCAGCCCGCGGCCGAGAAATCCGCGCGCAACGCCCCGGGTGCTACCTCTGCCGCACCTCCACCACCGGCCACAACGATTGAACGCGTGGCGGTCGGCCGCAGCGGCTCGCTAACCAGCGTACGCATTGACGCGAATGGCCGCCTGACCTACCAGGCCATGTGGTTGAACAACCCCGAGCGGCTCGCGCTGGATTTCTCGGGCGTGCGCCTAACGGGCACGCCACCGGTGATTGCGAGTCAGACGAAGCCGGTTCGGAACGTTCGGCTGAGTCAGTTCAAGCCCGATGTGGCGCGTCTGGTGATCGGCCTTGATCGCGGCGCATCTTACAGCTTCCTAGAGGAAGGGAAGCGGCTCCTTGTTCAATTCACCGAGGTGCCGGCCGAGACGGAGGCAAAGCCCGCAGCCTTGGCCATCGCTGGCTTGCCGCTGTCGCAGACGCTGACCGAACGGAGCGCCGGCCTCGCAAGCCCCAAGGTGCAGGAGTCCCCCCCGCTCCCTCCAGCGCCGGCTCAGCCCGCAACCGGGGCCCAGAATCCCGCGGCGCAGAACCCAGCGCCTCAGAACCCGGCGCCTCAGAACCCGCCTGCGGCCGCTCCTCCGCAGGCAGGTAAGTTCACGGGCGAACCAATTTCAGTGAACTTGAAGGACGTAGACCTGAAGGACTTCTTCCGCCTGATTCACGAGATCAGCGGGCTGAATGTTGTCCTCGACCCCAACGTGAAGGGCACGCTGACGATCGTGCTCGATGAGGTCCCCTGGGATCAAGCCCTCGATATCGTGCTCCGCAACAACAATCTCGACAAACAGCTCGAAGGGAACGTCCTGCGCATCGCAACCCGCGAAACGCTGAAAAAAGAAGCGGAAATGAAGCGTGACCTGGCTAAGGCCGAGGCAGAGGCGGTCGATCAGGTGACCACCACCCGCGTGCTCAGCTACGCCAAGGCCGCCGCGGTGCGCGACACACTGAAGCGGTTCCTCTCTTCGCGGGGTGAGATCCTCTCTGATGACCGCTCCAATACACTCATCATCCGCGACATCCCTTCGGTGATGCCGGTGATGGATAACCTGATTCGCCAGCTCGATCGCAAGGGGCAGCAGGTGGAGATCGAGGCGCGCGTTGTGTCCGCCTCGCGGTCGTTCGCGCGAGATATCGGATCGCAGTTTGCCTTCGCCGGCACTGCCACAGGAGGGAGGAATCTTTTTGGCGGCGTTCCGAACGTTGGAATCAACCAGATCCTGAGTGGCCCCAACGTCCCGACGCCGCCACTCGTACAAAGCGTAAATCCCACCCCCGCTGGCACCTTTGGCGGTGGGGCCCTGGGCAACGGGCTACCACTCAATACCAACCTGGCCCCGCCGCTCTCTACAAGCGGTTTGACCTTTAGCCATCGGTCACCGAACTTTGCCTTGGATTACATCCTGAGCGCCGCGGAGTCGAAGGGCGTCGGCAAGCTGCTTTCGAGGCCCAAGGTCATCACTCAGAATAACGAAAAGGCGACGGTGAAACAGGGAACCAAGATTCCCGTGCAGACCAACATCAATAATACGATCTCCGTGCAATTCATCGACGCGGTGCTAAGGCTTGAGGTGATTCCCCAGATTACCTCCGAGGGCACCGTGTTCATGGAGGTTCTGGTGGAGAACACGCAGATCGACCAGGGTATCCCCCGGGTGCAGGGCATCCCGGCGCTCGATACTCAGGCCGTAGATGCTCATGTCCTGATCAATGACGGAGGCACGGTGGTCATCGGCGGGATCATCATCTCCTCGCAGAACACCACCATCAACCAGGTTCCGCTCGTTGGCAGCATCCCCATGATCGGCCATCTGTTCAAGCGCACGACAATCAAGGTCGATTCCCAGGAGTTGCTGTTCTTCCTCACACCGCGCATTGTCCCGAGCTAGGGATTCGGTCTAGACTGGGGGGGGCGAAGGAGGAGACGTCGGTCTCCTCCTTGCCGTTTATGGAACGACCCTATCGCAGGCGAATCCAGCTCGTTCGGCGGCTCCTGGCGAAGTCCGGCGCCGAGGCGCTCGTAGTCCTGCACCCTCCGAACATTTTCTATCTCTCTGGCTTCTCTGGCAGCGCCGGGGTCCTGCTGATTGAGCCGCACGGCGTCACACTATTCGTCGACGGTCGCTATGCTACTCAGGCTCGCGAAGAAGCCGTCGACGCACGGTTGCGTATCACCCACGGCTCCTTGCTCACTGCCGTAGGAGTGCGGTTGAGGAAATGGGGGAAGGCCCGCGCTGCAATGGAGGCGGCGCGCATGAGTGTGGCGCAGCACCGCGAGTTGAAGCGCGCGGCAGACGCAAGGATTCGCTGGGTGGCCCTGTCGGGACCGGTGGAGGAGTTGCGCGCGGTGAAGGGGGCCGAGGAAATTGCTCAAATGCGACTGGCCGCGCAGCTCGGCTGTCAGGTATTCGAGAAGGTCTTGCCGCTGGTGAAGCCCGGGGTGCGGGAGGTCGAGCTCGCAGCGGAAATTGAATATCGCATGCGGCAGGGGGGAGCGAGCGGGGCGGCATTTCCCACCATTGTCGCCTCCGGCGCGCGCGCGGCGCTGCCACACGCGGAACCCACGAGAAAGAGGCTGGGGAAAAATGAGTTGGTCGTGGTGGATCTGGGTGCTATACTCGGCCATTATTGTTGCGACCTGACCCGCACGGTGTACCTGGGGCGTGCGCCGTCTGGGATTCGTCGCTGGTACCAGGCAGTTCAGGAGGCGCAGGCGGCCGCACGAGAAGCCTTGTGCGCCGGAGTTTCGGCGGGTCAAGTGGATGCGGCCGCGCGGCGTGTTCTGAAGCGGTTCCGGCTGGACGCTCATTTCTTGCACAGCACGGGACACGGGCTCGGACTAGAGGTCCACGAGGAGCCCCGCCTGGCCAAGGGGCAGAAAAAAATCATTCAAGCGGGCAATGTGGTGACCCTGGAGCCTGGTGTATACATCGAAGGCGTGGGCGGGATCCGAAGCGAGGATGATGTGGCGGTCTTCTCCGACCGGACCGAGACCTTGACCGGCGCTCCCCGGGACTTCCTTGAACTCTGATTCTTCCATGAAAGGCAAGAAGAAGCTGTCCAATTCGGCTGGCGTTGTGCCGGGCGTTGACCTCGAACAGGTCGAACAGCTGCTGGCCTTTATGGCGCAGCACGGGCTCGAGGAGTTCGAGTACGCGCGCGGTGAGCTGCACATCCGCCTAAAGAAGAGTTCGGCGAATTCAAATCCTAATCTGGCGTACCCTCCACGGGCTCCACAGATCCTCGCGGCTGGTGGGCCTGCCGCGCCCGAAGCTGCCGGCCCGTCGGTGCGCGAGAGCCCTCCCGAGCCTGCCCACGTCGAGGACGTGCACATGATCAAGTCACCGATTGTGGGCACGTTTTACAGCGCTCCCCGCCCTGGGGCTGAGCCCTTCGTTAAGGTAGGTGATCACGTGGAGGTTGGGCAGGAGCTCTGCATCATCGAGGCCATGAAGCTGATGAACGAGATCGAATCGGACGTAAGCGGAGAAGTGGTGCGCATCTTCGTCGAGAATGGCCAGCCGGTCGAATACGGTGAGCCGCTCTTCGCTGTTCGTCCCGACCGGAAGACGTAGCTGGATCGGGCGCCCGCACGGCCGCCATGTTTCGAAAAATCCTCATTGCGAATCGAGGGGAGATCGCGCTCCGCGTCATCTGCGCCTGCAAGGAACTCGGCATCGCCACCGTCGCCATCTATTCAGAAGCCGACCGGCATTCCTTGCACGTGCGCTTTGCGGACGAGGCAGTTTGCATCGGGCCTCCGCGAAGCGGTGAGAGCTACTTAAACATCCCGCACGTCATCAGCGCTGCGGAAATCACCAACGTAGACGCCATTCACCCCGGCTACGGGTTCCTCTCTGAGAACGCCAATTTCGCCGAAGTCTGCGACGTGTCGCATATTACATTTATCGGCCCCTCGCCGGAGATTCTCCGCCTCATGGGCGAAAAGGACCGTGCGCGCCGCGAAATGGCTGCGGCCGGCCTCCCGATCATTCCCGGCACGGAGGGCATCGTCGAGAATGAAGCGGCCGCGGAGGGCGCAGCCCGAAGCATCGGATATCCGCTGATCATCAAGGCCGCAGCTGGTGGCGGCGGCCGAGGGATGCGTGTCGTGCACGGCCCATCCGAGTTGATCCCGGCTTTTCAGACGGCGCGGAGCGAAGCGCAGCAGGCCTTTGGCACGCCCGATGTTTACATGGAGAGATTCATCGACCGGCCGCGCCACATCGAATTCCAGGTATTGGGCGACCGCCATGGAAGTGTCATGCACTTGGGCGAGCGCGAATGCTCGATCCAGCGCCGCCACCAGAAGCTGGTCGAGGAATCGCCTTCGCCGGCAATCGATGCAGCAACCCGGGAGCAACTCGGGGCGCGAGTGGTGCAGTCCATGAAAAAGGTCGGGTACAGCAACGCCGGAACCGTGGAGTTCCTGCGGGATGAGGAGGGGCAGTTCTATTTCATCGAGATGAACACGCGCATCCAGGTCGAGCATCCGGTGACGGAGATGGTCACCAACGTAGACTTGATCAAGTCTCAGATTCGCCTGGCGGCGGGGGAGGAGCTGGACGACGTGGTTGGGGAAGTAGAGTTCCGCGGGCACAGCATCGAATGCCGGATCAACGCAGAAGACCCGGACACGTTGGTG
>DATFXF010000183.1:0-6778 GCA_035258565.1 Candidatus Acidiferrales bacterium
CCCATCCCGAGGAATGGGAGCGCATCACCCCGGCGGCGCTGGCTCGAGTGGTGAACGTGGCCTACAGCAGTTACGATCTTGTGGTCATGGATTCCGGGGCGCACTATTCCTCGGATTGGAACCCGATGCTGCGCACGGCGCGAGCTGTGCTGCTGGTGGCGGAGGCCAATGTCCCGGCGCTGTGGGCTCTCGAACAGCATCTTGCGGTGGCCACGACGATGGGCATCGACGCCCAACGGATCGCCATTGTGATCAATCGCTGGCATCGCAGCGATGAAGACGCGTTGAAGAGCGTGGAGAAAAGGACGAAACGCCTGCTCTTCCGCCTGCCCAACGATTACCGGCAGGCGAGCGAGGCGACGAATATGGGCGTCCCGCTCGCGGGCAGTCAAGATAACCAGCTTGTTGCCAACTTCCGCAAACTCGCTTCCCAGTTAGATGGTGTGCTTCCAACTACGTCGGAGAAGCGGGATGGGCCCAGCAGCAGCGCATTCCTGCTCAGTACGAATAGGTGACGACGACCATGTCAACGGTTTCGGTAGACAATGTCCCCCTATTCTCCCTCGTCAATTTTTGGGAATCGACGTGCCAGTTCATGGAATACTTGCATGCCAGTCTGGCATCTCAAGTCAACTTGGCTCGCGGCCTCCCATCGCACGGCAGTCTGCAACAGGTCAATCTCATTGCGAGCAGGAGCAGGCTGCCAGAAGCAGCAAGACAGGCAGGACCGATAGCGGCATGCGGGGCCCTCTGCTGAAGTGATGTCTAGCGTTTCTGCTTGTATTCATCCTCTAAGCCGCACCTGTGCTGGCGAAGGGCTGTGGTCGCGCGCTGCGAGAAAAACAGGTTCTCTGACCAGCCTCCCTCGCGGCCTTGGCCTCGTACGTAGATTCGCTACTTGGTTGTCTGCGCATCTTGGATCAGCTGGCGGATCTCCGTCACGCCATTTTTGACCTTCCAGTCCAGGAACATCCTGCCGAGTTCCACCGAACTCCTCCGCGGATCGCCCTCGACGCCGGTGGGACCCAGACTGAGTTGTGGCGAATAGGGTCGCTGGATGGGGTCGCCCAAAGCGATTCTGTCCTGGCGAACGTATTGCGCGCCCACTGCCCACAGCAAAGAGGTGTCGGCCACACCGCCGTGACGGCTGGGCGGAAAACCATGATCCTTGAGATAGTTCTCGATCTCCTGATCGGATTTGGCATAGGCGTCGCCGGAATAGAAGACGCGCGCACCCCGCGAGCGGTAGCGCTGGTCGAGCTTGGGGGCCAGCTCCTTTAAGGATGCCTGGTTGCCGCCATGGTCGCCCATCAGGATGATGTACTTGAAGCCGGCCTTGGCCATGCTGTCGGCGAGCTCTTCGTTGACGCGCGAGAAGGTCTCCGGCGAAAGATTGACCGTGCCAGGGAACTTGGCCTCCTCGCCGGTCGGCGCGAAAGGCATCACCGGGGCGACGAGGGCATTGCCCAGTTCGCGAGCAATGCGCTCGCCCAGGTAGCGCGCACGGAAGATGTGTTTCCCCAAGACCAAGTGCGGTCCGGATTCCTCCGTACTGGCGTTAAAGATCAGTACCGTGGTCTTGCCAGACTTTATGGCATCGCGCACTTCGGTAGTGGTCATCTCATCCATCAGGACACGCGAGTCCGTCTCGGCCACCGCCGCCAGTACGGAAGCGCCCGCGAGCCAAACCAGAAACAAGTAAGAGAAGGTCATTGGCGTGCTCCGGAAGTGGTTTTCTTCTTGGACTGTTATCTTACAGAAACCAAGACCTTAATCTTCCCTGCACGCGAAGTCTAGAATGTTTTCCAAGAAGTTCGGCGACCAGGACGGACAGGTCCGTGAGTGCCCGGATGGTGAAACAACGGGGAGGAAAGCCCCTCAACGCGCCCCAGCGGACGGCGGGTTCGGCTCATAGGCGAAACGCGCGCCGATGCACTTGAACTGGCGCGCGGGATGATAGTTCTGCCCCAGCGCGTCCAGAAAGTCCGCGTACCAGAAGGTGTCGGGCGATTTGGGGTCGGCGGCCTGATTCTTCAACGCATCGAGATCCCCGTCCAAAAGAACAGCGTCGTAATATCGCTCCCGAATCTCTCTTGCCAGCTCATCGTCCGAGAGTGCCCCGGATTTGACGAGGAACGCATAGACGAAGGGGTTGGAGAACGTCACCGGCTTTCCCGCCAGAACAATGGCGCCGACATTTTCTGATAGGAAATGATCGCCGGAGTGATCTTTGACGTACGCATAGGCCTCCCGGCAGCCGTCACGTGCGGGCTCGACGTCGAGATCGAAGGGAAGCGTAAACAGTACCACCAGCGCAAGGGCCGCAGGCACGAGCGCGAGCGCCCATCCCCTGCGGCCGCGTTGCTGCAGGGCGTGGTAACCCAGCCCTGCAGTCAAGCACAGGGCAGCAAGCCACTCGAGCAGATGATTCGTGTCTGAGCCGACTTTCCCGGCAGTCAGCGTCATCCCGGTGCCCAGCACAAAATAAATCACGGGGAGCGACGGATGGCCACGCCGCACATCTTCCGCAGCCAGCGCGAGCGCCAGAAACACCAGAACGGCGTGCACGCGCAGCGCCGGGAAGAAGAGCTGCGCCCACTGCGAGATGAGATAGGGGTCCGGGTGGGTGCGGAACATGTTAAAGGCGAACCAGCCCTGCGTCGCTCGCTCGAGCACAAAGAACAGAACCAAGGAAAGCCCGCCGATCGAGGCAGCTAGGCCGGCAGTCCTACGCCATTCTTTTCGGAAAGCGAAATGCAGGCAGCACGCTGCAGGTGCCGCGATCAGCGTGAACTTGCAATATATCGCGGCGACAAACAGCGGCACCGCTAGATACCAGCGCCGCGGGAGAATCCAGCAAACACCCAAGCCGGCCAGAGTCAGTGGGATGCCCACCAGGTCCACGCGCAATAGATACACCCAGTCGTGCACCGCGGGCATGGTCAGGTAGAGCAGGGCGAACGAGAGGCTTAGTTTCCACGAGACGCCCGCACGGCGCAGCAGGATAACGATGAGCGCCGCGACGATCAGCCCCGTAGTACAGATGGTCACTCGCGGAAGCGTGAAAACCGGGCTGGGATGCTTCACCAATGGGGCAATCAGGTAATAGACAAGCGGCCCGTAGGTGTTGAAGACATAGATAGGCGGCTGGATCGCGGGGTAAGGATTTGCTCCCTGGACGATCCGCACTGCTGCGTTCAGGATGTTTCCCTCCTCGTAGTTGAGCTGGTAGGGCACCACGAACTGGTAGATCGCTAGCCGCAGTGTCATCACGCAGCCTAGCGTGGCCGCCGCGAGAAAAACCCACTCAGAGATCCCTAGAAGCCTTTGGTTCCTCATCTGCATGTTGTCAGCACATCTGATGTTAGTCGAATGGCCCGTCTCGCTCCTAGTGGGAGAGTGGACTCAAGTGGTAGGCAATCCATGCTCGGAGGATGCGGAAGCGAAATTGGCTGCGAGCAATTGTCTCTTTGAAAAACTTGTCGGCAGGGATCGGATCGACTCCCTCCAGCGCCTCCTCTCCCAGAAGAAGAAGGAAGATCTCTCCGAATGGGTAAAATCCTCCTTCACCGGCTAAATAGGCAATCCTTCGCTCTGGGATTCCTATAAGCTTCGGGAATCACCATGAGATGCCTTGGGCTTGCCCTTGTTCAGAATGGGCATGGGGCACTGCTCTCTAAGCTCTTGTTGGCTTGCTCCTTTGCGTCGCTGTTGCTTATAGCTGCCTGTAACCGTAAACCGGAACATGTAGGGTTTGGACAAGCGATCAGCATCGGCCCCTACCGAATGAGCGTATCGTCAGTCGAGGCGTCCCACCGAAAGGACACAAGGCTCCTGGTTGTTTTTGTGCATTGGAGCGGTGTCTCCTCCTCCTCCCCAGAAGAGGACCGCATTGACTTTGTAGGCGCATGCCTCGCGCGGCGGTTTACGATCGTCGATGGTAAGGGAAATGAGTTCCGATCGAAAAACCCGATGCCTGAGGAGCAATATCGGATCCAGCAGACGGCCAATCTGCTTGCGCCTGGAGGCAAGCGACCCTCGCAAAATCAGTACGCAATCATGAGTGCTCAAAGGGAACGTACGGGGTGGCTCGAGGACCCGCCAGCGAATTGGGCGGTGGTTTTCGAGATCCCCCAAGAAGCGCAGGGCTTCACCCTCTGGGTTGGTCGCTCCAGACTCGGGCTGTTATCTCCATTTATGTCTACTCCTCCCGACGCTGCTATTCGCCTTAACTACTAACTTTCAAAGGGCGAGCGCAAGCTGCCTACAGTGTCAACGCCCGCCCTTGTTGATCAAGCGCCCTGGCACCCGAATCCTCATTTGCCTGCCACGTACGCTTGTCTCCGATCTGGGGTCCTTAGTCAGCGCGAGGCGGCGCGGCTCAACGATATATTCTGTGTTTTCCCATTTTGACGTCGACTAGGAACTGGTATACGATATGGTCATCGATTGGTAGGAGGTATGAAGTGTCTCGAGTGACTATTTCGCCCAAGTTCCAGATCGTCATCCCGCGCGAAATCCGCGAGAGACTTGGCCTCCGCCCAGGCCAGCAGATCACACTGTTTGAGCGCGATGGCATTATCACTGCGGTTCCCGATCTTCCGCTGGAAAAATTCCGGGGGATCCTTAAGGGCATGTCACGCACTGAGTTGAGAGAAAAGCAGGAGCGCATCTAGTGGTGGTTGTGGACTCCTCCGGCTGGATTGAATTCTTCACCGACGGCCCCAAAGCCGAGGCGTACGCTCGTTATTTGAAGGATGCCGAAAGAGTGGCCACGCCAGCGATCGTCGTTTATGAGGTCTACAAGAAGATCAAGCGCGAGCGCGGCGGGGAGATGGCGAAGTTGTGCGTGGCCCAGATGGAAAAAACTCGTGGGGTTCCGATTGATCAGAGCCTCGCGATGTGGGCGGCCGACCTCAGCTTGGAGTTCTCTTTGCCGATGGCCGACTCCATTGTCTTGGCTACCGCACGAGCGCTTGGCGTGGAGTTGATAACCAGCGACACTGACTTTAGGAATGTACCAGGCGTGCAAATTCTGTGAGCAAATGGCATCGGCACGCCTTTAAGCCGAAATGCATTGAATGCCGTTTCGCCCTAAGCGAAGTAATAGCGTGTCAGGTGGAAGAAGACCGGCGCAGCGAAACACAGTGAATCGATACGGTCGAGCACCCCGCCGTGGCCTTCGATGAGCGTGCCGTAGTCTTTGACGCCGCGGTCGCGCTTGATTGCGGACATCGTTAGACCGCCAGCGAAGCCCATCAGCGTGACGACGAGCGACATCGCCACCGACTGCCAGGGCCGGAAAGGCGTAATTGGCCAAAGCAGCGTGCCGACCAGCGTAGCCGAGGCGATGCCACCAAGAAAACCCTCCCAGGTCTTGTTTGGGCTGATGGCAGGAGCGATGCGGCGCTTGCCCGCGAGTCTCCCCCAGACGTACTGCAAGACGTCGCTAAACTGCACCACGAGCACCAGGTACAGAAGCAGCTGGGCATTGTGGCCCTCGTAGCCAGGGATTTTCAGAATCAGCAGCGCCGGGGCGTGGCTCAGGCAATAGGTGCAGATCATCAATCCCCACTGGATCTTCGCGGCGCGCTCCAGAAAATGTTCCGTATCGCCTGCCAGCACGATGCGCGTGGGGATGAACAGGAAGCCGAAAACCGGGATCAGGATGGCAAACATGCCGTACCAACGGTAGGCCAGCAACACGTATTGTAGAGGTGTGATAATAAAGAAAGACCAGAACAGGGTGCGGTGGTCCGCCCGCCGCGTGGCCACCAGCGTCAGGTACTCCCGCAAGGCCAGCAACGAGAGCAGGCCGAACAGCACCAGCGTCCAAGCAAAGCCGGAGAACACCATGAGCAAGAAGATGGCGCTCATCACCCACCAGGCACGCACGCGGGCGTTTAGGTTGCCGGCGGCCTCGCGCGCCCCGGGAGTCCGCGCGCGCCACTTCAGCACCTGCCCGATAACGGTCGCCAGCAACAGCACACCGAACACCCCACCCAACGTCCACCAGAGCTGCTTGTCGAGAGCGGCTTTCATGCGGACCTCAACCGAACGAGCGCCTGCTCTGCCCGCCCAAGGAAGGCTTTTTTCGACTCCCCTGCCTCCAGCCGGAGCGGTGGCCCAAAAGTGACCGTGCTCAGCAGCGGGACCGGCAGGATTTCTCCTTTCGGCAGGATGCGGTTCAGGTTCTGGAGATAGACCGGTACAAGTTCAAGACCCTGCCGGGCCGAGGCTAGGTAGAAAAGCCCGCTTTTGAAGGGCGCCAACGCTTCACCGGAGCCGCGCGTGCCTTCGGGAAAGATGATGAGCGAGTAGCGCTCGCCCATGGCTTCCAACATTTCTTTGACCGCATCCCGCGCAGCCGCCAAGTGCATGCCCCCGGCGTCGGGAGCGCGCTCGACGAGCACGGCGTGGAAGAGACGTGTCGAAACATACCGCCGTAGGGCACTCTTCTCCCAATATTCCTTCGCGGCGACAGGCCGCGTGAGCGCACGTACCTCAGGCGGCAGTGCGGCCCACAAGACCACGGTGTCCAGGTGACTGGTGTGGTTGGCGAAGTAGAGGCGCTGGTGGTGCTCGGGCCGGCAGTCGAGCCAGCGGACTTGCACGCCGCTGATCAGCCTCGCCAGGCCTGCCAGGACGCTGGTCAGCGGATGTACTGCGCCTGACACGACTAGGCCCCCCGGGGACGCCTAGCCAGCGAGACAGTAAAGATGCCCCAGTCGTCGCTGTGCATGCTGACTTTTTCAAAGCCAGCGTCGCCGACCAGTAG
>DATFXF010000184.1:0-4398 GCA_035258565.1 Candidatus Acidiferrales bacterium
AATCCCACCCGTCACGCTGCCGGCCAGTGTGACGCGAATCGGTTGGGTCGAGCTGGCGGTGATGGCGTTGGCGGAGACGTTGGTGATCGTGACCGTCTGACTGACCCGTGTTCCTGAATTGACCACCGGCCCCTTGGTTACACTCACCTGGGGGCTGGCGGCGTCGTTGAGCAAGACGCTTCCCAGGTGGGCGAGAATGGCGGCATTCAGGTCAGAGCCGAACTGGCCGCACCTCATGTAGGGGAAAACAGAACCTTCGTCCCACAATTCCGCGGTCTTGAGAACAGGGCCGGCGCTGCAGGTCATCTGCGACCCCATGTTATGCAACCTTTGGTCACCCAGGAGTCGCATACCCGGTTGGCCGATAGAGTTGGCAAGTCCACTGGCCACCTCAGCCTGAGTGGCAGAGTGATGCGATATGTTAATGGGCAATAGCTTATGCGTCTCCGGGTTGTCGAGCATGAAAGTGGTGGCCTGAAGGCTTCCGGCCGCACGGAGGGGATGGAATACAGTGTGGCAATTGGTGCAAGCGGCCCCGCCACTGTCGATCGAACTCCTGAAGAGGAGCCTCCCGTTACTGACCGATTGATCACTTATCGCCAGGGCGGACAACAGGCGAACCGTCCCGGGGTCCTGGCTCATGGTGTCGACCTGGTTGGGCACCCGCAGGCTCATGAAGAAGTCCGCTACCGCGGTTACCTCGCCCACGGTCATCTCGTTGACAACGCCATCGTGATCGAAGTCGCAAGTTGCGGCCTTAGCGACCAGTTGGTCAAACGTGTCTGTGGAAAGGAAATTACTCGCTGGGCAGTTCGCCTGCAATGCACTGATGGACTGCCCGGCGATGAACTCGTTCGATTGGATGCCCAGGTGGGCATTGAAGGCGCCTGCTGCTACCGCACGCAGCGACGCGATCGATCCTTTCGAGCCGTGCGCGCCTGGAACAAGCCCCGTCACTCCTGAGGCCTTCCTTTGCGCCAGGAGCAGCTCCGAACCACCGCCGCCGAACATCGAGCCGGGGTTGAGCGACGTCACTCGTCCAAACTCGGGACGTCCGGGTATTAACTCATTTCCAGCCTCTAGTGTGTAAAGCGCTCGTGCGGCTCCGCCACTTTCCGACGAGGAGTGGCAGGCGAAACACCTGGTGACATCCTTCGAATTGGCGCCCTGCTCAGGCTTAAAGACCAGTTCGAAGATCGCACGTCCCAGGAGTGCGAGCCGGTCCTGGTAGGGTCGCTTCCCTGGAGCCCATGACGGATCGAGCAACCCTTGGGCGATGAGGTCGCTGAAGTTTTTCTCGAAAGCCGGGGGAAGCTGTGGGGCGCTGCCGTTGCCGTATGCGGCATCCAGGTCCGCCTGGTTGATGCGAATGACGTCCCCGGTCGTGTTCGGACCGGAAGACTGGAGCTGAAAAGGGTTCTGGAGAATCAGAGGAATGACGTTGCCCTTGGCGCCCGGCCCAACGGGGTCGATAGCAGGGAAACCGGTCTTGTCAGCGGCGTTCTCCAAAGCCAACTTCGCCGGATTCTCAAAAGCGGGCGCGTTCTGGTCGTCAATGGGCATGTTGACCTCGGTGACCAGATGGGTTCGGGGATTGCTATTCTCAGTGGGCAGGATGTCCACGGGCAGGAAATTGGAGCCAAACCCGCGGGCCGCAGCCGTCACCTGGGCCAGCAGAGCGAAGCCGTCCTCAAATGGAACGGGGACGCCGTCCACCGCCACTACGGGACAATTCATGCGAATCCCGGATGACGTAACGGTTATCGTTCCCGCCGCCTGCGCAGTGTTGATGGCGGCCTTCGAGTTGAGAGTGGCTGCAGTAGCGGCGTCGGTATGAACCGTCCAGATCTCCCAGATTGGGCTATAGAAGGGAGCCCCTGGGGCGCGCGACGCCACCAGCTTCGGGAACCCTGAGCTATCCGCCCGAGTGATCACGTTGCCGCTCGCATCTACGAAGTTGAACAGGACTTGGGGATTGTCTGGGCCATCCTCGATGTCGTAGGGTACGAAGTTCACAATTTGCCCGTTGAAAAAAGCCTGTGCCATCTGTGGCTCATTTGCAACCGGCCCGCCCGGTACCGGATCGACGGTTGTGCCGGCCGGGACGACGGGGCAGTTCAGGAAGATATTGGTCTGGATGATCTGTTGCACGTAAGGCGAGGCCCCTGGACCTGTCACCTTGCGCGCGGAGTCGATGCGGATCGAAGGATTATTTGGATCGTAACCCTGAGACACAGTTACCGCCTGCAACTCCCAGACGGAGCTGAACTGGCGTGCTGTGATGTTGGCGACAGTGGCGCCTGCCCCGGTGGCGCCGTTTGGCACTGCTTCGAGGATCGGCGGCTGGGGGATCCGCTTGCCCGTGGTCCCATCGAACAGCACGTACATGTCGGCGTGGCCGTCCCCGTCCGAGGCCGTTTGCCCGTTTACGCGGGGCGGAAAGCGCATGGTCACCACTCTCTGTACGCCAAAGTCGTCCTTGACATCTACGGGTATGTTCACCAGTTCGATCGGGTTGCCAGGGATCGGTTCGAGCCGTGGATCACCCACGACCGGATTAAAATTTGGCAGAGCTGGTATGGGAGCCGATTGCGCCCGCACAACCTGCAGCCTGTGCTGAGTGACCTGAACCAGCGCCACCACAACCAGCACTGCGACCGCCAGGCACACCACGATACTTCTTGACTTGTTGGACTTCATAATTTTTTCCCTTTCTTTCACGTCGGAGTTCTTCCATGTCGGAGCGTTTAAGATTGGCTGGTGATCATCTTGAACGCATGCGGCTTCTCAGCTACGAAGTCCGTAAGGTGTGCAGCCGTGCGAGTGTGGGAAGTGGATGCGAGAGGTTTTCCGCGCGGAGCAAGCTGCAGCGTTCGATGAGTTACAAATCGCCTGAAGAGGTTAACCCTTTCAGTTATTACATTAGGGTGAAGCCAGGCTCTCTGCTTGGCCGATTCGACGCAGCGCGCAGTGCCAGACGATACAGCAACTCAGGATCAACTTCAAAGAAAAAGCGCGTAAAGCGCGGAGTGTGGTTCCAAAATGGCACGCCTGCCATGCCAGCCTCGCGGCATCGCCCTTGCAAGCGAGCAACGGACAAACCACTTGCGCCAATCACATTTTGTCGTGCTCAGGGCAGGCCTTGAACGCAGGTGACACACGCCCGAAGAGCTGGGCAAGAACGCTTTGCCCATGATGGCTTCTTCACTACCTTCACTACTGGTTTTGCCCGCTTGTTGTGCCCGCCTGCCCTTGCGGTGGAAATTGGATAGCCAGCTTCAGACTCTTCACCAGCTCGACCGGATCGCCCTCTGTTTCTACGCAGCCCGGCTCATGCGAGTCGTGACGCTGCGCTTTGATGCACACGATGGGCAGGAGCCGGCGGGCTTCGCGGACCGCGGAGATGAGCCGGCGTTGCTCATCTTTCGAAAGCGTATGGCAGAGCAAAAGAGCGTCCCCGAATTTGCTTTGATCATGCCCAGGGCGCCCCGCACGGTATAGGCCTCGTCGACAATAAATCCGGCCTGGCGCAGCACCAGGGAGCGGGAGTGCATTAGAACCCGGTCATAGCCTACGGAAAGAATGTGCCAGGTAGACATATGCCCCTCTCCAGAGTTGGATTTCGGCGGACCGGCCGATGTCTTCTGCCAACTTGCGCCAACTCTGAAACGGCATTCTTGCCGGATTGGATTTTGCCGCGGCCTGGAGTTGAACCAATCCTGGGCGGCGGGGCTGGATTCGCGCCCGCCTGGCGTGCAACAGCAAGCCGCGCCCGCAACTCTAAACAAGTACGTTGCTACGCGCCGTGCGGTCCCGTCGCGGAACCAACGCAAGGCCCCTCCTTGCAATGAAAAACGTCCGGTGGTGGAGCAGCACTTCAGTCATCGTGCTGTTGGCGATGTGTACCTTGGCGCCTTTCCTTGATGGCCAACAGACGGAGGCGTCGACCGCGGTTTCCTATGAGGGACAGAGGGTTTCGTCCGTGCAGCTGGCGGGACAGCCGGATGGCAATCTCCCCAGGCTGCGGTCCCTGATCGCGCAGCCGATCAATGCGCCGTATGCGCAGGCCCGCATCGACCAGACCGTCGCGGCGCTTACCCAGCGCGGGGGCGTGAAGGATGTGGAAGTTCAAGTCGAGCCGCAAGCGGATGGCTTGCATGTGATCTTTGTCCTGCAGCCGGCCTTCTATTTCGGCGTCTTTACTTTTTCCCGCGCGGAAAAAAAGTTTACTTACACCCGCCTGCTGCAAGCCGCCAACTATTCCCGGCAGGAACCATTTACCCAGGAAAAAGTGGACGAAGCCGAATCGAGCCTGCTCGACTTTTTTCATCGCAGCGGTTACTTCCTGGCTATGGTGGAGCCGGAGCTGCACACTGACGTTGCTCATGGCGTCGTGAA
>DATFXF010000185.1:0-9477 GCA_035258565.1 Candidatus Acidiferrales bacterium
CCCAAAAATCGACGAGCACGACCTTTCCGTGGAGGTCGGCGGAAGAAATCGTGCGACCCTGTAAGTCCTTCACCGTGAAGTCAGGCAACTCGGAACCAATCTCACCTGCAGCAATTGCTGCCTCCTTAGGCTGAGCGAGACTCGCCCGATGCCGATTACATCCGACGAGTCCGACCACAGCGAGGCTCACTAACCACACACATTTGCTCGTCATCTACTCCTTTTTCTCCACTTCCAGAATCGACAGTTTCAGGGGGACCGAGGTGTCTACTTTCTGCCTTTTCCCTGCGGGTTTCTTGTACAAGTGGCCACGAACGGTGACCATCGTTTGGGTGTCCACGAGTGAACCGAGCCCTCTCGACAGCTCATTTGGTGCGAGCGCGAATGACCGATTCGGTGCGACCTCGAACGCAAGGTTGCCCGAAGAGTCTTTCATGATTTGTCCTCGCGCAGTCATGTCCATCTCCGCAACGGTGACACCACTGTCATAGGTCGCCTTGAGAAGCTGGGCTGGGTCAATCTGCCCATCCTCTTTAGGAGTGATCTCCACCTTTCCATCAAGCAAGCTGACCTCTACGTTTTGAACGCCAGACTGGCGTCCGAGGTGTTGTTTCACCCCGTAGGCTCAAAAGTTTCATGTCATGCCTTCGACGCGCATCTCGATTTGCTTGATTTGCGCTTGCGATACAGGGGCAAGCGTGGACCCGAGAAGCAGCAATAGCGCGATTCCTTTGGGATTCATCGTTCCTCCTTTCATTTAAAAGAATGCACGGGAAACTGTTGGGTGACTCCAAAGCTGATATGGCGGCGGATGGGCATGAAGGGTGCTCCCGTGGAGTGGGCAACGACCCAGTCCATGCCTAGCCAAACGTGCATTCCGGCTCGGATTCCGACGTAGGTCGTGATTCCGGTCAGCAACACGTCTCCTCCGCTCCTCCTCTGAGTTCTTCCGGCGATGCGGTCATCTTGAGAATGCCGCCAAGTCAATACCGGGCCAACGAACCACTCTCGCGCTCCATTCTTCGATTCATAGGGACGGTAGGAGAGCCAGAAGCGTGATTCGAGGTCGCTGCCGAGGCGCGTCGCCTGCGTTCCCCGCGAGCGCAAGAGCGCGTGGAAATCCTCATCGGCCACAAGGCGCTTGACGTTGAAGAGCCCGGTGTAAGTCCAATTTGCTGCCGCAAAGAAATCAGTTGAGCCTGAGCCGGGCTGCAAACTTGCAGGCAACAGAATTCCATTTCCATTGGTTAAGTCCGTGCGTCCTGTAGGAATCTTGGGGCCGAGCGTGAAGGATGCTTGGGTAGTCCCTCTGGCTGAATCTCGTCGATAGAATCGGTATTTAACGAGCACCATGGCATCGCCAAGAGCAGTTCCACCGACAGTCGTTGTGCCCCTCATTCGAAAATCATTCGTGACAACCGGGATGAGAACGGTCAAATCGAAATTGCGGTAGAAACCCCAGGTGAAGTTGAAGTCCCCTTCGTGCGAGAAGGTAGGACGAGCAGTTATGGGAATACCGCCGAGTGTGCCCGGCATCTCTCCTCGTGTGGTGAAGACGGAGCTGTAAGAGACAAGTGCGCCGCCCGGAAACAGGGGCGGAGCCGTTTCGGGGGCAGGACCTTGTCCGAAGACTGCCGGGGCAAGAAGCAAGACAACGAGCGTCAGCCAGACGGACATTCCACATACAAGACCCGGTGTCTTTAGGAATTTCACGACCTTCCTCCAGCAAAAAAAACGATTCCCGAGCCCGCACATCCGTCGAGTCGGGAACGGCTGGAGGTCAAACTAGATTCTGAGTGGCCCGGGGGATGGCGAGTAAGACAGGGGCGGAGCGTGGCAGTGCGGTGCAACGTCGCCGGCCGACGATTCTTGATGAACTGATTCGCTGGGCGCTGTCAGCACAGCCAACAGGTCGAGCGAGAAGCCGACACCATGCGCAGGCGAGGGCTGCACAAAAGGAGCGTGCATTGCTGGCATGGTCTTACAGCATCCCTGACCATGATGACCTTGTGACGAGCAAGGCATTGAATCGCAACACTTCATCGCCTGCTCTGGGGTTGACATCGCATCGCAATCGAATGCATAGGCCGCCAGCAAGACCACCACAACTGCGAGCAAGATTGGCTTCGCAAATCGCATCAAAACTAAATTAGCCGCCTGGAAAGCTGGAGTCAAGACAAGAGTCTTTAGGCCTTTGGGACACTTGGAGGATTAGCGCTATCCCGCCGAACTGAATCGCTCGCGAAACATGCCGGCTAAATGGCACGGTGCCTCGACGCGAAGTATTGAGCCGCATGGTCTTTGTTCAGGGCCCACTTTCTATTTGGTGGCCTACACTTGTGCGAAGCCACCATCCACAAACAGTTCCGTTCCCGTGATATCCGATGCAAGAAACACTACCGCCTTCGCGATCTCATCGGGTGTACCGAACCTGCCGAGCGGCACAAGGTTGGGAATCATCTTCCGGCGTTGCTCGCCTTCTTCTCCGGAAGCGAACAAGTCGCTCAGTCCGGGCCTGTCGATGGAGCCCGGGCTCACCGCGTTCACACGAATGTGGCGAGCCCTCAAGTCCGTTGTCCATGTCCGTGCGAATGAGCGTATGGCAGCTTTTGTGGCAGCATAAACACTATTTGCCGACAAACCTTTACTGCCGACAACCGACGAATTCAGAATAATAGAGGCCGCCGTCCGTCAGCAGCGGGAGTGCCTTCTGCACCGTGAAAAGGACGCCTTTCACGTTAGGGTCGAAAATCGAGTCAAAAAACTCCTCGGTTATCTTGCCGAGGGGCGCATATCTTGCAATTCCGGCATTCGCGAACACAATATCCAGCTTGCCCTTCTCCCGCTTGATTTGCGCGAAGAGACGATCCAGATCGCCAAGGTTCGAGACGTCTCCTTGTACGCCGGTCGCATTTCTTGCGATTTCCTTTACCGCCGCAGCCAATTCCGCATAACGGCGGCCAGTTATGAAGACGTACGCGCCTTCGTTCACGAACTGCTTCGCCGTTGCAAGACCGATGCCGCTATTGCCACCAGTGATCAGGGCAATTTTTCCTTCAAGCTTGCCCACGTTTTCTCCCCGAGAGCAGATGATTGGCCAGCGAGTGGCGACGTATCAGGAGATATTATCATCGCGCTGGAGATTGCACGGCCGTGGGTGCGCGATTACGGGAATAGCCACGGCTTTGACGACGTCGGCCGGGTTGCCGAATGCCTCGATCCGCTTTCACGGCTGCGTTCCCTTCGTCAGGGACGCTCCATGACATGTAGGCGGGACGTACCACGCTGTCCTGGACATCGTGAAAACCCATCTGGGCGCCTACGGCGCTGGTGTGGAATACGCCTACACGATGGTGCATGGCGGCCCCGCTACGAAGTCTCGCGAATACGTCATCCCTGCCGCCGTCCGAGCGCACAACTCGCGCGAACAGTTAGCCAGATCTTTTCGCGAATTGCTGTCTCACCCGCGCGCTCTTCTCCTCGACCGACCGTGCCAGCTCATCCTTGTAAGCCAGCAATCGCTTGCCAACCTCGGCGTCAAATGTGGACATGATCTGTGCCGCGTAGATGGCTGCGTTGATGGCCCCCGGCCTGTCAATGGCCATGGCCGCGACCGGTACCCCGGCCGGCATCTGCACGCTCGATAGCAGGGCGTCAATCCCGCTCAACACCGTTGTGGCCATGGGCACGGCGATCACCGGCAGCGTAGTCAGGCCTGCAAACAGCCCTGCCAGATGCGCCGCGCCTCCCGCAGCGACGATGAGTACCTTCAGGCCCCGGCCGCGCGCAGCGGAGGCATATTCGTGGCTGCGAGCAGGCGACCGGTGCGCTGAAATGACCTCAATCTCATAGGGAATTTGAAACTTATCCAACATCTTCGCCGCTTCGCTCATCACCGGCAGATCGGTGTCCGACCCCATCACGATGCCTACCAGCGGCGGATGGTGGTCCTTTTCCATGACCATGACTTCCCCTTTCATTCCCCAGTATGGACTTCAATCGTGTCGCCGCGTCGGATTCGGCCCGCTTCTACCACCCGGCAAAGTATGCCCCGGCGCCCGCGCAACTCCTGGCGCAGACCTTGACGGATTTCCTCCATGCGCTGACAGGGTTCGCACGGCACCGTAACCTCCAGCAACACCTCTCCCACTCGTAAGCGCTGCCCCGATTGAAGCTCTCCGAGGGCCAAACCGCGTGTCGTGATGTTCTCCTTCACGATCCCAGATGGCAGGCCTAAGCGGCCCAAGGTCTCCACGTCCATCACCAGCACCTGCCGACGGCCCCCTGGCCGACCGTGGATGCAGCCCACGAAGCCCCGGTTGGCCTCCACCTTCACTTCCTCAAGCTCGCGCATCGGTTGGCGATGGACCACAGCGACAAAGAGATGCAGGACTTCTCCCAAAGCGGCTTACTCTCCGGCCACGCTCGTCTTGCTCACTGAGCCAGCTCCAATATCCCCCCGGTAGTGCGAGCCCCCGAACCGAATCCTGCGCACAGCCTCATAGGAAACCTTTCGAGCCTCCCCCAAGTTCTGTCCTACAGCACTCACACCCAGGACCCTACCACCAGAAGTGTAGTAGATAGTCCCTTCTGCGCGCGTCCCAGCATGGAAGACAACGACTCCAGGAACCGCACTGGCATCCCCGAGGCCTTCTATCCGCTTCCCTGTCTCGAACTTCCCCGGATACCCGCCTGAGGCAACTACGACGCATACGCTTGCCCCAGGCTTCCAGGCCGCCTTAATCTCTTGGAGCCTACCGGCATCGAGGGCCTCCAGAGCCTGAGCGAAGTCAAAGTTCATCCGCATGACAATGGCCTGTGCCTCGGGATCGCCCATCCGACAGTTGAACTCGAGCAACTTCGGCCCGTCTCGGGTCACCATCAGGCCGCAATATAGGAACCCGCGGTAGGGCCGCCCGTCCGCAGCCATCCCGCGAATCGCTGGGCGGACGATTTGGTCCAAAATCGTGCGCTCAAGCTCTGGCGGAACCAATTCATCAACGGAAAAGGCGCCCATGCCGCCCGTGTTAGGGCCCTGGTTGCCGTCGAAGGCCCGTTTGTGGTCACGTGTGGGCGCGAGAGGCAGGATGTGCTCTCCGTCGGTCAGCACGATAAACGACAGCTCCTCCCCTTCGAGCGCCTCCTCCATCAAGACACGATTGCCGCCGCTACCAAATTCATGCTTTTCCATCAACCTCTCGATAAACGCCGTAGCCTCGTCAGGGGAACGCGTCACCAGGACGCCTTTACCTGCGCACAAGCCGTCCGCCTTGATAGCCACCGGCCAGTCCACCGCGCAAAGGGCGCCGTAGGCATCGCCGGGTGAGTCGTAGACACCATAGAGCGAAGCGGTGGGGATGTTGTGGCGCTCGAGGAACTCCTTGGCGAACACCTTACTGCCTTCGAGCTCAGCCGCTTGCTTTGACGGGCCGATCGCATGGAGGCCGCGGCGCGCCCACTCGTCCACGACACCCAGCACGAGTGGCAACTCCGGCCCCACGACGGTCAAGTCGGGGTTGAGCCGCGCGGCCAGCGCAGCGATAGCTTGCACGTCCTCGAGATCCACGGCCAGGCACTCAGCATCCCGCGAGATGCCGCCGTTGCCCGGCGCGCACCACACCTTCTCTACGCTTCTGCTTTGCCGCAGCTTCCAGAGCAGGGCGTGCTCGCGGCCGCCCCCGCCAAGAAGAAGTATTTTCATTCCGTCGGAACGATAGTCGGAGCGCGCCCGCGTGTCAATCCGCCTGCGGCCTCGGACAATTGACGGGTTCGGTTCGGCACACTAGGATTCGATCACCGTGGCTGATCCGTCTCCGCGTCCGATGGTGCTCTTCGGGGTACTCCTGTGCTTTTTTGCTTCTGGCGTGGCCGGACTGATCTACCAAGTCGCTTGGGGCAAGGCGCTAGGACTCCTCTTCGGGCACACGGTTTATGCCATGGCGACCGTGCTCGCGGTGTTTATGGGTGGGTTGGCTGCGGGGAGCGCGCAGTTCGGCCGCTCGTGCGAACGTCGCCCACGACCCATTGCACTCTACGGGTTGGTGGAACTCGGCGTGGCCCTGACAGGAGCGCTCTCCCTCGCCGGGCTGGCTGGGGTCCGCTCGCTCTACCTCGCCGTCTACCACCTCGTCGCGAAATCGGCTGCGGCGCTGGTCCTGATGCGGTTTCTCGGCGCGGCCGTCGTGCTTCTTCTGCCGACCTTCCTCATGGGTGGCACCCTGCCGATTCTTGTGCGTGGCCTGACGCGGAGTTCTCGTGAGCTGGGCTTCCGCGTCAGCCGACTCTATTGGGTGAACACGGCAGGCGCAGTCTTGGGAACGCTGGCTGCAGGCTTCCTGCTGCTGCCCGCGCTGGGGCTGCGGCTCAGCGTGGCGGCGGCCGTTGGGCTCAACGTGCTGGCGGGAACGACCGCTCTCTTGATCAGTCGCTTGACTTCGGAAACCGTTCTCGTCTCGTCGAGAAACGCAGGAGAAAATGCCGGGGCACCCCCCGACCGGCACTTGACGTTCCTGCTCGTGGCTTTTGGAGTGGTGGGCGCCACCGCCATGGCCTACGAAATCTGCTGGGCACGCCTGCTGGCAACGATCCTGGGAAGTTC
Organism: Candidatus Acidiferrales bacterium; assembly: GCA_035258565.1. Taxonomy (GTDB): domain Bacteria; phylum Acidobacteriota; class Terriglobia; order Acidiferrales; family UBA7541; genus DATFXF01. Next base: position 6,599 of record DATFXF010000185.1, read on the forward strand.
GACCTACGCCTTCACGCTGATGCTGGGGACGTTTCTCGGTGGCATCGTGCTGGGCAGCATCGTGTTCGAGCACTGGCTACAACGCACCGAGGAGGCGCGCCTCTCGAACTTCGCCTGGACGCAGACACTCACGGCCGTCGCGGCGCTGCTCTTCCTGATTTTCTTCCAGCAACTGCCCCGCGTGGTGCCGCCGCTGCTGCGGGCTACCCATCAAAGCTTCGGCGGACTTGTTCTAGCGCAATTTGTGACCAGCGCTCTGGCCATGTTGCCCGCGGCGGCCCTGTTCGGGTTCAACTTTCCTCTCGTCGCGCTTCTCACGAGCGGGCGCGACTCAACCGACACCGGCCACGCCCGAGGTGTGGGCCGTGCCTATGCGGCCAACACGCTCGGCGCCATTGTCGGCGCATTGGCGACAGGCTTTTGGCTGATCCCGGGGCTCGGCAGCTTCCGCGTCGTGGCCCTTGCCGCGGGGGTCAATCTCCTCGTCGCTCTTGCCGTCATGGCGCGCACCGATGCACCGGAGCGGCAGCTAGCACGCGCCGTGGCGATCAACATTGCGCTGCTGGCCTTCGTTGCCTTGGTGGGCTGGTCGAGCATGTTCTACAGCCCGACACTCGGGACGTTCGGCACCGTGCTCTACTGGAATCTCTACGAAGGCCGCCTTACCCTGGCAGAGACGGCTCAAACCACCGACATTATGTTCGCCGCCGACGGGCTGAACGCCTCCATTTCTGTGGCGCGCGCAGAGGACTACATCGCACTGCGCACCAACGGCAAGGTGGACGCCTCGAACCACGATTCAACCACGCAGCTTCTGGTCGGTCACCTTGGCGCCATTTTTCATTCCGCGCCCGAGCGCGTGCTGGTGATCGGCTTCGGCAGCGGGATGACGGTTTCGGCCGTGGCCCGTTACCCGGAGGTCAAGCACATTGACTGCGTCGAGATCGAACCGGCGGTGATCCGCGCCGCTCCCTATCTCAAATCACTGAACCGCGGCGTGCTCGAGGACCGGCGCCTGCATGTGATTCTCGATGACGCGCGCAATTTTCTGCTGACCACGCGCGAGCGGTATGACCTGATCATCTCCGAGCCTTCGAACCCGTGGATCGCCGGGGTGGCCACGCTCTTTACCGAGGAGTATTACCGGGCAGCGCTGGGGCGGCTCGAGCCCGGCGGCATCTTCGTACAGTGGGTGCAGGCCTATGCCCTCCAACCCGAAGACCTGCGCATGATCCTGGCCACGTTTGTGCCACACTTCCCCCAGATAACCCTCTGGCGCGGCGATGCGCCGGATTTGCTGCTGCTGGCACGCGTGATGCCCGGTCCCGTCGAACTCAATCGCTTGCGCGCACTGTGGTCGAACCCCGCGCTGCGCGCTGACTACGAAGCGCTCGGCATGCGCCGGCCCGAAGGCCTGCTGGCATTCTTCTTGCTCGACGACGCTGATCTGCGCCGCGTCGCAGTCGCTGCACATCACAACACCGACGACCGAACCCTGCTTGAATATCGCGCGCCGCACGCCCTGCTGGTCAAGAATCTCGAGGACAAGAACCGCGACATCCTGCTCAGGGATCAGCAAGACCTCCTGCCGCGGAATCTTTCCGGAGTGGACCGGGTCGTGGCCTTGGAATCCGCGGCAGAGACCATGCTCAATCTCGACGAGCGCGACGAAGCCAACCGCCTCCTCCAACCGCTCGCCGAACACGCCCAAACGCCTCTCCTCGAACTCCTGCGCGGGCGTGTCGATCTCGCTTCGAGCCGCCTGCGCGATGCTCGTGCGCATTTCCAAACCGCCCTGCGGCTCGATCCAGACTCTCTCGAGGCGGCCCAGGGCCTGGCCGATGTTGCGCGCCGCCGCGGCGAAAACGACACCGCTCAACTCCTCCTCCGCCAGATCCTGGCGCGCAATCCGAACTTTGTGCCGGCGCTCGACGCCATGGCCCGACTCGCCCGCGACCGCAAGGACTGGCGACAAGCCGCCGACTGGCAGAAGCTGCGCATCGCCCGAGATCCGGCTGCCGGTGCGCGACCCTACGCCCGCCTGGGCGAGTGCTTGCTGCATCTCGAAGACTTCGGCGGTGCTGAGCGCGCCCTCGAAACCGCCCTCGAGCGCGACCCCTACAGCTACGATGCCCACCGGGGCTTCGCCGACCTATGCCGCTCGCGCCACCTTTGGCCGCTTGCCCGCATGCACCTCGAGTTTATCGTCCGTTACGCGCCCGACACGGACCGGGAAGCTTATGTCGCACTCGCCGAGGTGGACCGCGCCATGGGCGACGCTTCCGAAGCACGCCAAGTTCTTGAGAAAGCCCGGCGAGTTTTCCCGCTCGATCAAGAGCCGCACCGGTTCACGCCACCCCGGTGAGTCCTGCGCATTCCGAAGGCCAGGGACTTCTTCATTCATGCCCTTCCCCCGCGGAAACGCATTTCGCTTCTTCCCTGCCCAGCAAGAATAGTTTATCGTCCAGCTGGAGGCCTCCGTGCCCTGGGATTTTTCTATGATCCTTCTGTTTCTTGGCGTGGTAGTTCCCTGGCACGGCGCGATGCGCATCAAAGAGCTGCTCGCGCAGCCCAAACTCGACCGTGCCGACCGCCTCACACTCTATGCTTCCACGATTGCATTTCAATGGTTGGCAGTCGGCGTGGTGGCCTGGCGTGCGAAGGCCCGCGGCCTGAGCGCCGAGCATCTCGGACTGGCTTTGCCGGAACCGGAGCTGACCGCAGCCACGGCCGCTGCTCTCTCGCTCTTACTCCTCATTACACAGCTCTATAGTCTCCGCCGCCTGGCGCACCTACCTCCGGAACGCGAGGGATTTCTGCACCATATGGCTCGCAAGGTGATGCCACAGAGCCTGGTTGAAACGCTGGTGTTCATCGCC
>DATFXF010000186.1:0-4444 GCA_035258565.1 Candidatus Acidiferrales bacterium
CCCGGCGAGCTTTGAAACTTCGCCCTCCATGGCCTGCTTGCCCTCCAGGAGCGTCACCTCGCTGGCGGGAAGCAGGCGAGCCACAGCGGCGACTTCGCGTCGGGATCCGGGTAGCGCAGGCAGGGTACTTTCGCCGGGACCGCTTAGCATTCCCGAGGGGTCGGCGACGAGCAAGTAGTGTGCGGAAATGCGCTGCGCCTCCGCTTTCTTTCTTTGCGTAAACTGCAGCAACGAAACCGCAGGCGTGTAATGCAGGCTGAACCGCTGCAGCAAATAGCGGCCTTGCCGATCGGTCAATGCCGCGAAAGGCAGCCTCAGCAACGGCCCGTAAGGCTCGATGGTCAGCAAACTGCCCGGCTCCGAGGGCAGCCACTTCTCGACGGGTTCGATCAAAAGCGAGTAGAGTTGCTGCCATTTCTTGCAGTGGTTCGGCTTTGGCGTCAAAACGCTTCCGCCACGTGCCCTCACCTCGGACACTAGCGCTAATTCCTTCGAAGCGGAAGAAGAAGCATGCCGCTGTACGGGAACTTGCGGCGCTTGCAATCTTGCTTCGCTCTCCTTCTTGTTTGGTGCTGAGCTGCCCGGCCCCAGCCCGGCGATAAGCTCTTCAAGACGTTTCCAGGACGCGTTCGTCACTGCGCTATGGGTTGGGCCCTGGGGTGGAACCACCCAGATGTAGGTTTCATCCGGGGTAACCCAGTAGCTCAGAATCGTGGAGTTCAGCCGCCGTGCAGTCGCTTGAACCTGAACCAGGGAAAATGCCGGCACGGAGAGTTGGCTGCTTAACGCGGGATCTGGGCTGTTCCATCGATTCTGCAAAGCGGCTGCTTCAGAACTTGCTCCCCGAAAGATTGTTCCTTGCAACGAACCCGTAGCGGCCTTTGCTTTGTCGCCGCTTTGCGCCTGAACCTGGTCTTGGGGCCCGCGCTGAGAGGCCACCTGCGGCGGAGCAACCGATTTGGTTTGAAGATCGCGAGTCGCCAGGAGATCAAGGAACGCGCGAGACCGGGCTTCTTCGGCTACTTCGAGCGCCCGTTCAGGCTCATGCGCACGCTCGAGCAGACCAGCATAAGCGCCGAACACATCCTGATTGTTTTCGGAGAAGCCTCGTTTCATGGAGTCCATGGGCACGGTATGCTCGCGGACGCGCTCAATCACGTGGAGTGATTCCTCTGCGTCAGCCAGGGCTCCGTTCTCGTCGCCGAGCTTCTCCTCCACTTGAGCACGAGTAATCAACGCCTCCGGCAAGACATCCCAGTTTGCGGATTGCCGAGACAGTTCGATGGCCTTGGTCAGAGCGATTGCGGCCTGCTCATACTGCCCCAGCTTAAAATACGCGAACCCCAGCGAGCGGTAGCGGTAGTCGGCATGGGGAGTTTCAGCGCGGAGCGTCTCTTCCAGAATGGGAATAGCTTCCCGATATTTTCCAACGGCGTTGTAAAGCCCGGCGAGGTTTCCCAGTTCGAAATCGATGATCCTCTTGGTGTTGGTTTCCCTGGCCATGGCCAACGCCCGGGTGTAAAGCTGGATGGCTTTCTCGAGGTTCTCGAGCTTCTGGTAAGCAACTGCCATGGCATTCGTGCTCTGGATCACGCCCCAGCGGTCCCGGGCCTTCTCTTGAAGAGCCAGCGCCTGCTCATAGAGCGGGATAGCCTTCTCGGGGTGGCCGTGCACCCGCTGCAGTCGCCCCTCGCTGGTCAGCACATAGGCCACGCCCAAATCATTGCCCGCCTGCTGATAAAGGAGGGCTGCCACAGCGTATTTTTCTTGAGCAGAATCGAATTGCCCCCGGTTAAAAAGCCCGTCACCCCAATTGTGGAGGAGGGCTGCCTCCATGGGCTTGTCCCCAAGTTGCTTGGCAATGGCAAGCGCTTGCTGCAGAAGTTTTTCGCCATCGGGAGCGTCTGCCATTTCAAGGCGCCTGAGCGTTGCGGCCTGCTCTCTCAGCATTCCCAGCGCCTCGAAACCCAGGAGAGCTTGTTGAAGGTATTGTTGGGCAATCTTTATATCCCCCATTTGATAAGCAATCGTGCCCAAGTCCTGATTTACTTGCGCCACGCCTCGGGGATTTTCGAGAGCCTGAACTAGGGCCAGGGCCTGGTCGCCCTCTTTGCGAGCCGCCGGGTAGTCAGCCTTGTCGTAGAAGATGGATGACAGTCCCGCGTGCGCCAAGGCCTGGGCAGGTTTGTCTACGGTGGTTACGGCTTTTTCCAGGACGGCCCGGTAAACGGCAACAGCCTCGTCCGCACGGTGCGCCTGGGAAAGCAGATAGGCCTGCTTGAGCTCAGGATAAAGCGGCGTGGACTCGGGTGGAATTCCCAGGTGGTTTTCCTGAGCCGCAGATGATGGAGGTCGGGAAGGCTGCTGCCCGGCGGAACAGAGAGAGCTTGCGGACAGCGCTAGAAACACCGCAGACGCTACAATCAACCTTGACCTGTAACGCACGACACACCTGAATTTCTCGCGGCATCAATGCCGCGCTTTGATTTCCTTCAGACCCGCGCAAGCCCGCGCAGACTTTTCGCCCACGGCACGGCATACCGGCTCGAGCGATGACATCGCGAGATCCAGCCTGCCGGTTCGATAGTAGGCAAGCGACAGATACCAGGCCGCATCGTCAGCCAGGGGCGGACTCGCCAGATTCACAGCGTCCTGCAAACTCTTTGTCGCCGCCTCATCCTGAGCCAGGAAGAGCTGGCAGACACCGAGGTAGAACGGCGCTTCCGCCATGTGCGGGTATTTTTTGCTAAGGGAGACCAGGCGCCCGACGGCTTCGGCGTAGTTTTCCTTCTCATAGGGCGCCAGGGCTAGCTTGAGATCCTTGGCCTGCTGGCGCGACGGGTCGACCCGGCCACGCCAGACGATCGCGGCGGATCCCGGCAACATAACCGGCGCTTTTTCCAGGCGGAAGACACTCGGTGGCGTCGGGGCCGCGAGCCGGCTGTCAACGATTGGAGCCGCGGTTTTCCGGAAGTCGCTCGCCAGGCGTATTCCGATTATCCCAACAACCAATGCCAGCACCACGGCCACCGGAAGAGGGCGCAGCCAGAACTCCCGCCATGCCGCAAGCGCGCCAGTTCTTCCCCGTTCTGCGCCGGCTGTACCCCTTTGCACCTGAGCCCAGATTCTGTTCGCACCTGCCTTATTGAGGTCCGCGTTATCCAGAATCTCCAGGTCAGCAAGCAACGATTGACAAAGTTCGCAGCTCTCGAGGTGTTCAATAATTCCTTGGCCCTGTTCGGGCGGAAGGACGCCTGCCTGAGCTGCTTGCAGCAGCTCGGGCTTGGGGCACTGGGATGATTTGTCGCGCCATTCGCGCATGGATCGGCCCAAATCGCTTGAGAACCCCGGCTTAGCTGGCTGCCGGCTCATCCAGCCCATGAAGTCCTCCTCTTGTCTCCGAATGCCACGCCTTGCGCAGCAACTGCAGCGCGTACTGCAGGTGCCCTTTGACCTTGACTTCCGAAAGATTGAGGCGCTGGCCGATTTCCGCGCGGGTCATGCCGTGGACAAAGTGCAGCACCAGGCAGGCTCGATGAATCGGTTTAAGCGCCGGCTCGCGCAACAGCCACGACTCTATGTCCGCCTCGGGTCCAGGAATAGATGGTGACATTTTGAAGTCCTGCGCGTAGCGCTGTTCAACCGTCTGCTTTCGCCAGTGATCCACAGCGCGGTTTTTTACCACTGTGAACAGCCAAGCGGGCAGTCTTCCGGAGTCAATCGAATCCAGCTTACGATACAGCTCCAGAAAAGCTTCGCTGGTGATGTCCTCAGCCAATGACCGGTTTCCGACCGTACGCAACGCGTATCGAAATACCGCGTTCACATGGCTCCGGTAAATGGCTTCAAAATCTGTCATCTGAGTAACGTTTGAGAACGCAAAAACGGAATAAAGTCCGGAGGGGGCCCGTTAAGAGTCCTGCTGTGATCGAACAGCAAAAATTGTGGACCGGGGTCTAGCTTCCTGGGTTGGCGAAGTATATCACCACCCCTTCCTGCTGGATAAGTGAGATTTGTAGGTTTTTTGTATCAACCCTGACCGATTTTTGGTAGTGCTACAGTTTGACTTTGCGTTCCCGCGTCCGCCTAAAGGCCGCGGTCCGCAAGCGGATCACTAGATCCTTGATACTCCTCAATTCTTCGGCTCATGGCGATGAAGAGGGACGCTGATACACCCGTTTGGGTCAAACTGACCCACTGCGAGCCGAAGAGAGTTGCCGGACTTTTGTTGAGATTGGCAGGATCGAGAAGCGCCCGGCAAAACGAGCGCTTCTCGAAATTGAAGTTGACGTCAATCAGTGGAAGCCGGCGAAGCGAAACATTGCTTCTTTACTTGGTGACTTGCGCGGCTACGGCTTCGGCGAGCTTCCCTACCAGCGGCGTCAGTATGTCCTCGCCGTCAGCGCTGGCCTTGGCGGTCAAGATATCGTGTGTCGCGGCGGCT
>DATFXF010000187.1:0-18348 GCA_035258565.1 Candidatus Acidiferrales bacterium
AGAGAAATCCGAGTTCAACTGGCCGTGGAAAGGGTCACTGCGCCCGCTCGCCTGTGCTCAAGTCGCGCCTGCAGCGCGTGCGGGATGCCGGCGCCATCACCGCCGCGGGCACCGACGCGGGAACAAAGTGATACCCGAGCAGGGTGTCATCCCGTCCGCAACTCTTACGAGCGTTCCGGGTTGTTAGCGAGGGATTGGCCCCTCGGGCGCTCGGTCTCGAAGCAGGGCGCGCAGGCCCCGAGGCATGCGAGAGGCCCCTCGAAGAGCTCTGTGCCGAAATTCGTTTCGCCGCGTGGCGGATTCGGTCTTGCCAAGAACGCGCTTTACGGAAGCGAATTTGACGACGGCGAGAGACGGCAGGAATTTCGTGGATGGCAGTGAACTCATCCGAGAGGGGAAGCTCGTCAACAGCGAGTAGGAAACGATCATTAGGGGCAAGAGATTCGCACTGGGAGGTAAGCCATGGGCACACGGAAAGAGATTTTGCGCCTCGCGATCCTGCTGGGAAGTTTCTCGGCGTTCTTGCTTCTGATCGGCCGCGCAGCGCTCAGCTACAGCAGGTGGCAGGATCGCGAGCACCGCGGCCAGCGGGCGGACAAGTCAGCAGGACGATGATGACGGGGGTGAATTTCATGGCCTGCACAAGATCAAGCACATCGTCTTCATCGTCAAAGAGAATCGCACGTTCGACAACTACTTCGGCACGTTTGCCGGCACGGCCGGTGCTACCACCGGCCGCATCCACACCGGGCAGGTGATTCCGCTTGGTCACGCTCCCGATCGCACGCCACGCGACATCGACCACTCCTACCAGGCCGCGGTCGAAGCGATTGAGGGCGGCAAGATGGATAAATTCGATCTCATCGCCGGCGGCAACAAGAATGGTGACTCCCTCGCCTACACACAGTACAGGGAAGACGATCTACCGAACTGTTTCGCTTATGCGCGCAATTTCGTCCTCGCCGATCACTTCTTCTCTTCGTTGACCGGCGCTAGTTTCCCCAATCACCTGTACACCGTTGGCGCGCAGTCTGGTGGCGCCATCAACAATCCCTCCAAGAGCCAGGGCCGCTGGGGCTGCGATTCCCCCGCGGATTCGCGCGTGCAGGTCCTGGACGAGGAAGGCGACATCCTGACGCAGCTTTAATTTCGGGACCCTCGCCGATCGGCTCCGGAAAGAACAGATCAGTTGGGAGGTACTACGCGCCGAGCCAGGGTGAGTCCGGCTACATTTGGTCGGCGCTCGACGCCATTCGGCACATTCGCCTGACGGACCTGTGGCAAAAGCACGTCGTGCCTACCGCACAGTTCGCCGTAGACGCGCGCGCCAGCAAATTGCCCGCCGTGAGTTGCGTGGTCATGAACGGCGACGCCAGCGAGCATCCGCCCGCCAGCGTTTGGGTGGGCGAAAACAAAACTGGACCGTTGAGGAGCTCAATGCCCTCATGCAGGGGCCGGACTGGCGCTCCACAGTCGTCTTCCTTGCCTGGGACGATTTCGGCGGATTCTACGATCACGTTCCACCGCTGAAAGTGGACAATTTCGGCTTTGGACCGCGAGTGCCTCTCCTGATCATCTCGCCATGGGTGAAGGCCGGACACGTCGAGCACACCGTGCTGGAGTTCTCTTCCGTGCTTAAGTTCATTGAGAAACGCTTCGATCTCAAGCCGCTCACCGCGCGCGATAAAGACGCGAACAGCCTACTCGATGCCTTCGACTTCGATCAGAGGCCGCTGGGGAGGCTCATCTTGACGACGCGCAACTGCGGTCCCAAGCCTGCCGCACCATTCGAGCTTTCGCCCGAATTCCACGGCGGCGCGCACTGAGTTGCATACCCCGTCCTCGGCCCCGGGAAACTCGGGGCCGAGGACGGTTCCTCAGGGGGAGTGATGGCGCAGCAGACCATCAACCTACCCTTACGCCTGGAGGGGCGGGATATTTTCATCTGAACGGAGGGCTGCGCCATGACACGCAGGTTGCAGCGAAGGATTTCTCCCGCCGGGTTGACGCCGTTTGACGCAGAGGGATCGCGGTGCTTTGCTATACTGCTGGGCAGCGAGCGCCGTCTGTAGGTCCGCGGATTCAATGACGAACTCGGCGTGGATCACCGTGAGCGACTTTGTACGCCCCGCCGGCTGGGCCGACGCCGCCGCGGGTGAGGTGCGCTCGCGTTTCTATTGCGAGCAGCTCGAGGCCGGGCAAATCCTCTTCTTCCCTGCTCCACCTTTCGAGCTCACCGAGCACGACCAGCGCTTGCTGCTCGGGCAGCGTTGGTCAGAGCTGAAGCTGCACAAGAATGTCTCCTACCGCCCGGCGAGAGACCAACTGCGCGGCTTCGCAGGGGATGCTGAGTCCCTGGCCTGCATCGGGCGCGTGATGCGCGGTTATGCGGCACAGGTTGCCGACTTTCTCCCGCGCTTTCTACGGCCGTACGCGGGCCAGTGGACGCCGGACACGGCCAGCTTTCGCCCGCTCCAGGAGGAAGGCCGCTCGCTGCCGCTGCACAAGCGCAACGACCTGCTCCACGTGGATGCCTTCCCCAGCCGCCCCATGCACGGCCGGCGCATCCTGCGCGTTTTCACCAACCTCAATCCCTCAAAGCCTCGCGTCTGGCTGACCACTCACCCCTTTGACGAGCTCGCGCGGCGCTACGCCTTCGACGCTGGCTTGCGCGAAGTGGCCGCGAGCACGTTCGCATGGCCGCGGCGGCTCGAGGCCGTTGCGCGCGCACTGGGCATTCCGGGCGCAGGCCGCTCCGCTTATGATCGGTTCATGTTGCGCTTCCATGACTACTTGAAAGAGCATGTTGAGTTTCAGCGCGAGTGCCCAAAGAGGCGCCTCGAGTTTCCTCCCCTGGGGACCTGGCTGGTGATGACGGATGGTGTCCCGCACGCCGTGCTTAGCGGTCAATACGCGCTCGAGTATACGGCTATTGTCCCGATCGAGGCGCTTGTCGCCCCGACGCACGCGCCCATCCGCGTCCTCGAGGCGCTGTGCAGCCGTCCCCTGGCGGCGTCAGTGCGATCCACAGAGGGCTAACTGACGGAGCAACTGAAACCAGTCGAGCCGACACGAAAGGACGGCCAGCATACGGTTTCCCACAACGACTCACCAAAGGCTCGATATGTCCGCGATCTTGATAGAGGAGGGGAATCGCGGTGGGTGGCCATCCGGTCGCGAACCCTCCTGAGGTCAAAACCGTGCAGCAAGGTTCGAGTTGCCAAATTCGCTGGAGGCACTATTTGAATGCCAAGGGGGGATTGCACTCGGCCAGTTTCATTACCAAAAGGTTCCCTGGCGCGTATCCTTTTGCATACACATTTAGTACCCCTTTCGATCGCTGACCAGACAACTTTCAAGCACTCAGCTGGGGGCATAGACTTTGGCACGCGTCTTGCTTTCCGCCTTAGTACGGTGCGTAAAGCGTGGGAAGGGGTCTCCCTCTTCCTCTGAAGGAGCGGGAATTCGAGGCCTTGGCACAAAGGGCCGCACGACTCCCTGTCGCGAACCGGGCTGCGGTCCGGGACCGGAGCTAGGAATTGAGAATAATGGACGCAAGCATTTGCGCAGTCCTTCGATATGCTATCCTTACAGGCCACTAGGGAGAGCTGGAGAGCGCGAGTTCTCTGTAGCACTCGAATTGCGTTGCGTAAACGAAGAGAAAGGGATCGATGAGCGCAGGTCGTAGCAAGACGCTAATGCTCAGTAGCCGAAGGCCCCGCCAGGTTGCAGCCGAGGAACGCGGGGCCGAGATTGTGGAATTCGCCATCGTCGCGCCGCTGCTGCTGACCCTCATAATCGGCATCGTCTGGCTAGGACGTGCTTATAATGTCTATCAGACGATTACACGTGCGGCGCGTGAGGGCGCCCGGTTTGCGGTCGCGCCCAGTTGCTCATCCTGCGGCAACACCTTTCCCACCGATGCCGAGATCAAAAACGTAATCAACGGCGCGCTGACCGCTTCTTCGCTTGACCCGAGCCAAGTGAACCCACCCATCACCATTGCGCGCAACCAGGTGCTGAATCCCTCTGACCCCAGCAGTTCGCAGGTCTCCGGTGTGGTGATCTCCTTCGGCTATCCCTTTCAGTTCGTGATTCCGTTTACGTCTCTGACAGGAACGAAGGGAAAGATAACGATCAATACGAAAGTGCAGATGCGCCAGGAGTTCTAGCCACATGAGAGCGCCAGACAGACAGGCTCTGCATCGAACGCGGTTCACCGGCCAGCCAGGCTGGCGAGCAATGCTACGGACCTGCGAAGGGGCGCAACTCGTCGAATTCGCTATAGTGCTCCCGCTGCTGGTGGTGCTGGTGGTGGGGATTGCCGATTTCGGTGGCGGCTACGCCCTTAAGGACAAACTCACAAACGCGGGACGTGAGGGTGCGCGGATCTCCGTCAGCGGGCCGGACGACCTCACGAATGCCTCGAGCACGGCGTGCAACGGCGTTCCCTGCTCGGTGCAGGCGGCGGCCACGTCCGCGGTCAACTACTTAACTAACGCCGGGGTCAGCGCCTGCAGCCTGGATCCATCGTCTACAAGCCCGACGAGCGACGGCCCGAACACGTTCGGATGGACGTATACCTCTCCTAGCAACTGTCCGGGGACGACGAGCCCCATGAGCATCAACATTGAACGCGCCGTGACAACGCCGGTCACAGTGGGCAGCACCACTACCACCGTTCTGATGACCCGCGTGACTATCAGCTACCCCTACAAGTGGGCCTTCGGCAGTGTCGTTAAGTTGCTGGCCCCGTCCTCCACTTACGCCACGACGGTCACGCTTTCGGCTGTGGTGATCATGCCGAATTTGAACTAGTGAGGCCAGGCCATGCGAGGAATGAAAAACGGAGTACGAGCTCGAGGGTCACAGCGCGGCGCGACCCTGATTCTGGTCGCGGTCGGTTTGGGGGTGTTTCTGGGCATCTCCGCGCTAGCGATCGATCTGGCCATGCTGTATGTGACGCGCAACGAAGCCCAGCGCACCGCTGATGCCGCGGCCTTGGCGGGCGCCAAAGTGTTCGTCACCTCGGGTTGTACGTCCGCACCGGGGGGCTGCGTCGCGGGCGGACCACAGGAGGCTCCAGCAAGGAACCAGGCCGAAACCATCGGAGCGCAGAACAACGTGGGCGGGCAAGCTGCCAATATTCAAGACCCGGACGTGACGTTCGATTATTCGGCGTCGCCGTTCGACCCGCGCATCACGGTGGTGGTGCAGCGCACTAAAGCAAGAAGCAACGCCATTCCGACCTTTTTCGTTAAGATCTTCGGCGTCACCACGGCGGATATTGGGGCGAAGGCCACCGCTGAAGCTTACAATCCATCGGGCAGTTCAACGGGGCCAACAATTTGTGCGAGCTGCCTGAAGCCATTTATGCTGGGCAATTGCGATTCGAGCCCGAGCCATACTACTCCTGCCAATCCAAACTGCCCCGGACAGGGGTACTTCATCGACCCGTCGACGGGTGCCATTGAGCACCCGGGCCCCTATCCGACGGGCGTGGTCGGACAGGAGTGGACGATCCACGTGGGGGGCGGACAGATAAGTCCAAGCCAGTACGAAGTTGTTAACGTCGGTTGTGGACAGGGAAACCAAGTTCCCTGCATAGCGGGTTGCACAACCGCCGTGTGGGCGTGTGGCAATACGCTGAATACGGTGCAGGGAGCCAAGGTGGGTCAGATCCGTCCGGCCGTGAACACCCTCATTCATGCCACGGGCACCGGGCCAGGGAATGGGCAGGACACCATAACCATGAATCCTGATGGGAGTTGGACAATCACGGGAGGCACGAATAATCCCAATCCCAACCTAGTGGGGAAGACAATCACCAACAGCGATTCCCTGGTAACCTTGCCCATCTACGACGGCCACGTGGTCAACCCCGGCATCCAGCAGATCACCATCATTGGCTACATGCAAGTGTTCATCGAGTACGAGAACCAACAAGCCCAAGCGGGGGACATTCCCATCACGGTCAGAATCTTGAACGTTACCGGCTGCGGCAACCGCACGGGAACCTGCGGGAACAGCAGTTCTACGGTTCAAGGCGGAGGCGAATCGCTGATTCCAGTCCGCCTGGTGCGAAACCCCGGCTCTTAGATTCGGGCCGGTTGTTCTGAGCCGAGAACTCTGGATATCGATCCAGGTCCCTGACGCAGTTTATCAGGCCTTCCAAGAAACTCCACTGGGGATGGGTAAGCTGATTCTTTTTCCCCTTCTTGCTGGGCCCCAGTTTTCGCGCAGGAAGCTCCCCGATGCCCTGCCCCGCACTCGCTGGCTCTTCTGCGAAATCGGCGACCACAGGAAGCCTATCGGCAACATTTCAAAGCAAGGTTGAAGGGTGTACACTCGCAGCGTCGAGGTTTCAATATGGCAACCTCGAGATCGAGATACAGAGGATCGCAGCATCGCGATTGGCATGAGTGGGATGCACGCGAAGACCGCACCTACAGGGGTACCTGAAGGAAGGCACAGAGAATATCGTGAATTCTCAAAGCAGAACCGCAGGGAGCACAGAACGAATACTGGAAGTGGCGGCACGCCCATCCGGAACCCGAGGGGCACTGGCTCGCAAGATGTCCCGCACGCGAGGATGCCTGATCGTTTTGGGTTGCTTCCTTTGAAGCGGCGATTCGTCTCCACGCAGTAAGCCCCAAGCGTTAGAATGCCCATCTAAACCCGCGGTCGGTGCTTCAGGGGGTGAGAGTCCACAGTGCGCAAACTGGGCGTCGCTTATCTGCTCATCCTGCTGTCTCTGACCGCTGCTGCCAGGACCGCTCCGCCAGCGCAAGTTCGCGGTAGCGTGGTGGACGAAAACGGCTTGCCCGTGGTCGGTGCGGAAGTCACTGTGCGCGTTGCGTCCGGCGAGACGCGCATCGCCTACACCGATCCGGCCGGGCGCTTCGAGTTCCCTTCCCTGGCGCCCGGCGAAGCCTATCTCACGCTGAGCAAGGCGGGCTTCTTCCGCCTCGCCGATCACGCCGTCGACTTGAAGGAGGGCGCGAACGAGTTTTCTTTTACGCTCGCGCACGAGACCGAACTTCACGAAAAAGTGGAAGTGGTCTCCTCGGCAAGCCGGGTGGACGCGCAGGAGATCGCGCACCAGGAGACGCTAGTCGCACACGAGATCCGCGAGATCCCAGTGCCCAACACGCACGATCTGAAAAGTTCCCTGCCCGCGCTGCCGGCCATTGTGCGCGACACTGCGGCCCAACTTCACGTCGCGGGCGCGCGTGTCGGCGAGGCACAAGTGCAGCTTGACGGCTTCGAAATCGGTAATCCCGGCACAGGCGAGCTCGACGTGCGCCTCGCTGTGGACGCCGTGCGCGCGGTCGAGGTGCAGTCCGGCCGCTACTCGGCACAGTACGCACACGCTGGCACGGGAGTGCTGGGGCTGGAAAGCGCTACCGGCGACGACCGGTGGCGCTTCGGCACCACCAATTTCATTCCCGGCATCAATATCGACCGAGGCACGCGTTTCGGCAACTGGTATCCACGGTTCATCTCTTCCGGACCCTTGCGCAAGGGCCAGGTGTGGTTTTCCGAAGCCGCCAGCGTCCAGCGCACTGTCAATGTGGTGAAGGAGCAGCCGCCTGGCGCAGATACGGTTACGAAGTGGGCGGGCGACAACCTGCTGCGGCTGCAGACGAACCTGACCCCGGCACACGTCCTGCAGGCCAGCCTCCTCTACAATCGCTCAAGCGCGGAGAACCTCGGCCTCGGGGCGTTTTCGCCCCAGTCGGCCACGACGAACCGCTTTGCGCGCCGCTTGTTCGTTTCGATGAAAGATCAACTCTGGCTCGGGCGCACGCTCATCGAATTCGGCATCGCTGGCGACACCGGCAAGAGCGAGCAGCTCCCGCAAGGCTCCGCGACGTTCATCATCTTGCCCAGCGCCACCGCCGGAAATTTCTTTGAGACCCTGCGACAACGCGCACGGCGCCTGCAATTGCTCGGCAATCTTGTTGCCGCGTCGCGCCAGTGGCACGGCACGCACGAGTTTCAGGCGGGCGTGAATGTCGCGTCGGTGGACTTCCGCCAGTCAGCCGGGCGTAACGCTATCCAGGTGGAGCGCGCGGACCTGAGCCGCTCGCAGTTCACCACGTTCGCGGGGCCGGCAGCATATCGTATCTCCAATACGCAGCTCGGCGGCTACGCGCAGGATTCGTGGCGCCTTGCGCGGCCCCTGATTCTCCAGATCGGCGCGCGCGCCGACCGCGATCGCCTCTTCGGGCGCGCGCTGGCTGAGCCGCGTGTCGCCGCAAACCTGCTGCCCTTCCGTGATGATCGCGCCAAGCTTGCCGTGGCTTGGGGCATTTACGATCAGGCCATTCCGCTGGCGCTCGTCGGCCAGTCCCTCGATGAACGGCGTACCGATGTCTTCTTTGACGCCACGGGGCAGAATGCTATCCTCGGCCCCGTGGTGAGCGGCTTCTTGCTGCCGCCGGCCGGGCTCAAACAGCCGCGTTTTTACACGACGAGCATCGAGTGGGTCGAACGGTTCGGCGCGAACACGCTCGCGAGCATTCACCTCACGAATCGCCAGGAGCACGAAGGTCTTGCGTACGAGGATCTAACGCCGGGCCAGCCGGGCGGGGTGTTTCTCTTGCAGAACAATCGCCGTGACCGCTACCGCGCTGCTGAGTTTACGCTGCGGCATTCGTTCAACAGCCAGGCCGAGGTCTTCGGCAGCTACACACGCTCGCGTGCGAAAACCAACGAAGCCCTCGACCCCACGCTGGGCTCGCTCTTTTTCACCGCGCAAGCGCCCGGCCCGGTGTCGTGGGACATCCCGAATCGCGTGCTGGCCTGGGGCTGGACGCCGCTGCCACTCTGGCACCTCCTGCTGAGTTTCTTCTTCGAGTACCGCTCGGGCTTCCCCTTCAGCGCGATCAACCAGCAGCAGCAACTCGTCGGCCCGCCCGGCAGCCTGCGATTCCCCGACTATGCCAGCCTCAATCTCGGCTTCGAAAAGCGCTTCCGCTTCGGCGGATACCAGTGGGCTGCGCGGCTTACGCTCGTCAACGCCACCGACCACGCGAATCCCGACCAAGTCGTCAACAACGTAGATGCGGCGAATTTTCTGACCTTTGCTGGAGGCCGACATCGCTCGGTCACCGGGCGCCTTCGCTTCGTCGGCCGCAAATGACCTGCCCCCGGCACGTCATCTCGAGTCGCGACTGCCTCGTGCTCAATAATCTCGGCGCTGCCGGCGACACAACATCGCACATCGGAGCCTCACCGGAAGGTCCCCTGTAAAGCGTGCAGCAGTCGAAGAAAATGATACGCTGAGCGTGCTTGGCATCTGTGATCGGCGTATAATAAAAACCGCTCGCCAGGGGGTGGGCCATGAACCACAAAGCAGCGGTCCTGGCATTGACTCTGTTGCTTACTCCGTCGGCTTGGGCGCAACGTGGCGGCGGAGGCCATGGCGGCGGATTCTCCGGTGGTGGGCATGGCGGCGGCCGCGTTGCTGGGTCCTTGGGCGGCGGGCACGCTAGCGGGTCGGTCAGTCACGGAGTGGCTGTACACGCTGTTGTGCCCGGGCACATAGGGGCGGGGATATCTCTTCCACAGGCGGGGAGTGTCGCGGTTCCCACGGGCCGCACCTTCACCGGCGGCGCCTTTGTTTCCCCTCGCCCCATACAGCACCTGCCCATGGGAACAATGGCCAACAGGCCTGGGCGGGTGCGTATACCCTCACATGTCCGAGTCGGGTGGACAGCGAACACAGCGCGCATGATGCCCGGCGGCGCGATGCACGCAGCCTTGCGGGCCGCCCCGGAGCAGCCCGTGGTGCGGACGCCCGTGATTACGGCGCGCGCTGCTCCCATCGCGCGGAGGACATCCATCGTCGGTACGAGCCGCTTCGCCAATCGCGGCGCATTCCTTTTCTTCGGCAGCGACTGCTTCTTCTCTCCGTTTTTCTTTGATGGCTTCGCCGTTGATCCCTTTTTCGTGAACCCCTTCTGTCCATTGTGCGCCACGGGGCGCTTCTTGAATTTCAATGGCACGACTACCTCGCCTTTCGTGCGCCGGCAATTTTTCTCCCGCAGATTCTTCCCCAGCAGTTTCCTCCCCGGATTTGGATTTGGCCCGGCCTTCAGCACCGGCTTGTTCCTGGACGGCGTGCCGGTAATCACCCAGGCCGTTGAGCCGGTACCCACGGGCGAAGTAGCGATGCCAGCGGAGGAAGCCGAACCGCCGAGCCCCGGTGGCGAACAACCGACCGCGCGCCCGATCACGTTGCTTTTCCTCAAGACCGGCTGGATGTATGGCGTCACCGACTACTGGGTGGAAGGCGATCGGCTGCACTACATTACGACTTACGGCGGCGAGAATTCGGTGCCCCTCGAGAAGATTGACTTTGCCAGGACGGTTCAGCTCAACGCCGAACGTGACGTCGAGTTTGTCCTGCGCCCCAAGCCGCAGCCCCGTTAACCTCGCCGGGTGTCTTCTCGGTCCGGACTGGAGCCTGACCGGGATCCAGTCAAACCATCCCGGCGTGCATCTCCTTTCGAGCGTCGAAGGGGCGGATGGCACCGCCAAACAGGGCCTTCGCCGGCTAGGGGCTGAGACGCCCCTACCGAGAACCGCTGGGTCGCGGCCTCGGAATGACGCGCGGGTAGGCTGCGACCTTACGGCTGCTTGATGGGAGGGCCGGCCTGTGTGATGCTCCCCTTCACGAGGTCCGTCTTGAGCACGAATTTCTGTTTCGGCAGCAGATTGACTTCTGTCTCGAAGGGACGATAGCCAGCCAGCGCGATCTTGATGCGGTGTTTTCCCGGGCTCAGCAGCATCTTGCGTCCGGCCCCTCCGAACTCATGGACGTGACCGACGTAGTTGTCGTCCAGAAACACTGCAGCGCGGCTAGGCGTTACTTGGAGCTTGATTTCCGAGGTGACCACCGGCAGCTGGACGCGCGGGTCCACTTCCATCGTGACGCGGAGAATCGTCTTCTTCCCCGGCTCTACGATGATTTTCTCGTTGAAGTCCTTATAGCCGGACTGCCGCACGGAAACTTTGTGCTCGCCGGGCAAGAGCATCACTCTCTTTGCGCCCTTGAGCTCGTCTAGGTAGCCAACGTATCCCCCATCGATCCATACCCCGGAGGTTTTCTCCACTTTCGTGGCCCCGACAAACTCGACCTCACCGAGGACTTCGCTCTTTGGTTCTTGTGCAAACGAGGTCAACGGCAGAAGCAGCAGAGCTGCCAGGGTCAGGGCGAGGCCCATCTTCAACAAGGATTTGCGCATAGCCATAATCGTCTCCAGACTGGGCGGTAGCTTCATTCTGGCACAATGCCTGCCTCTTCGCCACCTGCGATACGAGATTTGCCCTGTCTGCAACCCCTATCCTGAGGCGTCCCGCGGCGCCGGCGTGAGGGAGGAAGGATCAGCGGTTTCAGGAGTCCAGTGGACTTCCCCGAGTCCGAATACCCTGCCTGAGCGCAAGGAGTGATCGGAACTGCGCGGGTGAGATTTCCTGGCTGATGAAAGACAGCGGCCTCGGAAGAACTCCGATGAGGAGCGCCCGGCGATCGAGCGGGTCAGTTGTTCGAGCCAGGGGCGGGAGCGGCCGGCCTGACGAGCTCGACATCAATCGAGATGGCCACTTCATCGCCGACGACGAGGCCGCCGCCTTCAAGCACGGCGTTATAGGCGATACCGAACTCTTTGCGGTTGATCTTGGTGGTGGCGGAGGCGCCGCGGCGCAGGTGGCCCTGCGGATCCTTGACCGCGGGGGTGGGGCCCTCGACGTCGAAGGTGACTTCGCGGGTGACCCCATGAATCGTTAGATCGCCCGTCATTTTGAAGCGGCCGTCGCCGGACGGTGTGATGCGTTTGGAACGAAACGTCATCGTCGGGTATTTCGTCACGTCGAAGAAGCGTCCACTACGCAGGTCAGCGTCGCGCTGCGGCACGCGGGTGTCCACCGAGCTGACATCTACAGTGACTTCCACGCTCGAGTTGGCCGAGTTCTTTTCATCGTAGTTCACCACACCGGAGACCTTGCTGAACGCGCCGCGGACCGTGGAAACCATCATGTGCCGCACCGCAAATTGAGCGGCCGAGTGGGCAGGATCGATCTGCCAGGGCACGGCCTCGGCCGTGGCCACTGTGGCGAAGAAGATGAGCAGTGCCGCCGTGAGCAGGAACCGAGCGAAGATGTTTCGCATTCCTATTCTCCCAAGCACGAGAATCCTTCGACCTGTGCTCACGCCGGGATGATACGCGCGCGCAGGTTCCGGCGCTACTTGAAAAGCGCGCTCCATCTCTAGACAAGACAGCCCTAAGCGCTCCCGCCGCATTACATTAACGGACGCCCCCCAAGCCGCGCCTCAGCCCTGGCACCGCTTTACGCCGAGGCCGCACCGCTCCCCAGAACCTCGCGCACCTTATTCGTCAAGTCATCGGGGCTGAAGGGCTTCTCAATGAGCGCTGTACCCGGGTCGAGCATGCCGAACTGCTCGATAGCGTCTTCGGTGTACGCGGACATGAAGAGCACTCGCATGTGCGGCCGTCGAGTGGTGATCTCGCCAGCGAGCTCCCGGCCATTGCGCTCGGGCATGACCACGTCGGTGAGCAACAGGTGGATGGGCCCGGCGTGACGCTCGGCGAGGCGAACGGCGTCGGCCGCGTTGCGCGCCTCGAGCACGCTGTAGCCGCGCAGCCTCAGGAATTCGCGCGTTAGCTTGCGCACGCTGTCGTCGTCCTCCACGATGAGGATCGTCTCCGTGCCCAGGAGCGAGCGCACGGGGACGCTGGGCGGTTCGACGATCTCCGCGGGCTGCTCGACGCGTGGCAGGTACACCTCGATCGTGGTGCCGCGGCCAAGCTCGCTCTCGACGTGGATCGCGCCGCCGCTTTGCTCGATTGTGCCGTACACCGACGCGAGGCCGAGCCCGCTGCCTTTTTCTTTCTCCTTGGTGGTGAAGAACGGCTCGAAGAGGTGTGCGCGCGTTGCAGCGTCCATGCCGCAGCCGGTGTCGCTCACTGCGATCTTGACGTGCGGTCCTGTTTGCGCGAGCCGCAGTCGGCGCGTCGCGGCGTCGTCGAGCACGACGGCAGAAGTCTCGACGGTGAGCTCGCCCCCCTCCGGCATGGCGTCGCGGGCGTTCATCCCGAGGTTCAGGATCACCTGCTCGATCTGCGCCGGGTCGG
This sequence comes from Candidatus Acidiferrales bacterium, assembly GCA_035258565.1. Classification (GTDB taxonomy): domain Bacteria; phylum Acidobacteriota; class Terriglobia; order Acidiferrales; family UBA7541; genus DATFXF01. The sequence goes on from DATFXF010000187.1 coordinate 13,164, forward strand.
CAAGTACACAGCAACCGTCGGGCGACATCGTCAGCACCAGATCAATCGTCGGCCCGAGCAGCGACGGCAGCAGCTCGGCCACCTGCGCGACCAGACGGTTCACGTCCATCACCTTCGGCTGCAGGACCTGCTTGCGGCCGAAGGCCAGCAGTTGCCGCGTGAGCCGGGCCGCTCGTTCCGTCGCCTTCATGATGTCCTCCGGGTACCGCCGCAAGGGGTCCCCATGCCCGGTACCCTGGAGCAGTAGCTCGGTGTGTCCGCGGATCACCATGAGCAGATTGTTGAAGTCGTGCGCCAGCCCGCCTGCGAGGCGCCCCACCGCCTCGAGCTTTTGCACGCGGTGGAGCTGCTCTTCGAGCTCGCGCCGCTCGGTGATGTTTTCGGCGATGGCCTCGAACCCGGCCACACCGCCGGCAGCATTACGCACCTTGCGGCCGCTCAACTTCACTGTGATCGGAGTCCCGTCCTTGCGCTTCCACTGGGTCTCGACATTTTCCAGGAAGTCGCGGTCCGCGTAGAGCGCGAGCACGCGCGCGCGCTCGGCGGGATCGCTATAGACGTCGCGCCCCAGGTCGAGTCCTTGCAACTCCTCGGCTGAGGCGTAGCCGAGCAGCTCGACCATTGCGGGGTTGGCCATCACAATGCGCCCATTGAGCGCTACCCGTGCGATACCGTAGGGCGCGTTGTCCACCAGCGAGCGGTAGTTCGCCTCGGAGACGCGCAGCGCTTTCTCGGCCTGCTCGCGCTCGGCGATTTCATTCTTGAGCTCTACGTTGGCGGCCGCGACCTCTTGGGCGCGTGTGTGCGCCGTCTGCGCGAAGTACACCGCAAAGGCCAGCAGTGCCGCCAACATCAGCCCGCCCACCAGCGTCACTTGCGGCAGCGGCGACATGGCCCGCACCAGCGTCTCCTGCCTGGGCGAGACGCGCAGCCGCCAGTCGAGCTGCGCGACATGCATGGGCACTTCCTGAGTCCACTGCTCCTCCTCCTCCCTCGGCGTGTTGGTACCCGAGCGGCTGTAGATCTGCTCCTCGCCCTCGTAAACGGTCACCCAATAATCCCGCGCTACATCTTCCAAAATCGCATAGAGCAGCTCCTCGTACTGGAAGACGCCCGTTAAGAATCCGCCGAATTTTTGCGCAGGATAAATGGGCACGCAGATGAGGAAGCCGCGCCCGCCCTGCCGGAGCTCGATCGGATGCGTGGCCAGGATGCGGTGCGTGTCCTCGGCGGCTCCGAACGTGGCGCGTACGGCAGGGAGGACACCAAGATCTGCGTTCAGGTCCAGCTTGTTCCCCGCTCGCGGCGCTACCCAGCGCACGCGGAGGTTCTCGTCCACCCACTCGATGGCCTGATAGCCGCGGTAGCCGCTCATCACCAGGGCAGCGTCCGATTCTCCCTCGAGCTCTGGAGGCTCGCCGCGAACTTCCCAGCGCCGCGCAAGGTGATTGAGAGGCAGGATGCGTGCCTTAAGCTCCGCTTCGGTCTTGTTCTTGACGAGGAGCGCCTGCGAGCCCGTCATCCGGCGGATCTCCGCGCGCTCCTGGTGCAGCAGCCGCTGCCAGAGCACTACCGATGCTCCCACCGTGAGGAAGCCCACCGCGAACGGCATCCATATGCTTCGCGCTCCGCTCCTGGCCATATATTCCGGAGCATCTTAATTAACACTCCCAGTAACCAGCACGGCAACCGCGAACACGGCGACTATGCTCCGGCCTTTCGAGTGTTCATACCTACGCTGGTGGATGGAGATTGATGTCCGTGCCGCGCTCATTGGGGCGGGGTGCACTCAAGCGTGCAGCGGACGGTTATCTCTGGTGTCGGGCGGAATCCGGCGGAATCCATTCCCACTGTTTCTTGACGACTGGTTGGCCTATAATCCCCGCCGTGAAAGGGCTTTGTTAGGCTTAGGTGTCATCGGGGATCGCGACGGATCGGCCCGCAGAATGGTATCGGGCGAAGGAGGGTGGCTATGGAATTCTCCCGGACGGGTCGCTCAATTCTCGGATCTCCCGTAGTTGCCCTAGCTCTGTGCACCATCGCCTGGGCTCCGTCGGGCTGCGGCGGCCGGGGCAAAGCTGGCAATGAAATCCGCATCGGCGTTGTACTACCCACGACCGGCCGTGAGGCTAAGCCCGGCCAGTATCAGAAGGAAGGCATCGAACTGGCCATTCAGCAAGTCAACCAGAAGGGCGGCATCTTTGTGAAGCGGCTCGACAAGCGCCTGCCGGTGCGGGAGATTTATTACGACGACGGCTCCGACCAGGCCAAGTCAGCGAGCCTGGTCGAGCGCGCCATGACTGCCGACGGCGTCACTGCGGTGTTGGGCGGTTATTCGACTGCGCTCGGCGAAGCCGAATCGGTGATGCCCGACCGCTACCAGACACCCTGGATCACCACGGGCGCCGCGGCCACGACGATCTTCAGCCGCGGCTACCAATGGGTCTTCGGCATGCTCAGCCCCACCGACCTGCTCGGTTACACCAGTGCGGAATTTCTCGGCTGGCTGGTGGACCAGGGCAAGCTCAAGAAAGGACTGAGCATTGCTGAAGCGCTCGAAAACACCGACCATGGCGTGGACTATGGCAACGGCATCAACAAGTGGATTGACGAGCACCCCGGCTACTTCAAGGTGGTTTTTAGCGAGAAGTTCGATCTCGGCTCACCCGATTTTTCCGGTCTGCTGCAAAAAGTGAAGAACACCCACGCCGACATTTTCCTCGCCGATGCGCACCTCCAGGACTACATCACCATGCACCGCCAGTACATCCAGAGCGGCATGTACCACCAGATGATCAGTTACGGGGCGCGCGGGCCCGAAGCGGACGCGCGCAAGGCCATGGGTGCCGCCACGGACTACATCTTCGCCGGCATCTGGTGGTCGAAGAACCTGCCCTACGCACAAGTCAAGCAGTTCGTTGAGGAGTACAAGAATTTCGCCAAGCACGAAGTGGACTCCTGGTACCCGGCCACCGCCTATGACGCTGTGCGCGCGCTCGTCGCCGCGATCGAAAACGCCGGCAGCCTGGACAAGGTGGCTATCCGCGATGCCCTCCGAAGGCTGGACATGACAACCTCGCTCCTGCCCGGGCAGGAGCTGCGCTTCGGGCCCAATGGCCAGATGCGCACGCCCTTCGTCATTGTCCAGAACAAGCCCGGCGGAACCGCGGACATTGTGTACCCAAGAGATTCGGCCAACAGCGAACCCGTCGCGCCCAAGCCACGCAAGAAATAGTTGCGCGCGATGGTCACCCCAGACCTCGTTCATTGTTGTCATTTCGAGGCGCGGCACCCTGCCACTGCGGCCGGGCAATCTCTCCCCGCGGTCGGCGGACTTGGCGAGATTCCTCGGCCCGAAAGAATTGTGCCTTGCGTGCGCTCAGCGCCCCTACCTAGAAGGGCGTTGAAATGACCGCGATTGATTTTCTCAACCTGCTAATCGCGGCCGTGCTGCTGGCGGGCACGTACGCGGCCATGTCCGTGGGCATGACCATAATCTATGGCGTGATGAAAATCGTGAACCTGGCGCATGCCGGGTTCATGATGCTTGGTGCCTACTTCGTCTTCGAGCTCTACGAGCGAGCAGGGGTCGACCCGCTCGTCGGCGCGCTGCTGGCCTTCCCCGCCTTTTTTCTTGCGGGGATGCTTGTGCACTTGCTGCTGGTGCGTTGGATACCCATCTCCGACCAGCCGACGCTCACTTCCCTGCTGCTGATGTTCGGCCTTTGGCTGGTGCTGCAAAATATCGGCTACCTGGTCTGGGGCAGCGCCGACCGCTCGATCCTGACGCCGCGTACGTTCGAGAGCCTGCATCTCGGGCCCATCTACATCCCGATGGTGCAGTTGCTGGTGTTTCTCGCGGCGGTGACCTCACTTCTTGTCCTCGAGTTCGCGCTGCACAGGACCTGGTACGGCCGCTCGGTGCGGGCGCTGATCCAGAACCGCTACGCCGGGCGCATTGTCGGCATCAACGTCGAGCGCACCGCGCGTCTCACCTTCGGCGTGGGCATCGGCTTCGCTGGAGCCGCGGGTGGCTTGCTCGCGATGCTCTATTCTTTCAGTCCAGACTTCGGTCGGGCATTTCTCCTGCGCGCGTTTGTGATCATCGTGCTCGGCGGGCTGGAATCATTTTCCGGAGTGGCCATCGGTGCGCTGATTCTGGCGCTGGTCGAGACATTCAGCATTCTCGTCCTGCCGGCAGGCTACCAGCCCGCCATCGCGTTCACCCTGCTCGTTGTGGCGCTGATTGTGCTGCCTGGCGGCATCGCCAGCCAGTTTGAGAAAAGGCAGCACCTGGCATGAGCGCTGCCGGCCATTCTGTCCCCCGCTGGAGGAGCGCGGCGGTGCCTCTTGCGCTGCTCGTTGCCCTGATGGTGCTGCCGTGGCTCGGCCTCGGCCCCAACATCACGCGTCTGTTCTTCTTCACTTTCGTATGGATCACCACGAGCGTGGCGTGGAACCTGCTCGGCGGCTTCGCGGGACAAGTGTCCTTCGGCTTCGCCGTCTTCTACGGCCTCGGTGCGTATACCGCCGCGCTGGCCATCAACGCAGGCGTCCATCCCTTCCTCGCCTTCTCGGGCGCGGGTGCCATGGCAGCGGGCGCCTCGCTGCTGATCGGCCTTCCGACCTTTCGCCTGCGCGGGCCATACTTTGCCATCGCCACGATCGGCGTCTCGGAAGCGGTGCGCGTGGTGATGACGAACCTCGCCTTCACCGGTGGCGCCAGCGGCTACCGCATCCTTGAGCGCGGCGCGTTCCACCAGCGCGAGCATTTCTATACCGCGCTCGTGCTCGCCGCGATTGCCGTGCTGGTCTCCTGGGCGCTGCGCCGCTCGGCCTTTGGCCTCGGCCTACTGGCCATCCGCGAGGACGAGGAGGCCGCGGCCGATAGTGGCGTCAATCCCTTCGCCTCGAAGCTGCTCGTGCACGCGCTGGCCGCGGCCCTCACCGGCGCAGCAGGAGGCGTCTTTGCGCGCTACGCCGCGTTCATTCACCCACCGGGGGTCTTCGGGTTCCACATGAGCGTCGCCGTGCTACTGATGCCCATCATCGGCGGTGTGGGCACGGTCTGGGGACCGGTAGTCGGAGGCGCCGTATACGGCATTGTGCAGGAGGAGCTGATTGCGGCGTTTCCTCAGTTCCACCTTTTGCTTTATGGGGGCCTGTTGATCTTGATCATTCTGTT
>DATFXF010000188.1:0-8031 GCA_035258565.1 Candidatus Acidiferrales bacterium
CAGTACACCCCAGTTGATTGCATGGCCACGGTCCGAATCCCGCATCGCTTCAGCCAATCGGCCATGGCCTTCAGCTCGGCTGTGGTGCAGCCGAAGCGCCGCACCGGTTGACTGTCCCGCGTTGGTGGTACAGCTACGTAGTGGGATTGGTTGCCGATATCGATACCCGCGGCGTCGGGATGCACCACCTCCAGGGTGATGTCTTCGCTTTGCATCTTCCGCATCATCTCCCGCCGTTGCTTGCGATTCATCTGTTGTCAACTGGACTGCGTTGAGCGGCAGTTTGCTTTTTTGGCTTGGTCCCTTTGCTTGGGTTTCATGCTAACCTTCCCCTGTTGAATTCAACGTGGCCCGGCCCGGTCGGCGAAACCTACTCAGTCTCTCCAGCGGGGTCGGCCTTTATCCTTTTCGCCAATACCGGAGCCACGCTAATGTTCGGGCAGGAACGCTCCAAGGAAACGACGGCCTTAGCTGCCGAGCCATGTTGGGCCCCACATTCTACCGGTGGCGAGCCATGGAAGCCGCCAAGCTTGGGTTCCGAGTCATCGGAGCTCCGGCAGCTTAAAGGCGCCGAACCATTCCACTGCCATTGAGCTCTCTGATAGAGTTTCAGACTCATTCAACCACCCCGAAGGGGTGGCCGATGCTAATGTAGGAACAAACTTCTTATTGAATTCGCGTCACTGAGAGCCTTCCAGAGTCCGGTTGGCGTGACGAGCATGTCCTTTCTGTAGGTCACGAGCGATTTCACCGCCTTTTCCACACAGGGGAGCGGTACCTGTTGCTCCGTGAAAAAGTCCAGAACACTGTATCGAGCTTCGACGCAGAATGGGCATCAGACCAAGTACAAATGCACAACAGCGAAACGGCGATCAGCCTACGCCTCATCGTTGCTGCCTCCGCCGCAGCAGTTCTTGAAAGCGCACGTCTGAGCGCAGCAGATCCATCACAGGATCGACCTTGAGCCAAACCAACCAGCTGGATTCCTTCGACGGGCCTTCGCGAGCCATTCAAAGACCTGCTCCTTGTCACCCATGACAAGATAGTGGATCAGGCGATGCCGTGGACCATCCCGCGATCCTGAAGTCGACGGGTCCACTCAGGAAAATCCACACAGGCGTGGGATTGGGCACTCCAACCGAAGGCGCGCTTGGCGGGGCCGAATACTCGAGTTGGGCGGCTACCGTCTACTCGGCCCCATTACTTCCTGTTGCTCAGCCAATCCTGACGACCAGCAGAAAATTGGCGGCGAAGTGTTGCGGAGATTTACGGTTATTTTCGACTACCCGAATCGGCGAATTCTTGAGCCAAATCGCAATTTTTCGAGAACCGTTCCCCAATGCGTAGACGGTATTTCGAAAGGCTTGGCTTCTACCGCTCCCTTGAAATCCATCGCGATGGTTAAGACGGGGTGTTCGGCGCCCCTGAGGTCAGGTTGTCCGTCGCGCCTGAATCACGCGGTATCCGTAGAAGTGCCCCGGTTGGCGTCTCGATTCGAGCTGACACCTGAGACAGCTCACGGATTGCCGTGCCCGCCGTGCCGCCTGCGCCTCTTGCGTCAGATAGTCCCGAAGCTGGCGCAAGCATTCGTCTGGGCCCTATGCGCTTCGGCGCTGACCTGGCTGGCGAGGAAAGACTTATAACGCAGGGGATCTTGCCGGCAAAATTCCCTTTAGGGCCTCACTCCCGGCGGGAATTCTTCAGCTGGGGCTTCTTGCGGGTCGTTCGTCGGGCAACCCGGTCAAGCTAGGCCCTGTGTGCGTCGCAGCAAAAAGCTCGCCGCATGCTCAATTAGTCCGGCTCCCGGCTGGGCCCGCCGCTCGAGTTTGAATTGTCAAGCTCAATTTTAACTCCCTCGACGTTTCCAGCTTCTGGGCCGCTTCTCGCCGTGCCTCATCCACGACCCTCGCATAGGTCGCCACGATTCCCGTCGAAGAGTGCCCGAGCTGGCTGCGCTTGGTGGTCAGCGATGGTTCGACGGGGCTGCACGCGGCGGTGAGCTTGGTCTATCCGCAGGCACGAGTGCAACGATGCTGGGCGCACAAGTTACGCAACCTTGCCGACAAGGTGCCCAAGAAGGAAGGCTCATGTGTGGCCCAGGCGGCAGCGATTTACCGCGCTCGGAGCCGTGGGCGAGCCGAGCGAGCCTTTCGGCGCTGGGCGGGCCGTTGGCGGAAGCGGCGGCCCCGGGCGGTAGCTTGTGTCCAGTTTCACCAATCCGGACAGCTGTGACCGAATCGTGTTCGGTGTGATTAGTCATCTGAACCGCTCCTGGGAGAGAAAACCCCTCAAGGAATTTACACAAAATGCTTGACACTTCCGACCATTTGGTTGAATTGACTTCCTCAGCAGGCAGGGGTAGGTTAATTGGAGCGGGACGCGCAGGACGGGTTAGCACCTACGCGCCGCTAACCACAGCCGCCCCCAGAAAGAGCAGTCGTGGCTGGGCGCAGTCTAAGCCTATCCCGTCTTTCTCCGCAAGGAGAAGGCGCCCCACGTGGTTTGTTCCGCCGCGGCGGACACGAATCAAGTTTGCGGTACAAACTCTAAGTCCCGTTGATTCCGTTGCTCTTACATCCTATATCCGACGCAGGAAAATGATTTGGTTACTGACCATCATCGCGTTCCTAGGCACGGCCATTCTTGTGGCGTTGGCGTTCTTTGCGTTTTCTACGAGCCATCAGATCCGGGAGTTTCTGAAAAGAGACCTGCAGGCAAGGGCTAAGGGCTCAGAGCGCCGGCGCAGCAACCGATTGAGGCCACCCGTGCCGGTGATCGTCTTCGGATACAGAACGGATGGAGCGTTCTTTCACGAAGATACGATGACGCAGCAGGGGAACGCGCACGGCGGGCTGCTCTGCTTGGCGGCCAGCGTCAAGACCGGGCAGAGTCTTTGGCTCACGAACAAGCTTACGCAGAAGCAGGAAGAGTGCCATGTTGTCCGCGTGGGCTCCTCGCGTCGGGAGAAGACTGACGTGGGCTTTGAATTCGCGCAGCCCGCCCCTGAGTTCTGGCGCGCCCAGTCTTAGTCTTCCCGCCGCGTGCAGGGGAATCGGCATAGCGGGTGATTTCGGGCCCAAGCTGAATCTCGCACGGACCCCAGTCGAAGGGTTACCGAGGATTCGAAGGCCATAGCGAAGGCTCGCCGCGCGGGGCGGGCCTTCGCTAAGTCTTATGCGTTCCCACTCCGGTTAGCTGCTGCTGGCCTGCTTGATCTCGCTGTCAGCTTCCTGACCGGCTTTCCTGGCTTCCGCCTTGGCGTTCGCGCTGGGATCAAGCTTTTGGATGGCCTTCCCCAGACTCATCGCGCCGCCTGTGGGGGCCGTACACTTGGAAGTGTCGACGGGGGCGCCAGGCTGCTTGCCAGTCACGTCCCACGCTAGGCAGCCGAACGGGATATGGCGATTGTGGCTGACGTGGATGGCCGCGACGCACTGGCCAAGGTTCCTGAAGTTCGCGCACATCTGCTGAAGAGTCGTGCCCGTCGGGATCAGTCCCTTTCGGGTCAGCGCGTCGCTTAAGGCGTCATTCAGCTTGCTGTTCTTGCTAAGCAGGTCGGTGGCCGAGTGACCGGTGGTACTGCCTTTGCCGGCATCTGACGGCTTGTTACCTGAGGCCCTATGGCTTGAGCCAGGGCCGCCGACGCCATGCTTGGACTGGGCGTATGCAGGGCCGCCGAGGTACGAAACCAATGCCAGACCAGCTAGAAGAGTCAGACAACGCTTCATCTTCTCCATTCCTCCTGAGGGCAGGGCTTCGGGGAACACCGTATTAGTACCATAGGATGGTGCTGTCCTGTAGGAGGTTGCTCCAGTTCGTTGCTCAAAGTTGAAACGTCTGCCCTGCCCGGGGGAACCCCAGGCGGCACCGGTAAGACATATCACCTGGCTCGGAATCGCTTAGGGGCTGGGCTTGTGCCGCACCAGCGGGGTCAAGTCGAACCCAATGCCAAACGAGACCGTATCGAGCGCGAAGCGGATGCTTCGGGTGTAGCCCACGTCGAGGGCCACATACTTGAACATGCTCAGGCTCAGGCCTGCAGTGAAACCGTGGTCGCGCGTCAGGTCGGCGGTGCCGAGGGTTTCGCGCGATGTCTCAAAGACGCGCCCGCGGGTGGTCGTTGTGGTGGTCGTCTGAACGCGGCTGAAGACGCGCTGCGTGCCCCAGGGCTGAATGTCATAGGCGGACGCGGTGAAGGTGAGCAATTTGAGGATGCCGATGTCCACGCCACCCTCGAAATGCGCCACGGGCCCCAGAGTGATGAATGGCCGCCGGAAGAAACGCGTGTCTGAGATGCTGTTGCCCACGCCGGCGTCAAAAAACGGTGTGAGCTGGCCGAAGCTGCGGTCCACGCGGTTATCCCAGTCCACGGTGATGCGGCCGCTGCTGAGACCCTTGGTGGTGTCGCCGGTGGGAGCCGCGACGGTGATGCTGGAGCTGTAGTTCAGTAGGGGGTTGGGCGCGTTGAGGCGCAGGTCGGTGTACACGTTGCCAATGCCGTTCACTGAGTTCGTTCCTGTTCCGGTGGTACGGGAAGCCTGGCGAAGAAAGAACACCGGCACGCCTACATCCCAGCCGAAGAATTTGTTCAAGTTGTAACCAAACGAAGAGTTCAGAACCATTACTTGGCCGTCCTGGCTGGAGCTGCCTTCAAATCTCTCGCGCCAGGTGAGACCCTTCTCTTGCTTCTCTTCGCCCGGAGCTCCGCCCGGGGGGATGGTCTGGGCAACCAGCGGGCTCGAAAGCGCTAGGAGCGTCATCACAAACAGCACCGCGAAAGCGATTCGCACGTTCCTCTTCATCATGCTTTGATCCTCCTCTGTCCCTATCGTTGTTTCATGTAGCCCACCCGGTCTGGCCGGTACGCGCAAGTCCCGGAAGAGCCGGGCTACAAAGTACGTATAAACGGCGAACATTTTCGGAGAAACCACAATGCACTAGCTTACAGGACCAAGCCCCTGACCGGTGAGAAGGAGAAACGGGCTGCGCTGAGAATGACAACAGGCTCCCCTTAGGGCTCAAGTTCTTGACAACCTTGCTTGTGTCGGAAGGATTTCCTCTCGGTGTGCGTCGCGCGGCTAAGGAAAGAAAGTAAGTCGACGCAATTGGTTTCCCTTAGGTCCGGACGAGAAGATCTAACAAATTGTGCGGCTTGCATTCTGCGGGTACGTCCCCAATTTGACCCTTTCGGTTCACTGGTCCGGTGAGCCGACTTGGACTAATCGGGAGTTAGCCGCATTGTCGAGTAGCGGATCACCGGTGATGAGCGATTTGCCGACAGCGCCTAATAGATGTGGTATCTTGCCGGCTGGGGAGCCCAAAGTGGCAGGGCGACTGAACAATGAAGTCTGGACTGCGGGAGATCTGCTCGAACGACTGGAACGTCGCGACGAATTCTTCGTCCTCGATGTGCGCAATCGCGATGAGTTCGAAAGGTTTCGACTCGAAGGCCGCAGCCCTGTGCCCGCCGTCAATATTCCCTATTTCGAGATGCTCGAACTTGGGGGCAAAGATGAGATGTTGGACTCCGTCGTCGCTTACGTCGAGCGGGACCTTGCGGACCAGCTTCCCTCAGATCTGCCGATCCTTGCGGTATGCGCCAAGGGCGACACTTCGGAGTTCGTCGCGCAGGGACTGCGCTGCCTGGGCTACGACAGTGCCAACCTCAAGGGTGGGATGAAAGCCTGGGGCGAGCACTATGCGATTCGCGCTGTGGTCGAAGATCCCTATTTGGCAATCTACCAGGTGAGCCGGCCCGCGCGAGGGTGCCTAAGTACTGCTGTTCTCAAATACGGTGACGTATTTGTAGACGATTTGCTGACCTAATGTGTTAAGCTGGGCATAGGAGGCTAATTGTCTCATGCCCAGGACAAGCCCATTTGATGTGCGTCTTTCCAGCGAGGAGCGACTGAAGCTGCAGTCCATCGTTCGGAAATATACGTCGCCGTATTGCGATGTCGTTCGCGCCAAGATTGTCCTGCTCGCCGAGCAGGGACTGTCCAACGACCTCATCGCATCCCGGCTGGACACGCCTCGCCAGATCGTCAGCAAGTGGCGCAAGCGATTCTGCCTCGCCCGACTGCCCGGCTTGGAGGCGCAGCCGCGGGGCGGGCGGAAAGCCCGCTTTTCCCCCCAGCCTCGTCGTTCAAGTTAAGGCGCTGGCTTGCGAACTCCCCTACCGCCTCGGAACAAGGTGGGATGACTGGGATGGCTCCATTGCTTGACAGCGCGGCAGCCACCAGACTAAGTTGCCTCGCATCCACTCCAAACGGTCCTGAAAGCGAAAGGAGACTGAGATGCGAAGGCTTTGCCTGCTGGTAATTGGCCTTTTCTCTTTTGCAGTGGCGTGTCAGCGACAAGCTGCCGTGGATACGCGGGCGGCAGATGAGCGGGCCATCCGCACTGCGGATGCCGCGTGTTTGAGGGCAGCGCAGGCAAAGGACACAGAGGGCGTGCTTTCCTGTTACGCCGCTGAAGCCTCCTGGCTCCCACCTAATGCTCCTCCCCTTACTGGGAAGGAGGCACTCCGCGCTGGCTGGTCACAGCTGCTTGCGAGTCCGGGCTTTGCCATCAGCTGGCAGATTACCAAACTACAAGTCTCCCGCTCAGGAGATTTGGCCTATGCCCTCTACAGCTACGAGCTGACCACGCAGGGTCCCGACGCCGTGCCGATAACTGACCGGGGTAAGGACATGGCCGTCTGGAACAAACAGCCGGACGGTAGTTGGAGAATCGTGGCCGACGCATATAGCTCTGACCAGCCCGCCACTTCAGCCAAGCCACCAGCAGCGAAAAAGAAAATCAAGCGTACAGCCGGGCGTCACCGACATGTCCGCAGACGATAGTCTAGCAACCAGAGCTGCGCTCTAGCTCGGCGACAGCCCCGGCCACGGTGAAACTTTTCTGGGAATTGTGGCACCGAAGAAGTAGTGTGGCTACCACCTCTACCTGCATCCCAGACCTCAATTCGCTGGAGCTAATCATCGACAAGGATCAAATTCGCATGCTTCCCGAACGCACCACGCCGGTTGTCTTGGACTACGGCACGGCCGCGGCAGCAACCCTCGTGCGGCTCATTTTCGACAACAACCCTGACCTGCGCGCAGCAACGCGAGAAGCCCTCTGTTGGCACGGAGCAGGCTGAACAGTTTTCGCGCCCGTGGTTCCGGGCAGCACTGCATCTGGTGCAATGTCCCCGCTGATGAACTTAGCTCGAGGGTGATCCGCGGTTTCCTACCCTGTTTAGGGTATTCGGGGACTCAACGGAGAGCCTGTGCCAGGTCTCCTTTGTTAAAGACGAAGTCGTAGTGACCCTCTCGGCCAGTGCATCCCAATTGAGGCAGACAACGGCGTTGGGCTACCCGTCCAAATGGTGTTCGTGGAACCAGGACGCAAAGTTCTGGTGGGCGGTCGGCAGAAGGACAAGCGTCCGAATGCTTGTGCCAAAGCAGTCTTCCGCAGACGTCGCGCACGATGCGCTGGACCGTGTAGCAGGGATCGTGCGGACGGGCCGCTGACAGCCTTTCGCGGAGCGTGATCATCGACTCTTCGAACCCCATTGAGCCTGCCGGATCGACGGCCTCCAGCCAAGCAGCGGCCAAGTGACCCGTGAAAAGCAAGGTCAGTAGCAGCGCACTTTCCGCAGTGACGGCGAGCCCCTTGAAATCATCCTTATTTCGGATTTTCGCGGTCGCCGCGCTCCAAGTGGCTGGACTTGCGCCCCGAGGTACTATGATGAACCACGACCGAGCCGCTCGCACGCACGCCGGTGCGCCTGCGACTCCACACGCCGTGGCAGCCGTCTTTCTTCGCCTGGCCCGGCGGCAGGTCGCAATTGCCCCATCCGGTCTTGCGCCCGCGGTCCCAGCCGGGCGGACGACCTTGCAGCCCACGGGTGCCAGCAAAGTTGCGGTCATGGTCACCTTTCTGCACGTGGACCGATGCTTGTGCGTCCACGCTCCCGCTGCGGTCGCGATCCTTGCCGTTGCCGCGGCCTTGGGCCAGTGCCGACGACACCGAAACGGCCAGCAT
>DATFXF010000189.1:0-15291 GCA_035258565.1 Candidatus Acidiferrales bacterium
CGATTGCCGCACCCTTACCGCCCCCGGCGATGGCGCCGATGACGGCGCCCGCCGCAGCACCGCCCCCGACCTTCTTCGCCGTATTCGAGCCGCGCGACTTACCGGCGACGTCGTACTCTCCGGTCATGATGGGCTGCAACTGGTGGTTGATGGAAATATCGGTAAGCTCGAGTTTCAGTTCCGACTTACCTTTTATGTGCCCCGCTCCCTTCGCTTCAGCCAGCCGGCCGTAAACGTCTGCACCCTTGTGCGCGACCACCACGCCGTTCACCACCAGGTTTTCCTCTAAGCTGGCGCGGAATTTATCGCCGACATGGTTCTTACTGGAATCTACTCCGTCAATCATGCGGACCATGATCCGCGTGCCCGCGGGTACCGTGACGGTTTGCGATGCGCCCGGTTGTGGGGCGGTCGCTGCCGGCGTGTTGACTGCCAGTAGGAGTACACCGACAACCGCAAGCCAAAGACTCAACCGAATCTTTCGTTTCATTGACCTTGCCTCCAGGCATGTTGCGAAACGGAGTTTTTTCTCTGGGCTGGACTTATACCCACTATACACCCAGTGGGGCTGGGTGGGTAGAAAGAAAGTGTCCCCGGGCAAGAGTCACTCTCGGGAATGCCGTGCGAGAGACCAGCACGCTCGATCCCGCAGACCACAAGATGCAGGTGCCGCTGCGCGGGGGCTTATGCGGCTCGGGTCCCACCAGCCCCCCCAACGCTGCGTCACCCAGCAGCCGTTTCACTGATCAGCGTGAAACCGACAGAGGCCACGACAAACTGGGGGTTGTCCTTGAAGCAATGGATCGTTGTGAGAATCGCAAGAGCCGCTCTGGCCCAAACAAGAAACATACATGCATGACTACGGCCTAGCGCAATGGGTGCGCCGTGGCAGAGCAACACGAATCGACGCTAAAGGCCCGGCGACCGGGAGGAGAAGACCGACCGACGGCGGCCATTCTCCCCCGGACGGTTCAGGATCCCGATCGCATCTCCCCCGGCCTACGGGAAGTAATACCGCAGCGAAGTCATCACGATGTTGTTAATTCCTACCGGGTTGCTGACTCCGACTGATGTGCCAACCGTACCCGCCCAGGCCCTGCGGTGCACGTAGGAGTACGACATTCCGTGCTGCACCGTGCCTTCTTTGTCCCTCCAGAAGCGGTACCAGAAGCCCGGCTGAATGTGCCACACGTCGCGGTTCTGCGCCTGGCAGGGTAGCGTCGTAACCTCGAGATTGCACCCGGAAAGGTTGTTGCGCAGAGAGCCGTAGCCGACCCCGGTCGTAGCTGTGCCCGAAGTCGTTGTATACGCCGCGCGGCCGAAGTATTCATTGCCGCCGTAGAGCCACCAATCCCACTTCGGCGTCGGGTGCTGCTCGAGGCCGACCAACGTTTGATAGGAGAGGATGGGGATAATCGTCCCGTCCGGACGTAGCGTCACGTCGCCGCCGTTCGCCGTTCCGTAGCGGCCGATGCCGCGCCCACCCATCACTTGGATCGTGAAGTCAAACTTCTTGGCGATCAACGGCAAGAAGATGCCAACCCCCAGGCCGCCGCCACTTGTCACGTCAGTGTTGCCGCTGAGGCGATCACGGAAGAACCGGCCGAGAGCCTTGATTTCGTAGTGGCCCCAGCCGGGCTCAAGGGCGATTTTGGCGACAAGGTCGGGGGCCAGATTCGTCGAAATACAGGTTGCCCCCGGCGTGGCGGTGGTTGTGAAGCCGTTGGTCGGTGACTGTGCATTGGGGCTGTTGGCGAAACCAAGAGCGCAGTTGAAGGTGCGCTGGTGCACGCAGTGAATAAGGATGCGGGTTGCACATTCAGGCGCGCATAGGTGAAGCCCACGTTATAAGAAGCGGAAACAGTCAGCGGGACAAAGTACGTGGTCGGCGAAATGCCTCTGCGGTTCGTGGTCAGGAGGCTCCAAGCCTGGCCGCCCAGAAAAGAAAGGCCGCTCTTCATCTCCGCCTGGGCCCAAAACTGGCGGATGCGCGGTTGGAAGCTGTTGGTCTGCACTTGGTTTGCGGTGGGCGCGGCGCCCTCGAAGTCCATTTCGTAATACCCGCTCGCCTTCCAGTCGTGAATCTTGCCTTCGAACAGCACCGAGAAACGGCTGTGGCGCGCGGTAAAACGAAATTCACTCAGGCGCGAATTGGCACTGCCGGAGAACGGGACGTTGCCGTAGGTGTCGAGCACATCGGAGTTCTCGTTGTGCAGGCGGAAGACAGTGTTTGCCGCCAGGAACCCTCCCGGAGTGATGGTAATGCCACGAAAATGGATCTGCGCGGGGTGCTCAAGCTCCGCCAGCCGCTTCTCGTCTACCTGCATTCTCGCGTCCAGGTCGGCCTCGGTGGTACCGGCCACGGCCGGCCCTGGTCTCGCGCCGGAAGCCGTCCTGGCGGCAGTAGCATTCCCGGCCGGCTCGGCCAAGGCGAGTTGGCCGTTGCCGGAAGCCCGCGCGGCACCGCTCTGCTCGATCATCTCCTGAAGGCGTTGTACGGTGGACTTCAACTGCTCGATCTCCTTTTGCTGGGAACTCAGGGTGTCGCGCAGCACCTGCACCTCTTCGGCTGTCACGGCGGCTGGAGCGGGCATCTCCGTCCTGATCAGCGTGCGCGTGCTGCCCGATTGTGCACGAAGCCCGGGGACCAGGATGAGAACCACCAGAAACGTGAACCAACACCTCTTCGTTAGAGCCAGGTTTGGTTTCACCTCACTGTGAGTTTCTAGACGCGTCGCACCCCCTCGAGCGCAAAGGCAGAGCGCGATTGGCGCCAGTTAGGGCGCCTTTTAATGCAGAGTGAAATGCCATGTCAAACTGTATTTGTTCGGCGGAATTGCTTGCCAAGATCTACTCCCCCCAGGACCATCGGCATGGCCTCCTGCGCGAAGAATCGTTGTACGGTCTCGCGCAACGTTGTCTTCGGAGTTTCCTGTCACTATAATGCGCCGCATCACAGGTAGGAGGTTCGCCGTGCGAAGTGTCTGCGCATCTGCTGTCGCTGTGCTGGGTTGCGCCTTGGCACTCACTGGGTGCAGGAGAGGGACAGATCGGAGCGACCGGAGCGACGAAGGCTCGGGCAACAAGGTCAAGGTCGGCGTCATCACCTCCCTGACGGGAAGCACCGCCGCCTTCGGGCAAGCCCACAAAAACGGCTACGCGATCGCCCTCGATGAGTTAAACGGCAGAGGACGCCTGCTGGGAAAAAGGGTAGAGCTAGATTATTATGACGACCAGAGCCGGCCCGACCAAGCCGTGCAAGGAGTATCCAAGCTCGTTGACCAGGATCATGTGCCGATCATCCTCGGGGCCTACTCCAGCGAGAATACCAGGGCCATCGTTCCCGCCGTGACACAAAAGCAAATTCCCCTGCTGATGCCAACAGCGACGGCGGACAACGTCATCGAGAGTGGCTCGCCATGGACCTTCCGCATCTGTGCTGGAGCGGGCGCGTATGCGACCAGGACAGTTGCTTTCTTGAAGGACACAGGGGCGCCGAAGAAAATGGCCATCATTTATGAGAATACGAACTTTGGGCAGTCCAATGCGCAGGCGATGCTCGAAGCCGCCAAACAAGCTGGCATAGAAGTGGTTGATAGCGAGGCCTACCAGGCCAGTTCTCCTGATTACAAGACGCTCCTCCAGCGCGTGAAAGCCAAAAATCCCGCGGTGATCTACTTTGCTTCTTACCTACTGGACGCCACCACGCTGATGCGCCAGGCGGAGCAAGTGGGGTTGAACCCCGCCTATTACACCTCGGCTGGCACGGGTTTTGCTGCCGCCGAGTTCCCCACTCCCGATAAGGGTGCCGGACGCAACGCCGAGTATACCTTCTCGGTTTCCCAGTGGTTGCCATCCGCCCGGTGGAAGGGCTCAAAGGAGTTTGATGAAAAGTACTTCCAACGAACCGGGTCGCATCCCGCCTATCACGCCATGGAGGCCTATGTCACATTGCTCGCAGCGGCGGAGGCAATCCAGAAGGCCAACTCGAATAATCCCCAGACGATCCGGGATGCGCTTCGAGAGCTCAATATGCCGGAGACCCCGTTCGGACCGATAAAATTCGACGCCAAGGGGCAAAACCAGCATCCAGTACTGATCACTCAAGTGCAGGGCGGGCAGTACCGTGTCGTGTGGCCCGTTGACGCCGCGGAGGCCAAACCGATTATTCCGACCCCGCCTTGGAACCAGCGCTAGCGAATCCTCGGAGTGCCCAGCAAACTCGCGGCCGCGCGAGGGATCTCCGTTAGCGCTCGCGCGCACGCGATTCTCGAAATGAGGGGGCAAGGGTGGATTCGTTTTTCCCCGCTCTGCAAGCCATCCTGAATGGCGTACTGACCGGAGCACTTTACTCGCTCATTGGCATGGGCATGGCGCTGATCTTCGGCGTCATGCGCATCGTTAACTTCGCTCACGGCGCGTTCATGATGGTGGGAATGTACGCCACCTACGTGCTGTTCGAAAGGACTGGCCTCAATCCCTACTTTGGCTTTCTGGCCTCGGCGATCTACTTGTTTCTCCTAGGTTATCTGTTTTACTGGGGCCTTTTGAAGCGCATCCAAGGCCAATCCGATTTCATGCAGATCCTTCTCACTTTGGGCTGCGGCCTGATTTTGACCGATGGGACTCAATTGCTCTTTGGGGCCGACTATCACCAGATCAATCTTGCGTTGCTCGGCAAGAACGTGCATCTCGGAAGACAGATCTCTCTCAATGCCCCGTGGCTGATCTCCTTCGGCATCGCCCTGGCGCTCGGAGCACTCCTCTATTTCTTTGTGATGCACACGATGCACGGGCGCGCCGCACGAGCCATTGCCCAAAACCCATACGCCGCGCCGCTGATGGGCATCAACGTTCACCGGGTGCAGGCTTTCTCCTTCGGCGTCGGCGTGGCTGCGGCGGGCATCGCCGGCGGACTGTTACTTCCCGTTTTTTACCTCTATCCGACCGTTGGCGACCAGTTCACGCTCAAGGCCTTTGTCATGGTCGTGTTGGGGGGCATGGGTTCGATTCAAGGCGCGGCGATAGCCGGTCTGGTGTTAGGGGTTGTCGAAAACCTGACAAGTCTCTTCTGGGGAAACGAATGGGCCCTGGCAGTTGATTTCGTCATCTTCCTGCTAGTGCTGTCGTTGCGCCCGAGCGGAATCTTCGGGAGTCAACGAGTATGAGACGCGCACAACTCCTGATCGCCATCCTCTCGGTGAGCCTCAGCCTCGCCGCTCCGCTGGTCGTGCGCAGCGACTACTTATTTCAGGTGCTTTTTCGCGTCTCCCTGTTTGCGGCGTTAGGCTTGGCATGGAATCTGGTCGGGGGATATGCGGGCCAGCTCTCCTTGGGGCATGCGGCCTATTTCGGCGCCGGCGCATACGGCCTGGCCCTCTTTTCTAAGGCTGGGATACATCCCTGGTCGGCTCTTCTCCTTGCCGTGCTCGTGGCAGTTTTGTTCGCCGCGCTGATCGGCGGTGTGTCGTTCCGGCTGCGCGGGCCGTATTTCACTTTGTCCACCATTGCCTTTGCCGAAGTCTTGCGGCTGGCAGCGAAAAATCTGGTCTCCATAACCAGCGGGGATGTGGGGCTGCCGGTGCCCGGCTTGTTCGCCAAGTCTTTTGTCCGCTCGCTTTACCTGGCTGCGGTCCTGCTGACGGCGGTCACCTTGGGCATCACGGCATGGGTTTCACGCTCCAAGTTCGGCTATTACCTGATGGCCATTCGCGAGGACGAGGACACCGCGCTTTCGGTCGGCGTGAACGCGGCACGTTCAAAGCTCATGGTGCTTCTCCTCAGTGCCGCACTGACCGCTCTAGGAGGCGGGTTGTACGGAAGCCTCTTTCTCTTCATCGTGCCCGACCAGGTGTTTTCGATCGACATCTCCGTCGAGATGGCTATCGTCGCCATGCTGGGCGGGGCGGGAACCATTCTGGGCCCGCTGATCGGCGCGGCGATTCTGGAGAGCGCCGCGGAGCTTCTTAAAAACCTGTTCCACGAGGCCCACCTGCTTATCTATGGCATCCTCATCGTGCTCGTCGTGCTTTTCCTGCCCGAGGGGATTACCGGATCGCTGGCGCACCGACTCCGCCCGAGAAGCGCCATGGCGGCCCCGTCCTCGAAGGAACCGGACACAGTTCCCAAGTAGTCGGAGAGAGGGTATGCCTTTGTTAGGGCTCCACGGCGTCAGCAAGAAGTTCGGTGGCCTGCTGGCCCTCAATCAGGTGTCTTTCTCCATCCACGAAGGCGAGGTGGCCTTCATCGTAGGGCCGAACGGCGCCGGGAAGACGACGCTGTTCAACCTGATCGCCGGTGTATTTCACCCCAGCGAGGGGAGCATCCATTTTCAGGGCCAAGAGATCTCCCAGTTAAGCCCAGACCGAGCGGTCCGCTTGGGCATTGGCCGCACTTTCCAGATCGTCAGACCGCTGCGCAACCTCACCGTGCTCGAAAACACCATGCTTGGTGCGTTCCTGCATACAACCAGCCCGGCCAGAGCAGCCCAAGAGGCCGAAAAGGTGCTTCGGTTTCTGCACATGGGGAACATCATGCATCTTCCCGCACGCGGCTTACCGCTCCCCACTCTGAAGCGCCTGGAAATCACTCGCGCATTGGCCACGCGGCCGAAGCTGATCTTGCTCGATGAGGTGGTCGCCGGCCTTTCCACCGCGGAGGCGCTCGCCCTCGCTGAATTGCTCAGGCGACTACCGGAGTGGGGCATTGGCGCGATCGCTGGCGTGGAGCATGTCATGCCGGTGGTGATGCGTATGGCAGACCGTGTGATTGTGCTCGACCATGGAACCATGATCGGCGAGGGCAAGCCGGAGGAGATGGTGCGCAAGCCAGAGGTGATCGAGGCCTATCTGGGATCCAAGTACAAGGAGCTCGGGCTGTGACCACGCCGCTGCTCGCGACGAACGGGGTCCGTGCCAGCTACGGCGACTTCCAGGCACTGTTTGATATCACGCTTGAGGTCTACGACCGCGAGATCGTGACGCTGATCGGGGCGAATGGCGCAGGAAAGACGAGCACCCTGCGAGTCATTTCCGGTTTGCTGCGGCCGCAAAAAGGAAGCGTGCGCTTCCTCGGAGAGGAGATCTCCAAGAGGGCCCCCGATGAAATCGTGGGACGCGGGGTCAGCCACGTCCCCGAGGGTCGCCAACTCTTTCCTTCCATGAGCGTAGAAGAGAATCTCGCTCTCGGCGCGTACATCGGGCGGGCACGGCCGAAACTCAAGCAGACCATGGAGGAACAGTTCGAATTGTTTCCTCGTCTCAAGGAACGCCGCAAACAGCTTGCCGGCACGCTCTCCGGTGGCGAGCAGCAAATGGTGGCTATTGCTCGGGCGCTCATGGCTGAGCCCAGGTTGCTGCTCCTCGATGAACCCTCGCAGGGCTTGGCACCCAAAATCGTGGAGGAGGTTTTCGACAAGATTCAACAA
Source organism: Candidatus Acidiferrales bacterium (assembly GCA_035258565.1). Classification (GTDB taxonomy): domain Bacteria; phylum Acidobacteriota; class Terriglobia; order Acidiferrales; family UBA7541; genus DATFXF01. The sequence goes on from DATFXF010000189.1 coordinate 7,427, forward strand.
GTAGGCAAGAAAGGCCTCACCGTGCTCATGGTCGAGCAAAACGTAGTGGAGGGATTAAGCATTTCCAATCGGGCCTACGTTGTCGAAAACGGCGCGATCACGCTCGAAGGCACTGCCAAGGAGTTGCTGGCCAACACCCAGGTCCGCACCGCGTACCTGGGCCTGTGAAGGTCTTCGGAGACTTCGCCTCGTCGCTGGACTCCAGGCGCACCTCACCCTTTAGCGCTCTCGATGGGGACGAGAGTTACGGATCTCTCCTCGTTCGGTGAGCGATCGATGATCAAGTGCGGGATCGACGCCCTCGAGAGCGTGGCCGGATTCCGCTACGCCTTAGCAGCAACTGCCTCTTCTTTGCGTAGGGCGAACTCCTTATCGAGGGCCTTCAGTGTGTCCACAATCCCCGTGTAGGCCAACTCGGCATGCGAGGCCATCGTCGAACCGACAAATCCTTGACGGCGCCACTCGTCGGCCTTTTGCTGTACCTTCAGGCGTGTCGCGTCCCAGGCCACGTTCCCGAACAGGTCCACATATTCGTTGGCGAACCGCCCCTCGGCATCCATGGAGAAGGCTAGGCAAGAAACCAACGGCAAACAGAAGGCCCCGGCCACTGGGGTGTTGATGGCTACCGGCATCAGGGGCATGACGTGCGAACCGCGACAATCACCGGTGACAAAATGGCCCAGCAGGTAGGGCTCCACTACTTCTTCCGGTGCGGGAAAGATTCCCTGCGTGCGCACGATGGCCACAGGATCGTCTTTACCGGTGTATTTCCCAGCGATGTTGTGCAGCCGCGTGGCCGAGACGGACACGACTTGCTCTTCCGGCTTGTAGCGCGAATGGACCGCCTCAATCGCGAACCGGTCGGGGTTTTGCAGCAGGCAGGCAACGTCCCAGATCCGCTCGGGAACATCGAGCCGCACGACCCGGTCGCTGTCTCTCGCCGTATGATCCATGTCAATGATCGTAAGCGTGAAGCCTTGATGCATCTTGGCGTTCAGTAGCAAACCGCCGTTGTGCATGGGGTCGCAGAAGACCGTGTAGAGGGGAAAGTTGTAAGCACCCGGCCCGCATTTGTCGGCGGCAAAGACAAGGAACGCCTCCGCCGGGCGGTCTTGGCTCTTCGGGTCGCGGACAAATTCGATTTCGGCGACCGCTGGGCCAGCACCCCGCACATTGCCCGAAGGCGCGTCCACTAGCAGGTCCTGACCGGCGCCGTAGAGGCCTGCGCCCCTGGCCAGGTCTGTTGCAGCCAGAAAACAATCCCAGGCCAAGCGATGGATCTCCCGCGCACCCACCCCGTGCTTGTGACTCATGATGATGGCGATGTCGTCGCCCGTCGAGGTGACGAGCGCGTCGAGCAGGAGGTCCGCCATCCGATCCCGCACGCGGGATCGCACAACGTCGAACATGGACTCGGAGGGCTTCGTGTGCCCGCCAATCGAGCCGACGTCGGCTTTGATTACTGAGAAAGTAACCTTGTTCATCCCTGCCCTCCTGTTTCGATGTGCGGGTCGCAAATATACACCATATGCCTTCCGCGAAACTATCACCCGAAAGTACTGGAAGTACCGCTGGGGGCCATCCCTGCCGAGAACAAAGGATTCATCCCTCTGACGCCATGGGCCTAGGTCCGATTCCGGACGCTTTGAGCGTCTGCCAGCCGCGAGCCTTGGAGGTGGCAGAGCGGGCGCTTCAGACCCACCTCACTTCGGTCAGGGTGATCCGAGCTTGACAGGGGAGCGTGGCTGGCCTAGGTTTGGGCGCAAGTTTGAAACCGGAAATTCCGACTTCGGTATCCACACACTCGACGCGAAACGAGACCCGTAGTGAAGCAGTCGAGGAAACGTCTGCTCGTGGCCCCGGCGGCCATGTTTGTCACGATTGTAACCACTTCCATGACGGCTCACGCGCAAGTGGCGTCGAATGCTGCCATCGATGCCATCTACCCTCAAGTTGAATCGCTCTACATCGACATCCACCGCAACCCCGAGCCAGCTCGGGTACGAGGTGACGACTGGCGTTGGCGGGAACGGTTTGGTGGGCGTGCTGAGGAACGGGACCGGGCCAACGGTTGCGCTGCGCACGGAACTCGATGCGCTTCCGGTCGAGGAGCAGACCGGGTTGCCCTATGCCAGCCAAGTGCACGTGAAGGACGATTCCGGCGCTGACGTGCCGGTAATGCATGCTTGCGGGCATGATCTTCACATGGCCGCGTGGATGGGGACGGCTACGCTGATGGCGCGGAACAAGTCCACCTGGACCGGTACCTTGTTGATGATCGGGCAACCGGCGGAGGAGACCGTCTAGCGGGGCGTCGGCAATGCTGAGAGACGGGCTGTTCGAGTGGTTTCCGAAGCCCGGTTATGTGCTGGCTATTCACGATGACAGCGATCTTCCTGCCGGGACCGTGGGTTTCGTGCCCGGCTATTCGCACGCAAACATGGATGCGCTGGCCATCACCATCTAGGGCAGGGGCGGGCACGGTGCCATGCCGCAGACGACCATCGATCCGATCGTGATTGCTGCCCGGACGGTGCTGGCGCTGCAGACGATCGTTTCCCGCGAGATCGACCCCCATGATCCTGCCATCATCACCGTGGGCTCCATCCATGGCGGAACGAAGAACAACATCATCCCGGATCAGGTGAAGCTGCAATTGACGGTGAGCTCGTACCGGGACGAGGTCCGCAAGCACCTGCTGGCTTCCATCGCACGAATCGCGCGAGCAGAATCGGAAGCTGCAGGCGCACCGCAGCCGCCGAAAGCGGAGTTCTATGCCCCGCATACGCCAATTACAACGATCCGGCGCTGACGGAGGGCATGGCGGCAGCCCTGCGTCGCAGGCTGGGCGAGGCAAAAGTAGTGGAGGTCCCGTCCAAGATGGTTTCCGAAGACTTCTCAGAGTACGGCCGCGCCGGCGTGCCCTCCGTGATGTTCTTTGTGGGCGCGGTGGACCCGACGAAGTACAAGGAAGCGAAGGCCAGCGGCACACCGCTACCGTCGCTACATTCCTCCAAGTTCTGTCCCGATCTAAGGCCCACGATAGAGACAGCGATGGCCACGGAGACGACCATACTGATGGAGCTGATGGGCAAACCGTCGGGGCGGTAGGAAGCCACCGGATTCGGCTCCCGTCCCGAGGATGGGTTCTCCATCTCTCTCCCTAGGAAGGGCATTCTCGAGGTCTCGAGACTCTCTCTTAGAGAGACTTCAGGAACTCCAGGACGGCCTCCCGATCACTGGGAGAGAGTTTCTGAAAGCGGCGAGTGACCTCCTTCGCTTCTCCCTCGTGCCGCGCAATGGCGTCAGAAAGCGTTGCCGATGCCCCATCGTGCATCAACCGGTTGCGGAGACGCACGCCCCACAACGGCGCGGTGCGCAACTTATTCCGGCTCCTCTGAAAGTTTTCGAGCGACAAGTTCTTCCAAGTAATTGTGTACATATTCCGCCCGTAGTGCTCCTCCATGGCCATCACAATGCCGTCGCCCGTTCCCACGTCGTGGAGCAGGAAATCTCCGAAAGGATGAAATGTCTTCTTTCCGAGCGCCTCTGGGACGGTAAAGGTTCCGCCGTTGATCTTTGTTCCGGTCGGTGCCGTGGTTAGGTCGCGCACATGACAAATCTCGCAACCGATCTTGTCAAACAGTTCCGAGCCCCTTCTTGCTTTCGGCGTGGCCGCAAGCACCTGGTCCCGCGGCGGGGCCTTGGTGGCACGGAGAAACCTGGCGAACCGGTCGATGTCCGCGAGCCCGTCCGGACCAGTCGTGTCGTTCGGTTCGGAGACCGTGTTACAGAGTTTGGTCACCTCGTCGGGAAACAACCGGTTGGTGATGCCCATTTCATTCAAATAGGCATCGCCGGAGAACGAGAGAAGGCTAGCTTGCTGATTTTTCCAGCCAAACCGGCCGATGCGGGTCTCACCGGGGGCTTCCACGACCGGGACGTAGAGTACCTGGCCACAGATCTTGCGGTGCGTGCTCTTGCATTGCTGGTTCGCGAGGTCCAGGAATGTTTGATCGGCCATTGCCTCGACGAATCCATCTCCCAGCAGATTGAGCGAAATTCGGGTCGTTCGGATCGTCTCTCTGTCCGGCAAGCGTTCGTGAATCTCCGTGCCAGGGAAGGCACCACTCGGACAGATCGCGCGATCATTCACCAGCGAGCGCCCCGTGATAATCTCCGTCCCGCGGGCAATCGGGATTGCTGGGTTCTCGAAACGGCCGCCTGATCCGAGATGGCCTGCGCGAAATTCGGTCACCTGGCTCGCCCCACCCGAGGTCGGATCCTGGTGACACTCGCGGCAGGACTGCGCGTTATAGAGGGGGCCGAGGCCGTCCTTGATCGTTTCTATCTCATCGAACTTCGCTTGATCGGCCTGGTGGGTCGCGTCGTCTACCATACCGTTGCTGTTGTTACCGAAGCCGGTGGGTGCTTCCCGGAGTTGTTGGCCGACCGACGCCAGTGCGAAGCAAAGAGCTCCGGTTGCCAAGATGACCTTCATGGTTCGCCCCCCTTCTTCCGGTTGGTCCGCCAGCTCTTCCCGTCAGGCACGCCTGGGGGGATCCTTCCTCCCCTGAGCTCGTCTGTCCGGGAGACGCTCGTATCGACTGCTCCGACATTGTTCATATAGCTGTAGATTGTAAAGCAGGTAAGGTTGAGGCAAGGTTGGCTTTCCGAGGTTTTCCCATTCAGTAATTGGCGAGGCATTGAGTTCACCGCGGCGCTCAAGGCCGACCGCGAATCCCTCGCGGACCTCATCGCCGAGTTCACTGAACAAGAGACCCTTTCTCACTGAACCGCCTGCGCATGGAAGTCCATGGAAGTGACTTGACACTCACTCACGGCAGTTGTCTAATCTCATTCGTACGCGCGAGAGTTAAGCTGACGCGTTTGGCGACAACTGACCAGCTGGGGGAGTAGGTTTGGGTTGCCCCGGTTCCCCTTTTCTTTTTGGACCCTATTCTCCCCTATCCGTGACGGAGTCCGGGGGCAGGACGAGGAAGCCGAGACCCGCGGGGGGCTGCTTATGAACAACGCTACGATCGGTATTGGGGGCGCTGCGGGCGATGGGCTAGATAAGACCGGCGATACTTTGGCTAAAACAGCCGCGCGGTTGGGCCTCCACGTTTATGCCTATAACAGCTACCAGTCGGTGATCCGCGGTGGCCACATCTGGTTGCGCGTCCGACTGGGGCAAGAGAAGGTCAGCTCGCAGGGCAACCATCTCCATGCCCTGATTGCCTTGAACCAAGACTCCATCGAGCGCCACGCCTCGGAGGTGGAACCCGGCGGTGTTGTCCTGTTCAACGCTGACAAGCTGCGATGCAATGTTCCCTTGCGCGACAACGTCCTTCCGGCCCCTCTTCCAGTTGGCGAACTGACGAAGCCCTTCGGCGCCGCACAGCCGGTGATGCAGAACACGGTCGCCATCGGAGCCCTGCTCTTTCTTCTCGGGCTAGATTTCGAGGTTGCGGGCCAAGTGCTCACGGATACCTTCACCCACAAAGGCAAGGCAGTCGTGGATCAGAACGTGAACCTAGCCCGTGCAGGCTACGAGTACGCCCGTGAGCGCTATGTGCCACTCGGGTGCCGCTGGAACTTCTCTCGCAAGCCTCGGCCTTTCATCACCGGAAACGAGGCCTTTTCCCTGGGCGCTGTGGCTGCCGGCTGCAAGTTTTATTCCGCCTACCCAATGACTCCGGCCTCCTCCATTCTGCATTGGATGGCTGCGCACGGCGAACGCTGCGGCATTGTGGTCAAGCAGTGCGAGGATGAGTTGGCCGTGGCGAACATGGCCATCGGAGCAGGTTTTGCGGGCGTGCGCGCCATGTGCGGCACCTCCGGGGGTGGCTTTGCGCTGATGACGGAAGCGATTGGTCAAGCAGGCATGATCGAAGCTCCGGTGGTCATCATCTTGGTTCAACGTGGCGGCCCTTCCACGGGCATTCCTACGAAGACGGAACAGGCCGACCTGAACCAGGCCTTCGGCGCTTCTCAAGGCGACTTCCCCCGCATCATCATCGCACCCGTGGACACCCCGGACTGCTTCCATAGCATGGTGGAAGCCTTCAACCTTGCAGAAAAATACCAGCTCCCCGTCATCATCATTTCCGACCTGCTGCTCTCGGAACATCCGGAAACCATCGAACTGACGGACCTGCCCACCGCGGTTCCCATCGAGCGGGGCGAACTGATCAACCGATGGAATGGTCAGAACGGGAACTACAAACGCTATGCGTTTACTCCTTCAGGGGTCTCCCCCCGTGCGCTCCCTGGTACCCCGAACGCACTACACGTGGCCGCGACCGACGAGCACGACGAGGAAGGGATTCTGATCAGCGACGTCTTCACCAATCCCGCCGTGCGCCGCAAGATCGCAGAGAAGCGCATGAGAAAGCTTGCCCTCGCCTTGGGCGACCTTCCGGCGCCCCAGTTGGAAGGCCCCTCGGAAGCCGAAGTGACGCTCATCGGTTGGGGCTCAACCCAGGGCGTGATTCGCGAGGCCAGACAAGAACTGGCTGCGGTCGGTGTCCGCGCCAATCACCTTCATTTCAAGTATCTCCTACCCTTCCACCGGCGTGAGGCCGGCGAAATTCTCGAACGGTCGAAGCGCTCCATCGCGATTGAAGTCAACGCCACCGGGCAGTTCGCCCGCCACCTGCGAGCGGAAACCGGCTATACCGTCCACGATCGCATCCTGAAGTATGACGGCGAACCCTTCGAGCCCCGCAACATCACTGAAGAGGTTTGCGCCATTCTCGAGGGTTGGCCGCGCTCCCTCGATGTCACCTCGGCCGAAGCTCGGGAGATCGCCTACCACTACATCCGCACTCATCTAAACGAAGAGCTGCGTCCCGGACAAATCGAAAAAGCCAGCGCCGACGGCGCCGAACAGGTGTGGCGGATCGAGATTGTGCATCGGGACTCTGGCCAGAAACACGGGGAGCTGCGCGTGGGGGTGGAGACCGGTTCAACCTACTCCTGGCAGCCGGCCTCTTAGGAGGACAGTATGGCCACTATCGTTGAACTCCCGATTGAAACTTACACGGGCCCGGTCGACCCCGATTGGTGCCCTGGCTGTGGGGACTTTGGTGTCCTCAAAGCGGTCAAGATGGCTGCAAGTAGAGCGGGCGTGGCACCCAAGGACTTGGTCGTTGTCTCGGGCATTGGCTGCTCGTCCAACCTCCCCGGCTATGTGCACGCATACGGGGTTCACTCCCTGCATGGTCGCGCGATAGCCCTGGCCTCGGGGATCAGGCTGGCCAACACGGACCTCAAGGTGGTGATTACGGGCGGGGATGGTGATGGCTACGGCATCGGCATTGGTCACTTCATTCACGCCATGCGTCGCAACCTCGACCTGACCTATGTGGTGATGGACAACCAAATTTATGGGCTGACCACTGGCCAGGCCTCGCCCACCACGATGAAGGAGATGCGTACGAAATCAACTCCCCGGGGCAACGCAGAGCTTCCCATCAATCCCATCGCCCTGGCCCTCGTTTCCGGTGCCACTTATGTAGCCCGCGGCTTCTCGGGGGAGCCCAATCACATGGCTGAGCTGATTGCCGGCGGCATCCAACATAAGGGGTTTGCGCTGATTGACGTCTTCAGCCCATGCGTCACCTACAACAAGCTCAATACCTATGCCTGGTTCAAGAAGCGCCTGTACAAGCTGGAGAGCGAACCGGGTTACGACCCGGCAGACGTCAGGACGGCATTGGAGAGGTCGTTCGAATGGGACGAGCGGATTCCCGCCGGACTCTTCTACCGAGACCAGCAACCGACCTACGAGGACAGCGAGCCTGCCTTCCAGCGCGGCCCGCTCGTCGGACAGCTGCTGGCCCCCGACCCGACACTGTTCC
>DATFXF010000190.1:0-10899 GCA_035258565.1 Candidatus Acidiferrales bacterium
CCTGGGCCTTAAAGCCCAGATACTGGACGTATATGTTGTCGCTCATTGTTCCGGCCCAAACTGGACAATTTCGTCTCAACTTTATTCCGCCACTTAGGCTTCGTCAATAGTCAAATCCACGCCTTCGCGAGCTGCACCAAAACCTTAGTTTCGAACCAGGAGAGTCCCTGCACTTCCGCACTCCCCCCGTGCCATTCTCGACGGCTTAGTTTCGAGTTGGCAGCGTCGGCTCAGCTGAGTAGTAGAATCAAGGTTCAGTTTACACGCACACGCTCGACTTCCTTCTGATACCAGCGCGCACGGTGGAAGATGAAGGAGCTGGTAGAGGCGATTGCAAAGGCGCTCGTGGATAACCCCGACCAGGTTCAGGTTCGTGCGATCGAAGGCGAACAGGTCACCGTGTTCGAGTTGCGCGTCCACCCCAGCGACCTCGGAAAAGTGATTGGCCGCCATGGGCGCACGGCCGAGTCCATCCGCACCATCCTTGCTGCGGCGGGCATGAAGCTGCGAAAGCGCGTCAAGTTGGAAATCCTCGAGTAGTGCCGGCCCAGCCCTTCCTTGGTGTGACCTCAGCGCGGATTCTGGGCCATGCCGAAACGGTTCAGGGCATCATTTTCGCTGGATTCCTGGGGATCGTTTACTGGCCCACGCACTGCATGCTTGCGCGATTTCTTCCCCGCGCTCGGCGAAGTCGAATCTAAGCTCCGCTGGCACCCGGTCACACGAGCACTTGGTGTCCTTCGATGAAGGAATCCAACCGGAGAACAGAGGAGTTTAGGCGAGCCGATCGCCGGCGGCCGTGCTAGAGACTGCCGGCTGTCCGTCCTTAAGCCAGGTGGCGAGCAGCCAAACCTTTCCGTTCGACGGTGTGATGTGGATATAAAAGACCTGCGAGCAGTTCGAGACCTCGTAGAAGTTTTTGCGATTTGGATCGGGCTGCGCCGGTGCCCCGGAAGCGAGCAAATGGCGCAGCCTCTCGACCGTTTCCGCGGAGTGGTTCCGCAGGTCCTCAATCTCGAGCTGCTGCGGACGCAAGCGCAAGGTGATTTCACTTGGTGTATGCCGGACGCCTAGCGTCGCCAAGCAAAAGCTGGGGAAATACCTTGAATCCACGGGAGTTAATAGCAAGCAAACCTTCCTGGAAAGCACGACGCCAGCCACAACCTTCCGGGCGCAGGCAGCCGTGTGGATAGCGTCCCTGGCCACGCGTCGCCGGAAGCCAGTCAAACCCGCCACGATCCGAGGCTGGCGAAGTTCACTCGGCCAATGGTTGCTGCCAAATCTGGGCGACCTGCCGCTGGCGGATGTGGGTAACGGAGCTTTGAAGGCACTGGTCGAAAAGATGGCGGCAGCAGGGCTATCGGCCAAGACACTCGTGAACTACTGCGCGGTCGTGAAAATGATCGTTGCCTCAGCGTTAACCGATGACGGCGAACAAATTTACCCGCGCAAGTGGAATCACGAATTCATCGGACTTCCGATTGTGGATACAACCAAAGAGCGACGGCCTACGCTTACAGCGGAGCAGGTTTCGGCGATCGTCTCCAACGCAAAGGGACGCTATAAGGTTCTCTTCGCCTTGCTGGCAGGAACCGGGCTGCGCATAGGCGAGGCCTTGGCGTTGAAAGGCACTGACCTTGACCAGGACTGCCATGTGATTCATGTACGGCGATCAATCTGGAATGGTCAGGAGCAATCGCCAAAGACCGCAAACGCAGTTCGCAGCGTGGACGTGCCAGAGGCGTTGGTGGCGTTGTTGAGGGAGTACGCCAGCGACAAGGCAGGGTATCTGTTTGCCACGAAAAGCGGTCGGCCACTGGTCCAGCGAAATGTCCACCGCACGTTGCAACACCTAGCTGGAAAGGTGGGGTTCCACGCCTTCTGCCGCTTCCGCATTGCCACGCTGCGCCGCGCCCATGTACCCGAGGACCTACTCCGCTTTTGGGTGGGTCATGCGGCGAGCAACATCACCGACCTGTACGCGGCGCAATTGCGAAACGACACCCAGTTCCGGCGGGAATGGGTCGAACGCGCCGGGCTGGGCTTTCAATTGGGATATGTTGGGATACAAAACGTGGTGCCCATCGAATCCGTGAGGGTCGCGTAAATGGAACTGAGGGCAGGTTTTGGTTTGGCTCCCCGGGTAGGACTCGAACCTACAACCCTTCGGTTAACAGCCGAATGCTCTACCGTTGAGCTACCGGGGAACAATGCACGTAACTTGGTCACTTTACATCGTTTGCAGCACCTTGCGCAACCGGCAATTGAGCGGGCACATTCGCGCTGTGCCTAATTTTGTGCCCACCCAGCGGTAATAAATCATAACAAGAGGAAGCATTCGCGTGCGTTGACTTGCCACCAGGTACGCCCTAGGATAGTCCCCAACACGCGGGTTCTCTTTCCATGATCGGCCAGATAGTCTCTCACTATCGAATCCTGGAGAAGCTGGGCGGCGGAGGCATGGGGGTGGTGTACAAGGCCGAAGACACCCGGCTCGGCCGCCTAGTAGCCGTGAAAGTCCTGCCTGAGGAGTTGGCAAAGGACCGCCAAGCTCTGGAGCGGTTCCAGCGCGAGGCTCGGGCTGCTTCTGCACTTGACCATCCCAATATCTGCACCATTCATGACATCGGGGAGCACGAGGGGCAGCCCTTCATCGTCATGCAGTTCCTCGAAGGGCAAACGCTCAAGCATCGGATCGCCGGCAAGCCACTGGATACCGAGCAGGTCTTGGATTGGGGCATCCAGATTGCCGATGCGCTCGATGCGGCCCATTCGGGAGGAATCATCCATCGAGACATCAAGCCAGCCAATATCTTCGTAACGAAGCGAGGGCAGGCGAAGGTGTTGGACTTTGGGCTGGCTAAATTGGCTCCAGAGCCGCGGCGCGTAGCCGAAGGCGTCGGAGTCTCCGCTCTGCCGACGGCCACAACCGCCGAGGAACATCTGACCAGCCCCGGCGTGGCGCTGGGCACGGTCGCGTATATGTCGCCTGAGCAGGCCCTCGGCAAAGAACTCGACGCACGCTCGGACCTATTCAGCTTCGGTGTGGTGCTCTATGAAATGACCACCGGAAGGCTGCCGTTCACGGGCACCACCTCGGCCGCGCTCTTCGACGGCATCCTGCACAAGGCCCCAACCGCGCCGGTGCGCATCAATCCGGAACTGCCGGACGAACTGGAGCGCATCGTCAACAAGGCACTCGAAAAAGACCATAGGATGCGCTACCAGTCCGCCGCCGACTTTCGCGCTGATTTGCAGCGGCTGAAGCGCGACACGGATTCGGGACGCTCCGCGGCCATGCGTCTGGCAACGCCACCGAGTGGCGTGCCGGTGGAGGCGGCAGCGCCGCAGGCTGCTACGATTAGTCCTAGGCCTGGGGAACCTATCACCGCCGCAACGCCGGTCGCTGCAACGGCGCCCGTGCCGGCGGTGAAGCCGTGGTGGCGCAGCAAAACAGTCGCAGCAGGCGGAGGCGTTGCAGCCATCGCACTGCTCGCGATTGCCGCGTGGCTGGGGATCGTTGCCGCACGGGGCAAGGCCATCAATTCTGTCGCCGTGTTGCCATTCGCCAACCAGGGCGGCGACCCCAACACCGAATACCTGAGCGATGGCATCACTGAAGGCATCATCAACAGCCTCTCGCGCCTGCCGCAGCTCCGCGTCATGGCGCGCACTACCGTATTTCGCTACAAGGGTCGCGAGGACGATCCGCAGAAGATCGGGCGCGACCTGGGCGTCGGTGCGGTGCTGGTCGGCCGGCTCCAGCCACGCGGCGAGTTGCTGACCGTGCAGACAGAGCTAGTGGACGTTTCAAGCGGGACACAGCTCTGGGGCGAGCAGTACAACCGCAAGCTCTCGGACCTCCTTGCTGTTCAAGATGAAATCTCTCGGGAGATTTCCGACAAGCTGCGGTTGCGGCTGACTGGAGAAGAGAAATCGCGCCTGGCCATCGCCCACGCGGTGAATCCCGAGGCCTACCAGCTCTACTTGAAGGGCCGCTATGAGTGGAACAAGCGCAGAGCCGAAAGCCTGAAAGACAGCATCGGCTACTTCCAACAGGCCATTGAAAGGGACCCGAGCTATGCGCAGGCTTATGCAGGGCTGGCCGATGTCTATAACGTCATGGATACGTACTTGCACCTATCCCCGCAAGAGACTTTCCCCAAGGCTCGCGTGGCGGCGATGAAGGCGCTAGAGCTGGACGACACGCTCGCCGAGGCGCACACCGCCCTCGCAATGGTTCGCTCGCACTATGATTGGGACTGGACCGGCGCCGAAAAAGAGTTCCAGCGCGCCCTCGAGCTGAACCCCAACTATGCCAATGCCCATTACTTCTATGGCTGGACTTGCCTGATTCCGCTCGGGCGGCTCGACCAGGCTCTGCGCGAGATGAAACGCGCGCAGGAGCTCGACCCGCTCTCCCCCATCATCAATACAAATCTCGGGGAGACGCTTATCGATGCGCGCCAGTATGACGCTGCCATCGAGCAATTGCGCAAGGCCATCGCGCTCGACCCACACTTCGGGCCTCCGCATGGGCGCCTAGCGCGCGCACTGCAACAGAAAGGCAGGTACACCGAGGCCGTGGAGGAGTTCTTGCAGTGGCGAACGGGTGCCGCCGCGATGACCGAGCAACAATCCGTTGACTTGCGAAAGGCTTACGCGTCCTCAGGCTGGAAAGGCTTTTTGCAGAAGAGGGCAGAGTTCCTACTCGAGAATCGAACGCGGACCTATGTGCAGGCCTCCTTTCTGGCGTTGAACTATGCTCTCTTGAGCGATAAGGAAAAGGCACTGGAATGGCTGGAGCGCGCCGTCGCCGAGCACGACGTGTGGGTGGCCTACCTCAATGTCAACCCGGAGTTCGATGCACTGCGCTCCGACCCGCGCTTCCAAGACTTGCTGCGCCGCGTCGGCCTGCCACAGTAGTAGCCACGTCGGGCCGAAACGCTGGCGTTTTGACCAGGCGATACGTCAGCTTCAGCGGTCCGAGGAACCAGCGATCTACGAAGGTAGTCGCAGCGCCCCTTTCGGTTCTCCAAGGGTTCCAAAAGCCCTCACAGAATCCCATCCCCAAGTTCTTGGTTTTTCAATGAGGGAAGGACTCAGTTTTTCGGTTCAGAAATCAGTTTCTGGTACGCCCGTGGGGCCCGTTCGTGTGCGAAGCCTGCTAGGATAGGAGTTTTCGGTTCAGCAAATCTGCCCGTGTGCGCAACACGAATAGCGGTCGGAATTACGGTTCGCGAAGGCGGCTGTGCTTTCGCAGCACGGTCTGGAGTTGATCGTGGGGAATCGCGTACGAGCGCCAGTAATCGGCACCCGTCATAGTCTCTGCCGCGATCATCGCATTGGTAATCGCTTCTTCCGTCGCCTGAATGGTTGCAGTAAACAACGCATCAATTCGCTCCCCAAGGAGGCGTTGGACACTGGAGACCGGTGTCCGGCCAGGTGCATTACTGTTGCCGCCGTCAGCTCCGAGATTGGCCGTCGAGAATGCGATAAAAATGTCGCCTGAGCCGTTGGCCTCGATCGAGCCTGTCCGCCCCAGGCCCAAGCCCACGCGTTTCGCAATCCGTTTGAGCTGGTCAGGCGTTAGTGGAGCGTCGGTAGCCACCACAACGATGATCGACCCACGTTCAGGCTCCTCAGGACGCAAATCCATCAAACTGACTTGCCCCTGGCAAACGGGAGCGGGTTGGCCATTCCCCATCCGCACCGGCGGATCCAGCAGTTGCGCTACGCAGGGTTCGTAGCCCGTGATCTCCCGCCCGACCGGAATGCCGGCAATTCGGAGCTCTGACCGACTTCCATAATTGCACTGGACCAGCGCGCCAACGGTATACCCACCTTGGTCGGGCGGAAGTTTTCGGGAGGACGTGCCAGTTCCACCCTTGAAGCCGTTGCAGTTCATCCCCGTGCCACCGCCGACGTTACCTTCCTCAATCTGACGTCCCTGAGCGGCGTCCAACGCTTGAATGGCATGCTCCTTCTTCACATGCTGGCCCTTCATATCGTTGAGTCTTACATCCGCAGTCTCGGCCACGACGGGATACCAGAAAGGGCCAGGACGGTCGTGCTTGACCATCCATTCGATCACCGCATCCCGAACCACTCCCACGCTCAGCGTGTTGGTGATCATGATAGGCGTCTCAAGCACACCGTTTTCATCGACCCAGTGAGTGCCAGTCATATCGCCATTGCCGTTCCCGGAGTAGAAGGCGGCAAGCACTGCATCACTCGAAGCCTTTCCTCGCGGAAGGATCGCCGTGACACCAGTCCGCACCGGTCCCCGCCCGACGACGCGTTTTCCTTCACCTGAGATCAATGTCGTGTAACCGACCTCCACGCCGGCTACGTCCGTTATCCCATTCAGGGGTTTGGGAGTGCCATCGAACGGAACGCCGAGGTCGCGGGCGCGGGCCTTCGGCTTGGAGCCACCGGCAGCTGTCTGCGCCACTAATACAAGCGGATGAACAAAGGCAATAGCGAGCAAGGCGACCGTGAGGGTACGGACGACACTCATGAACAACACCTCTCACATACTGTACGATGGCACTCCCCGCGGCGAGGGCGGAGAAGCAGAAAACGCTTGCAGCCCCGAAGCCGATTACAAAGTGCAATAGTAATCCAAGTGCAGCCGTTTTCCACCCTTTCTGAAAAGCTGCCTCTCCCGTCAAGCCGCTAGCAACGTTTTGCCGCGCGCGTGTGGGCGGTATGCCTTGAAGTCCAAAGGGCCGTATCCCTTAATCGACTCTAAATTCTTGGTGCCAGTTTGGTGTTAATCTTGGGGCAGTTTGATGCATTTTAGCGCAAGACGCAACCTGCTCTATCTACTCGTTTTTCAGTGGCTTACATTTCTGTGCAGTATAGTGCAGCAGTTCTCGGAAGGATTATGGGCAACTATTGGAGATGCTGGGTCTGCGCGTCGTAGCCGATCAAGACCTCAAAGATCGCCAGGACGTGCCGACGGTACTCCACCATGCGATCGAGCACATCGCGCAGGCCGGGCTCGCGCTGGGCTTCACGGTGCCAGCGGGCGAGCACGTCGGGCGGCACTTCAATATCGCGACGCAACTCCTCGGGCGAATGCCCGCGCAGGAACAACCCGTAGAAAAAGGCTGCCTCACGCTGAGGGAATTCGAGTTCGCGCTCGCTCTCGTCCATCGGGACTTGTCCTGCCAGCATGGCTCGAAGAAAGCGCAGTTTACCCAAATCCCTGCTGGCGTCAAGAGGTACGAGGGTATCCGGTGGGCGGGCGGGTACTAGGAAGGCTTGAGGGCGGAGCGGACAAATTCTCGCAGTGCGGAGACGTTAGGCGCATAAGCGCCGATGCGGCCGGCATCCACGGGCAGACCGAGGCGTTCGGCCAGGTCAATGTCAATCCCGGCGTCATCGAGTTCTGCCAGGCTGAAGCCGACGGCAGGCAGCAAGCGGTTCACGCCGGTGGAATAAACAGGGCGCGGGGGGCGGCGGCGCATCCACGGGCGGCTCGCCCTCCGGAAGAACTCCTGCCAATCGCGTTTGTCCCACATCGTTAGGTCCCACTCCACCGAGCTTGGCCACGCTTGGTTCGATGCGCCCCGGCCCTTCCGGGTCGCCTCGCCGGGGTCTCAGAGCAACCACCCTATACGCCAGAAAGTCGCCGGCGTCTAGCACAGGCTTCGAGATGTTTCGAACCCGTTAAGGCCCGCCAAGTTGCGCGTGGTCGGCCAACACGCCTGGCCATCTCCTGGTGCTCCACATGCGCCGAAGCAGCTGTTATACTTGTCGACCGAGATAGCCCTGCCGGGGGATTCCGCAGCCATGCCGAGGCACGTGATCGTCATCCATTACCATGAGCTTTGGCTGAAGGGCCGCAACCGCAGGTTTTTCCTCGGTAAACTCGATGTGGCCCTGCGGCGCGCGCTCAACGGACTGCCCGTCGAGCGCATCGCGCGGCCTGGCGATCGCCTTCTCGTCGAACTGGGCGAAGGAGTCGCGCTCGAAGAGGCCATCCGGCGCATGGAGCGGGTACTTGGCGTGGCCTACTTCGCGGTGGCCCGGCCGGTCGAACGCGATGCCAACCCCGCACTTCGTGAACTTTGCCAGGCGGCCTGGGAAGAAATCGAGCCCGCGAGCTTTGCTACCTTCGCCGTGCGCACCAAGCGCAGCGACAAGACATTTCCCTTTCGTGCCACCGAAATCGAAACCATCGTCGGCCGCTATCTCCTCGAGCATTTGCGCGCGGCGGGTCGCGAAGCGCGCGTCGAACTCGACGACCCAGAGCTCACCTGCCGCATCGAAGTTACGCCCGGCCCGGTCCTGGTCTACGCGCGTAAAATCCCCGGCCCGGGCGGCCTCCCGGCCAATACCGGAGGACGCATGGTGTGCCTCCTTTCCGGCGGATTCGACTCCGCGGTGGCCGCCTATAAGATGATGAAGCGCGGCGCACACCTCACGTTTGTGCACTTCTGGGGCGGCGGAGCGCGGCCGGGCGAAGCCTCGCACCACGTCGCGCGCGAACTGGTGCGGAAGCTCGTGCCCTACCAGTTCACCGCGAAGCTCTACCTTGTGCCCTTCGAGGCCATTCAGCGCGAGACGGTGCGCTCGGCGCCGGAGGCTTATCGTCTGCTGCTGTACCGTCGGTTGATGCTGCGCATCGCCGAGCAGCTCGCCTACAAGGAGCATGCCCAGGCCATCGTCGTCGGCGACAGCCTGGGCCAGGTCGCCTCACAAACACTCCATAACATGGTTGCCGTCGGCAGTGCGGCGCGAATGCCCGTGTTTCGCCCGCTGGCCGGCGACGACAAGCAGGAAATCCTCGCGCTTGCCCGCAAGATCGGCACTTACGAAATTTCCGCCGAGCCGTTCCACGATTGTTGCCCGGCCTACCTGCCGCGCACCCCGGCGCTGCATGCCACGCCCGAGGAACTCGACCGGGCCGAAACCATGCTCGACCTTGCCGCGCTGGTGCGTCGCGGTGTTGAGACGGCTATTGCCGAGCGCTTCCGTTACGCTGCCGGGCGCGTCGAGCAGGCGGAGGCACCTCCCGGTCCCTCCACCACGCTCGCCCGAGATCCCTCGGCAGCGTTGGGTACCCGTTCGACCAGCGCCTAGCAGCCGCTAGCTGCTAGCGCTCATCCCGCCAAAGGAGGAAAACCGTGCTGCTGGAACTGAGTGTAATTCCGCTGGGTCGCGGGCGTTCGATCAGTGCCGATCTCGCCGACCTCATGAAGATCATTGACGCGAGCGGCCTGGATTACCGCCTCACCGCCGCAGGGACCATCCTCGAAGGATCGTGGGACAAGCTCATGGATGTGGCTCGAAAATGCCACGCCGAGATGCGCAAAAAGACGGAGCGCGTCGTGACCCTCATGAAAGTGGACGACTACGAGGAGAGAACCGGTCGGCTGGCCACCGCAGTGACCTCGATCGAACAGAAAGTCGGAAGGTCGCTAAAGAAGTAAGAGATTTTGCGGCCGGGATCTCGGGTCCTCAAGTTTTCCCCGAACGCCCGGATGCAGAAAGGAAGCAGGACCTACCAGTCGCGCCGGCGCCCGCCTCCACCGCCGCCACGGCCACCGCCTCCGCCTCGGCCACCACCAAATCCGCCGCGTCCTCGGCCGCCACCTCCGCCCTCTCGAGGGGGGCGCGCTTCGTTCACCACGACATTTCGCCCCATGAAATCGTGGCCATTCAGCGTCTGGATCGCGCGCTCGGCTTCTTCGTCGCTATTGACTTCGACAAAGCCGAAGCCGCGCGGTTGACCAGAGAAACGGTCGCGCACCAGGGTGATGTTGGCCACCGTTACGCCTGCCTGGGTGAACCAGTTGCCCAGTTCCTCTTCGCTGGCTTGAAACGGCAGATTACCCACGTAGAGCTTTTTCACCGACCAACTCCTTTTCCGGGTTGCTGAAGAGGCAGGAACGATCAGCGTCGCAGGCACTCTCGTAACGCCAAGCCCTGATGACGTGAGGCTGACGCTTCAGCTATGCGCATCATCCCCCAAACAAGTAGCAGCGTCAACCAAATAAAGGGGCTAGGGGCGTCGGATAGGCATGTTGGGGATTCTCGAGCCAGTCTGCCCGCAGGTTTGTGGTAGGATGCGCCGAGCCCACCAGGGGAGCGGCCATGCGTGGCATGATGATGGAGTTTCCGCTCGTCCTGAGCGTCATTCTCGAGCGTGCCGGAAAGCTCTTTGGCCCCGTCGAAGTGGTCTCCCGCCGGCCCGACCGCTCCCTGGATCGTTCCTCTTACGCCAAACTCTACCGCCGGGCCCGCGCGCTGGCCGAGGCGCTCGCCTTGGCTGGCCTCCAGCGCGGCGAGCGCGTGGCCACGCTGATGTGGAACCACGCCGCACACCTCGAAGCCTACTTCGGCATCCCTGCTGGGGGCGGAGTGCTGCATCCGCTCAACCTGCGGCTTCATCCGAGCGAGATCGCCTATATCGTGAACCACGCCCGGGACCGCTTCCTCATCGTGGATGACACACTGTTACCGCTCTACGAAAGCTTTCGCGAGCAAGTGTGCTTCGAGCGAGTGATCGTGGTGCCCACGAGCGGCGAGCCGGTGCCACGAGGTTACCAAGACTATGAAGCGTGGCTCGGCGGGGCCACCGGCAGCTTTGTTTATCCGCCCCTCGAGGAAAACGAAGCGGCGGCGATGTGCTTCACGTCCGGCACCACCGGTAAACCCAAAGGCGTGGTTTATTCTCACCGGGCCATCGTGCTGCACTGTTTTGCGCAGGGGATGACGGACACATTCGGCATTGCCCAGGGCGAGGTGGCTCTGCAGATTGCACCGATGTTTCACGCCAACTCGTGGGGTGTGCCCTTTACCGCCGCCATGGTCGGCGCCAAGCTCGTCTTGCCCGGGCCGCATCTCGATCCGGAGAGTCTGCTCGACTTGATGGAGCGTGAGCGA
>DATFXF010000191.1:0-12166 GCA_035258565.1 Candidatus Acidiferrales bacterium
AGATCCGCAGTTCGGGCAGATTTTTTTCCAGGACTCAGGCGCTGACTCCTACTACCACGGCCTGTATATCGCCGCGCGGCGACGGTTTGAACGGGGACTCGATTTCGGCTTCTCCTACACCTTCAGCAAGTCCATTGACAACATGTCGGTGGACCCCACGGGCGCAAGTACTGGCGGCGCTTTGAGCACCACGAGCTTCAGCCGCACGCCGACGGATATCCACAATTTCCGGCTGGACCGGTCGCTCTCTGATTTCAACAACAAGCATGTGGCGCTGGTCAACATGCTCTACGAGTTCCCCATTGGTAAGGGGAAAAAGTTTGCCTCCGGCGCCCCCGCATGGTTGAACCACATCATCGGCGGTTGGTCCATGACGGGCATCTTCATTTACCAGAGCGGCGAGCCGTACACCATCAGCAGTGGGGCACGCACCTCCAACGCGCTGCACAATAGCACCGCGCTGATCGTAGGCCCCAACATCCCCGGCGGCCAATTGCAGTCTGCCAGCGGGATTGAAGGGCCGGTGATGTACCAGACGGGAGGTTTCATTACCTCGCCGCTGAACGACCCGCACCTCAACTGCCAGAACGTCACCGGCACCACGACGTTCTTCTGCATCCCGCCGCCGGGGCAGAACGGCAGCGGTCGAAATATGGCGCAGGGTCCAAACTACTGGAATCTGGACTCGGGCCTGCTGAAGGCCTTTAACCTGACGGAGCGCTTCAACCTTCAGTTTCGGGCAGAGTTCTTCAACATCCTGAACCATCCCAACTTCGAAAACCCGCGCAATGCGACGCAAGGCTCAGCGACCATCACCAGCCCCGTGTTCGGCCAAACCTGTTGTTCGACGGCTGCGGTCGTGAGCGCGTCACAGGTAAACCCCGTTGGCGAACCGATGCGTGTCATCCAGTTGGGGCTGAAACTCAACTTCTAGCCAGGACAGAAACAGAGGGGGGGCGGCCCGACCGGTCGCCCCTTTTCTTTCCCTCTCGAGAGGGGACGGTAGGCGGGGGACTCTCTAGCCGCCCGCGGCTTCACGGCGTTGCTTTTCGCGCTGCTCGCGGAGCAGGGCTTTGCGAGAGAGCCGGATCTTGTTGCCCTCGATGGAGAGCACCTTCACGAGCACTTGGTCGCCGAGCTTTAGCTCATCGCGAACGTCGCGTACGCGATGCTCGGCAATTTCACTGATGTGCAGCAGGCCATCGGTGCCGGGAAACAGCTCGACGAAGGCGCCGAACTCGGTGAGCCGCACCACCTTGCCGAGATAGGTCTTGCCGACTTCGGCGGTGGCAGTGACTTCGCGGATCATTTGCAGCGCGGCGTCGGCGGCAGTGCCGTTGGTGGCGAAGACGTGCACCTTGCCGTCGTCCAGCACGTCGATCTTGACGCCGGTGGACTCAACGATCGAACGGATCTTCTTTCCGCCCGGACCGATCAGGTCGCGAATTTTGTCGGTGGGGATGGTCAGCATGAACAGGCGCGGGGCGTAGTGGGAGATCTCCGGGCGGGGCTTGCTGAGCGTTCGATCCATGATATCGAGAATCTCGAAGCGGGCCTTGCGGGCCTGCGCGAGCGCCTCGCGCATCATGGCCACGCTGATGCCGCTCACCTTGATATCCATCTGCAGCGCGGTGATGCCGGAGCGCGTGCCGGCAACCTTAAAGTCCATGTCGCCGTAGTGGTCTTCGGCGCCGGCGATATCGGTCAGGATGGCGTACTTCTCCCCCTCCACCACCAGTCCCATGGCAATGCCCGCACAGGCCGAACGCAGGGGCACCCCCGCATCCATGAGCGCCAGCGACCCGCCGCAGACGGTGGCCATCGAAGACGACCCGTTCGATTCCAGGATGTCGGAGACCAGGCGCATGGCATAGGGGAACTCGGCTTCCGGCGGGAGCAGGTTCACCAGCGCGCGTTCCGCCAGCGCGCCATGGCCGATTTCGCGCCGGCCCGGCCCACGCAGGAATTTCACTTCGCCGACGGAGAACGGCGGGAAGTTGTAGTGCAGCATGAACCGCTTGAAGGCCTCTTCTTCGAAGAGCAGGTCCAGCCGCTGCATATCCTCCTTGGTGCCGAGCGTGAGGGTGGCCAGGGCTTGCGTCTCGCCGCGGGTGAAGAGCGCCGAGCCATGCACGCGCGGCAGCAGGCCGACCTCGCAGGTGATCGGGCGAACCTGGTCAAACGCCCGCGCATCCGGCCGGCGGCGGCGGTTCAAGATGTCGTCGCGGAAGTAGTACTCACGCAGGCGCTCGAAGGCGCGCTCGGCCAACGCGCGCCGCTCCTTTTCCTCGGCGGGAATGGCAGCGAGCAGCTCCTCCTTGATCGCGTCGACGCGATGGTAGCTCTCTTTCTTCGGATACTTAGCGGTGTCCAGCGCGTCGTGCAGCTGCTCGCCGTAGCGCTGCTCGATCTCGCGGTAGAGGGCCTCGTCAAACGGCAGCGGCTCGACCAGCACCTTTTTGGGGTTCCGCATGGCGTGCAGTTCCCGGATGGCGCCGATGATCCTGCGCACCTGCTCGTGGCCGAACTCGAGCGCGTCCGCCACCGTGTCTTCGGAGACTTCGAGCGCTCCGGCCTCGACCATCACGATGGCCTCCTCCGTGCCGGCGACGACGATGTTCAGCAGGCTGGTCTTCTGCTCGGCCACGGTGGGGTTGGCCACCAGCTGGCCGTTCAGCAGGCCCACGCGCACGGCGGCGATGGGCTTCCCAAACGGCAAGTCAGAACAATAGGCGGCCGCGGAGGCCGCGGTGACGGCGATGATGTCGGGATCGTTTTCGCTGTCGGCGGAGAGCACCAGGCCCACGATCTGCGTTTCGTTCCGCCACCCCTCGGGGAACAGCGGCCGGAGCGGCCGATCAATCAGCCGCGAGGTCAGAATTTCGCGTTCTGACGGTCGGCCCTCGCGCTTGAAAAAGCCGCCGGGAATTTTCCCTGCCGAATAGGTGTATTCGCGGTAGTCTACGGTGAGGGGAAGAAAATCCTTTTCGTTTGGCTTGCTGTCCATGCAGGCGGCGACCAGCACCAGCGTATCGCCGTAGCGTGCCAGCACGGCACCATTGGCCTGGCGCGCCACGCGGCCGGTTTCGAGCGTGAGCGCGCGCCCGCCGACTTCGACCTTCACTTGCTGAACCGATGGCTGGGACATGACTTCGATTCCTTTCGAGTTTGCCTCCCGGTGCCGATCGGGCGAGGTCCGGAGGGCCGGGAAACTCTTCCCATGTGCGAGAACTCTGACTCTCGCGTTGAGAGGACGAAGTTAGGAACGGCGCGCGGAATCGGGCAAGGGCATAAAAAAAGCGACCGAGCGAAAACGCGCGGTCGCCGCAACTCTCGACCCACCCTCGGGGAGTGTGGAACTTTCGATTGCGCGCCGGAAGGCTTCCGATGCTCCGGCTTTACTTGCGCAAACTAAGCCGTTCAACAATCTCGCGATACCGATCCGGGTCACGGCGGTTGAGGTAGTCCAGCAGTCGCCGGCGCTTATTGACCATCATGATCAACCCGCGTCGCGAAGCATGATCTTTTATATGCGATTTGAGATGTGTCGTGAGGTAGTTGATGCGTTCGCTCAACAAGGCGATCTGGACTTCCGGGGATCCGGTGTCCTTAGCATGGGTTCGATATTGCTCGATCAACCCCACCTTATCTTCTCTCAAGTCGCCCTCTCCGTCGCGCCCTACCGAGCGCTGTTTCGTCTTCTCTTCAACACTTCGATCCTATCACGGGCCAAGGACGGTTGCAAAGTAATTGTCGTCCCCGCCGCCCGACCGCCGGTGCGTCCTCCTGCCGAGCTAGGAGGCCCGCGGTCGAATGAGCGCCAAAAATTCGTCGCGCGTCTGCTTGTTTTCGCGGAACGCGCCCAGCATGGCGCTAGTGACCGCCTGCGAATGTTGTTTTTCCACCCCCCGCATCACCATGCACAGGTGGCGCGCCTCAATGATGACGCCCACGCCCAGGGGATTGAGGTCCCGCTGGATGGCTTCGGCGATCTGGCTGGTCAGGCGCTCCTGAATCTGCAAGCGCCGCGCGTACATGTTCACCAGGCGGGGAAGCTTGCTCAGCCCAACGACCTTCTTGCGGGGGATATAGGCGACGTGGCACTGGCCGAAAAATGGCAGCAAGTGGTGTTCACACAAGCTGAACAGCTCGATATCCTTCACCACCACCATCTCGTCGTAGCAGACGCTGAACATGGCCCCATTCAGAATCTTGCCCGGATCCTGGTGGTAGCCGCTGGTGAGGTAACGCAAGGCCTTCTCGAAGCGCTCGGGTGTCTTGCGCAGGCCTTCGCGATTGGGGTCCTCGCCAATCATGCGCAGCATGCGGCGCACCATCCGAGCGATGGATTCGGTGGCCACCTCCCCCATCAACAGATCTTCGCTCAGTTCGCTCATCGGTTTCTCCCGTCGGACTCCCCACAGTATTCAAAACTGTTCAGGCTGGTCTCCTCGAGGCGGACACGCTCGAGGCGCGCGCCGGGGAAAGCGCGCAGGCGATTGTAGATTTCGATGCACAGATTTTCCGTGGTCGGCACGGACTCGCGGTACGCCTGAATCTCTTCGTTCAGGTTCTTGTGGTCAAAGGTTTCGAGCACTTCGCGCGCGACGTACGCATCCAGCTCTCCCAGATGCGTCACCATGCCGGTCACCGGATCCACCGGCCCCGCCACTGTGACTTCGAGCACGTAGTTGTGGCCATGGCCGTAAGCGTTGTTGCATTTCCCGTAGAAGCGCCAGTTCTCTTCCTCGCTCAGGCGCGGGCTGTGCAACCGATGCGAAGCGGCGAACGAATAGCGCCGGGTCAGGTGGAGGTCGATCGCAGGCCTCCGTTTCCGTAACAGTCCACAAACAGGTCGGGCGTCTCGTAGAGCCGGACACGATAGAGCTGGCCCCGCGTGATCCTCGGCCGAAGCAACTTCCAAATGGTCTGGGCGATGTTCTCGCAGGTCGGAATCAGCCCCACCAGCTCGGGCACTTCATAGTTCAGGAAGCGGTGGTCCATGCGCTCCATGATCTCGGACTGGAGGATCTCCTTTAGCTCTTTCAAGTCCAGCACCATCCCGGTCGTGGAGTCTGGCGTCCCCGCAACGGTGACTTCGAGGACGTAGTTGTGCCCATGGCCATAGGGGTTATTGCACTTGCCAAAGATGCGCCGGTTCTCCTCGGCTGAAAGCGCCGGGTTGTGGTACAGGTGAGAGGCCGAGAATTCAATCTTGCGAGTGACGTAGATCATTGCTTATCTGCTGGGCGTCCCCACCGGATACACACGCCCCTTCCAGACCACCGCGCCGCGAGCATACTGCCACGCGGAGACCAGAAGCGCCGAGGAATAGAGAAGGACGGCCGGCAGGTAATAGAGAACGCAGGAAACCGGGAATTGATTCCTCCGCAACATCGCCGCATAGGCCGCATGGCGCCCGGCGAGAAGCAGGAGCCCCAGCCACGGGAGAAGCCGATGGACCGGGCCCGCCAGGAGCAGCGCCACAGGAACCCAGGGCACAACGGAGAACAGCTCCCGCCGAACGTTCGCCGCGGAACCTCCCGCGAGAGGATACAGGTTCTTCGTCCAGCCCTGCCACATCTGGGCAAAGGAGCGATACATGCGCACCCGCGCGATGCCCTGCCCCGGCGCAAAGGAAATCGGATAACCCGCCTGCTTCACGCGCTCGGCCAGCGCCACGTCTTCGAGCACTTCGCCCCGAACACTCGCATGGCCGCCGATGGCCTGGTAGGCGTCGCGGCGGATCAGCAAGTATTGCCCGTTTGCCGCTGCCGCAGGTGAGTGCGAATCACTCACCTCGGCGAAGGAGAACCGTTGAGCCAAACGGCAGTAAACGAAGGGAACTAGCGCACGCTCCCACCAGGTTTTCATCTCCTGCTCGGGCGAATAGGAGACCAGCGCCGCACCTGCGGCGGCCGCGTCCGCGAGCGCCCGAGCGGCCGAACCCGGCAGGTGGACTGCGTCTGCGTCGGTGAAGAGCAGCCAGTCACCCGCGGCCTGAAGAGCCCCCAGCGCCAACGCGTAGTTCTTCCCCACCCACCCGGCAGGTAGCGGCTGTGTTTCGAGGACGCGGAGATTGGGCACGCTGGCCGCGAGCGCTTGGAGGATCCTAGCCGTGCGATCGGTAGACTGGTCGTTGATCACAATAATCTCAGCGATTTCCGGCTGGCCGGCGAGCGATTCGACCGCCCGAGCGATGGTGGCCTCTTCGTTCCTGGCCGGGACAATCGCAGAGATGGCTCGATTCCGACTCATAGAGACAACAAGCCTGCGTCCGCTCGTGCGGAAAGAGCAAACCAAGCTATTATAGACTCGAGCGGGAGCACCCTTGAAGAAGAAACTCCTCGGAGGACTGGCCTTCGCTGGCGTGACCGCGGTGGTGCTGATTTTCGCCTCGCCTAGCTACCGCCAGGGCGAGCCCAGCGTCGCTGGTAAGAAGGCGCCGGACTTCGCCCTGGAGTTGAACGGCAGCCCCACGCGGCTAGCCGATCTGCGCGGCCGTGTGGTGGTACTGAACTTCTGGGCCACCTGGTGTCCACCCTGCGTCGCCGAGATGGCTTCGCTCAATCGGCTCCACCAGGAGATTGCGGCGCAAGGTGGAATGGTCCTGGGCATCAGCGTGGATGAAGACGCCGCCGGTTACGACAGGTTTCTCGTGGATCACCAGATCCGCTTCCCCACCTATCGCGACACTTCGAAGAAAATCCCTGCGAGCTACGGTACATCCCTCTACCCGGAGACCTACGTCATCGGCCCCGATGGACGCATCGCACGGAAAATCGTCGGCCCGCAAGACTGGGAGAGCGCGCAACTGGTCAGCTACGTCAAGACACTCCTCCCGGCCGCAAAGTAACCGAGCAGGGGGAGCAGGCGCTGGCGGATCTACTCGTACCGCAGTGCCTCGACGGGATCGAGGCCCGAGGCGCGTAACGCGGGCACCAGCCCGCTCAACACGCCGACGAGGATGAGGATGCCGGTCGAGAGCGCGAGGGTCCAGTGGGAGATCTTCAGGTGGATGTCTACTTTGCCGGAAGTGTCCTCGTACAGGGGCCCGAGGAATGGCAGCGGGCCAATGGCCCAAGCGATACCCAGCGCCAGCAGCATGCCGATGAGGCCGCCGAGCAGCGTCATCACCAGGGCCTCGGCCAGGAATTGCATACGGATGTGCCAGCGCCGCGCGCCCAAGGCGCGTCGCAGGCCGATCTCGCGGATGCGCTCATCGACGGAGACCAACATGATGTTCATTACGCCGACACCGCCGATGCCCAGCGTCAGAGCGCCGATAAACAGCAGCAGGGCTTGGAGGCCGATCGTAATACCGTCGATGATCGGCCGGAACTCCTCGCGGCCGAACATGGTGATGGCGCGCTTGTCGGTGGGTGAGAAGCGCTGGCGCTTGGCGATGGTGGCGCGCACTTGGTCCATGGCCTGCTTCTCCAAGGCCGGCGCGAGGGGCACAAACACGATCACACTGGCGTAGCGGGTGTCCCAGAGATCGCCCGCCGCGGAATAGGGGATGAACGCGGACTCATCGTCACTCGTGAAATAGTTGCTGTCCTGAAATTTCCGGTCCATCACGCCAATAACAGTAAAGCGCAGGCCGTTGATTCCGACTGTTTCACCGACCGCCGGCCGATTGCCGAAGAGCTTTTCGCACAGCCGCCACCCCAGAAAAACCACCCGGCGCCGCTCGACGAGGTCGTCCGCTACAATCCAGCGGCCCGCGCTCGGAACCTCATTGCGCATCTCGCCATATTCGGGGCAGACGCCGCGGATGGCCGTATTGGCGAAGCCGGGCTCGTGGGCAATCCCCAGGAAGCGCACGGTTTCACGGCACGCCGTGCGGACCATGGTGTCTTCCCCTCGAATGGCCTCCAAGTCCTCGCGTTCAAAGCGCACCTTCTTTCCGGCGCGCTCGCCCCCCGCGTGCTCGCTGGTCGTGCCCGGCCAGGCCACCACCGCTCCTTTGCCGAAGGCGTCAAACGAATAGACCAGAATGCTGCGGAACGAGGAGCCGTACGCGATCAGAATGGTGACCGCGACAATCCCCCAAACGATCCCCAGCATGGTAAGGCAACTTCGTAACGCGCTGCGGCGCAGCGCTTCCCAGGCCTGGCGAAGGACCTCCCGGAACATCTAGGCTCCCGCTTCGTACCGCAGGGCTTCGATTGGATCGACAGCCGCAGCCCGCCGGGCCGGATAGAGCGCCGAGAGCACCGCCACCGTGCCCAGCAGCGCAAACGACAGGGCCGCGCTCTTCCAGTGGGGCAGCAAGCCGGCAAAAAACGGTGGCATGGGGATGAGGTTCACCAGCGCGCAAATCCCGTAAGCGATGCCCATGCCTATTCCACCGCTCAGAAAGACCATGATCAGCGTCTCGACGAAAAACTGTCCCAGGATCGCCCGGCGCGTGGCGCCCACGGCCTTGCGCACGCCGATCTCCCGCGTCCGCTCGCGCACCGCAACCAGCATCACGTTCATCACGCCGATCCCACCCAGGAAAAGTGTCGTGATGCCCACGGCGCCAAGAAAATAGTTCATCCCGTCCACGATCAGCTGGAAGGCTTTGGCCTCCTTGACCGTATCCCAGACGCCGGCAGCCTCTTTGTCGCGCGGATCGAAATTGTGGAGCCGGCCGAGCGTGCTCCGCACCTGACTCTTGCAGGCATCGTGTTCCTCCCGAGACTTGGGGACCACGAGCAGCCGGTTAACGCTGTGGGCGGGCCAGGGAGGCGGGTTAGGGATATCGCGGATCATCGAGCTAAAGGGGATGAAGATCTTGCGGATGTCGAAGCCGTCGTAACTCGAATTCTGCTGCTTTTCGCGCATCACACCGATCACCGTGTAGGGAAGACCATTGAGCTCGATCGTCTCGCCAAGTGCGGGACGGGTGCCGAACAGCTGCTTCTTGGCGTCGCTGCCCAGGAAGGCCACCCGCCGCCCCTCGGCCTGGTCGTTCCAGTCGTAGAAGCGGCCCTCGGCCACCGGCAGGGTGCGCACTTCCGCGAACGGAGGCAACGATCCAGCCACCAGGATGGTGCCGCTGTTGTGCAGGCTGCGGACCGCAGCGTTGCTCCCGAGTTCGGGCAACGCGTACTTACACGCGGTGGCCTCCTGCGCGACAGCAAACGCGTCCGAAGCGAGCCACATCACCCGCCGCCCCGCGCGCATCCCGCCGGCATGCAAGCTCGTGCGGCCCGCGAAGACAATCATGACGTCCTTGCCGAAGTTTTCCGCCTGCCGCCGCTGGCCAACACGTAGTCCTTCTGCGGCCGCCACCATCAGCGTGATGGAGATGATGCCCCAGGCGATGCCGAACATGGTGAGAAAGGTGCGCAGCTTGTGCATCCAGAGGGTGCGCAACGTGTCGGCCAGCAAATCACGCAGGACCATGGAGGACGTTCCACCGAAAGAAATGCGCGGGCGAAGGCTCTCCCCCGCCAAGCGCAGGCCTATTGCAGGACAACTTTGTCCTTCTCGTGGAGACCCGAAACGAGCTCGGTCTTCACTCCGTTTGAAATCCCCAGCTTCACGGCCACCTTGCGCCGGCCCTTTTCGCCCTTGGGGTCAGGCACCTCGATCGAGGTGTTCCGATCCTTGTCATAAACGACGGCCGCTTCGGGGATCAACAACACGTTCTTCTTCTCTTCCAGGATGATTTCCGCATTGGCGCTCATGTTGGCCTTGAGCTCGCCCGAAGGGTTGTGGATCGAGACGCGCACTTCGAATGTGGTCACGTTGTCCTTCTCTTTGCCCAAGGGAGAGATCTTGGTGACCTTGCCCTCAAACTTCTTGTCCTTGAAGGACTCGACCACAATGCGCGCCGGCTGCCCCCAATAAACCTTTCCGATATCGGCCTCGTCCACTTTGCCCAGCACGTAGACGTCGCTGACGTCGCCGAGGGTCATGACCAGGGTGGCCTGGGAACCCAAGACGAGAATCGAGCTGACGGCATCCCCCACATTGACGTCGCGCGAGAGCACCAGGCCATCAATCGGGCTGGTGATCGTCGAGTTGCGCAGATCCTCCTGGGCACGCTCGAGCGCCGCCTTCGCCTGAGCCACCTGGGCCTTCGCGCGAGAAAGTTCCGCGCGCGCGACGGAGGTATTGCGCTGAGCAGCCATCTGTTTGTTCAGCCCCATCTGGTAGGCCTTCTCAGCATCCTCGAGGACCGACTTGGCGATCAGGCCGTCCTTGTGCAGGTCGACGGCGCGCTCCATCCCCATCTTCAGAAAGGGCACATCCGGACCTTCGGCTTCCACCAGGTTACGCTCGTAGGTGGCCTGCGCGGCTTCCGCAGCAGCCTCAGCGGCTTGGAGAAACGCCCGGGCCTCGCGAACGTTGGCCTGCAATTGCTCCTTGTCGAGCTCGACCAACACCTGGCCGGCCTTCACCCTGTCGCCGTAGTCCACCAGGATCTGCTTCACGATGCCGCTGGCCTTGGATTTGATTTCGATTTTCGCCAGCGGTTGTACCTTGCCCGTGGCCACCACAGATCGGGCGATATCGCCGTGTTCGACCGCAGCCAGCTTCGAGGGGTCGATTTGACGGTTGGGACGCAGGGCGGCGGTAACGCCCACCCCAATGCCAATCAAGAGCGCGACAACAATTCCCCCGATGATGAACCGCCGACGCCGTCTGCGCCCGCACTTACCGTTATTTGCCATGCCTCCGCCCCCTGGGGTTGACGCGCTACCCGGATATACGCAGCTCGGGGGATGGTTTGTTCCGTCGGCGTGAGGAGCACCCTCGGCTACGGGGGGTTATTCCGCGCATTCTCAGGTCTCCACCACGGCTTAACACCCCCCAGGCTACGGACCTGTTCCGTTAGACGTGCGCGAAGCTCAAAAGTCTTGTCCGAAGAAAGGGGTTCCGGCTCGTCGGGGGGGCGCCCACGCAGGAAGGGTCCTAGAGAGAGACCTTGCGCAGGCGAAGGGCGTTCGTGATGACCGAGACGGAGCTGAAGCTCATGGCCGCACTGGCAATCATAGGATTGAGCAGAAGTCGACAGCAAGGATAGAGCACGCCCGCGGCCAGGGGAACGCCTAGGGCATTGTAGAGGAACGCAAAGAAGAGGTTCTGGCGGATGTTGCGCATGGTTTTGCGGCTCAAGCGGCGAGCGCGCGCAATACCACGCAGGTCGCCCTTTACAAGAGTGATCCCCGCGCTCTCCATGGCCACGTCGGTGCCGGTGCCCATGGCGATGCCTACATGTGCCGCCGCCAGCGCCGGGGCGTCGTTTATACCGTCGCCAGCCATGGCGGTGATACGGCCCTCGCGCGCAAGCCGGCGGACAACTTCAGCCTTCGCGGCCGGCAGGACGTCGGCCACCACTTCGTCAATGCCCAACTTTCGCGCCACGACTTCAGCCGTTGTCCGGCTATCGCCGGTGAGCATGACGATACGGATGCCGTCCTGGTGAAGCATCTGAATGGTCTCGTAGGTTGATTCCCGGATGGGGTCGGCGACACCGAGAAGACCGGCCACGCGTCCGTCGACGCTCAAGAACATGACGGTCTGCCCCTCTCGCCGCAAAGGTTCGGCTTCTTGAGCCAGGGTGCTGAGCTCGAGGCCAAGCTCGGCCAGAAGCTGCTGATTTCCGAGGGCAATCCGGTGGCCGGAAATGGTTCCCACGAGCCCCTGGCCGGTGATGGAGCGGAACTCGGAGGCCTCGGAAAGCTCGAGACCCATCTCTTGCGCTGCGGAGAGAATCGCTGCCGCCAGCGGGTGCCCGCTCTTGCGCTCGAGCGACGCGGCCAGGCGGAGCAGCTCCGATTCGTCGAGCCCCGCGCCGGCTAGCGCCCGGACAGTCATGACCCGCGGCCTGCCTTCGGTGAGCGTGCCGGTCTTGTCCACGACGAGCGTGTCCACCTTTTCGAGAATCTCCAGTGCCTCGGCGTTCTTGATCAGCACGCCGGCGCGCGCGCCACGCCCGGTGCCCACCATGATGGACATCGGCGTAGCCAGCCCGAGCGCGCAGGGGCAGGCGATGATGAGCACCGCGACCGCGTTGACGAGCGCAGTGGCCAGGCGCGGCGGCGGGCCAACCATGGCCCAAACAATGAAGGTCGCCACCGCCGTCAGGATCACGCCGGGCACGAAGTAGGCGGAGACAGCATCCGCCAGACGCTGGATCGGCGCGCGGCTGCGTTGCGCTTCCGAG
>DATFXF010000192.1:0-14640 GCA_035258565.1 Candidatus Acidiferrales bacterium
GCTCAAGTTCCATGGTTGCTTCGATCCCGCCGAAACCGGCGCCGAGCACCACGATGCGCTTCATGACCGCCGCACCCCGGGCCAAGGAGTTTTTCCAACCCTCCTGGTGAGTGGCCCCTGTCTGGGCTTCTCGAAAATCAAAAAGAAGAAAGAAGTAAGAGCGATCGGTTTCTGGTTGGTGGAAACCGGGCGGGGCTAACGCCGCCCGAGCAAGGGGTGTATCGCTCTGCCCCTCGAGCTAGTCGCCGCTGGGCGTGGGCGGCAGAGCGCAGCCGGGCCGAGCGCCGGCTTGCTGGCGCGCCCGGTCGTTCCAGCTCATCGGTGGCAGGCCCGTGGGCACCTCTCTCATCGTGATGCAGTTCTCGACCGGGCAGACCAGCGCGCAGAGGTTGCAGCCTACGCACTCTTCCTCGATGATGCGCGGGACGTGGACACCCTTGCCGTGAATGTTGACCTTGCCGTTCCCTGCCGCGGAGTGCGGCGCGATGCACTGGTGCGCGCCATCCTCGCAGGCCACGTAGCAGAGCTGGCAGCCAATACACAGCTCTGGATGAATCTCTGCAATGATCTTGTAGTTCAGGTCCAAGTCGCCCCATTCCACGACGTTGGGAACGGCGCGGCCGCGGAAGTCTTCGATCGTGCGGAAGCCATGGCTCTCCAGGTACTGGGAGAGGCCGTCGATCATGTCTTCGACAATGCGAAAGCCGTAGTGCATGGCGGCGGTGCAGACCTGCACCGTGCTGGCGCCCAGCGCGATGTGCTCCGCGGCATCGTTCCAGTAGCCGATACCGCCGATACCGCTGATGGGGATGCGCACTTTCTTCGCCACGGTTGAAACCAGGTGCAGGGCGATCGGCTTCACGGCAGGGCCGCAGAAGCCGCCGTGAGAAGATTTGCCGGCGACGGTCGGGCGGGGAGCAAAGGTGTCGAGATCCACCCCCATCAGGGAATTGATCGTGTTGATCAGGCTGACGGCGTCAGCGCCGCCTTTTTCGGCTGCGGCGGCAATGCGCGTGATGTCGGTGACATTCGGCGTAAGCTTGACGATCACCGGTGTCCGCGCCGCTTCCTTGACCCACGACGTAATCATCTCGGTGTACTCGGGCACCTGTCCGACCGCTGCCCCCATGCCGCGCTCGCTCATGCCGTGCGGGCAGCCGAAGTTCAGTTCGAGCGCATCGGAGCCGGCCCCCTCAGCACGCTTGACCATCTCATGCCACGATTCGCGCTTCGACTCCACCATCAGGGAAGCGATCACCAGGTGCTTCGGATAGCGCTTTTTCACTTCGTAGATTTCGCGAAGGTTATCTTCGATCGGGCGATCGCTGATGAGCTCAATGTTGTTGAAGCCCATGATCTTGACGCCGTTCAGGTCAATGCCGCCGTAGCGTGAAGTCGTATTTACGATGGGCTCGCCGATGGTTTTCCACACCGCGCCGCCCCAGCCGGCATCAAAGGCGCGCAGGACTTGCCCAGCGGTATTCGTCGGTGGCCCGGAGGCCAGCCAGAAGGGATTCGGCGACTCCAGGCCGCAAAAACTAACGCGCAGATCGGTCATGGTGCACCCCTGATCAATGTGCCGCCCGCGGGCAGCCGAGCCAAGCGTCGAGGCTGCCGGCGGCGCGCTTGCCTTCGGCGACGGCGTCCACGACTTCCTTGCCGCCGTTCGTGCAATCGCCGCCGGCGAAGTATTTCGGATTGCCGGTCTGGTGCCCTTCGCTCACCACCACCGTGCCGTCCTGGCGCAGCTCGAGGCCGGACACGGCGCGGAGGAAGCCGGTCAAGGGCTTCTGCCCGACCGCACGCACCACCATGTCCACCGGGAGGGTGAATTCACTCCCGGGAGCGGGCTCGGGCTTCGGACGACCTTTCGCGTCCGGCTCACCCAGGCGCGTCCGCACGCATTCGAGGCCGGTAACCACGCCGTCGCGGCCAAGCACACGGACCGGCTGCGTCTGCCATAGGAAAATTACGCCATCGTTTTTGGCAAGGGCATATTCATATTTGAAGGCGGGCATGTCCTGCTCCCTACGGCGATAAATTAAGTAGACGGATTCAGCGCCCAGGCGACGCGCTGCGGTCACCACGTCAATCGCCGTATTGCCGGCCCCGATGCAGGCCACCCGGCGGCCCACCTCGACCTGGCCGAAGGGTTGAATTTTTGTCCTGGCGATGAATTCCATGGCCCCACAGACACCCTCGAGATCCTCTCCCGGCAGGTCCAGCTCCCAGGTTTCGCCCAGACCCACGCCGATAAAGATGGCGTCGAATTGCTTTTCGAGCTCGGCAAACGAGACCTCGCGGCCGACTTCAATTCCCTGCCGGATGGTCACACCGAGCTGGCGCACGAATTCGACTTCGCGCAGCGAATCGGCGGCGCGCGTCTTGTAGGCGGCGATGCCGTAAGTGTTGAGCCCGCCGGCGAGTTCGTTCTTGTCGAAGATGGTTACCGCATAGCCCCATTGGGCCAGCTCCGCAGCGCAGGCAAGCGACGCCGGCCCCGAGCCGATCGCGGCAACGCGCCTGCCGTTGGGCGCGCCGGCGCGAAACAGACGGAGGTGGTTGTCGAGCACAAAATCCACGGCATAGCGCTGCAGCCGGCCAATCTCGATGGGCTTTTCGCCCTTCTCGTGCATCACGCAGGCACCCTCGCAGAGCACTTCGGTGGGACACACGCGGCCACAGCTCTCGCCCAGTATGTTGGCTTCGAGGATCACGCGCGCCGAGCCGCGCGTGTTACCAGTCATGATCTTCTTGATAAAAGAGGGGACGTCAATATGCGTGGGGCAGGCCTGCGTACAGGGCGCGTCGAAGCAGTAGAGACATCGCGCCGCCTCGATCAAGGCCTGCCGGCGCGTCATGGGAGGCGTGAGGTCCGCAAAATTCTCCTCGTACTGTTGGGGAGCAAGCTTCGGCGGAATTTGCTCGAGGGCCATTCCGACTCCTTGTCGGCGCGGCAAGCTAGGGCGGCAATTTGTCCTGAAACGCGCAACCCGGTGGGGTCACTTCGCCCACCGGGCTTGTGGCGCGCTCGCTCGGGCCATTCTAGCACCAGCGCAGCCGGGCAGCGTCAAGCCTTTTTGCCGCGGGGCCAGGTCGTAGGACGCCCGGACGCGGGGCAATTCGCGGCGGCAAACGTGGACCTGGCCCTAGCACAGCACTTAGCGCCGATAGACAGCGTACACCCAGGGGATTCCTGCCCGGCCATCCTGCATCTCGACCACGACCGTGTCACCGCGGCGGAAGCGATAGAAATCGTCGCGATCCACGGGCACGCGCTCGAAGCGCTGGCCCTCACGCCAGGACGTCACCACCAGGCGGCTGCTGCGGAGCATGCCTCGCATGCTGAACTTACCGACCACCGAGGCCACACGCGGCGTGGGCGGAGCGGTATCAAACTTACCGTTGGCGAAGAGCAGCGCGGCGAGCAGCCACGGCACGGGCACGAAACCAAAGTAGACACGTTTCATGATTTCGACTTCGGCATGGCGCCGCGCCCGCCGCTCGATCCACACCGCCAACCCCAGCACGAGGAAGAACAGCACACCAACAAAAATGAGGATGGCGTCAAGTTCAAGCGGCGGATAGAGCTGGCTGGCGGGAAGGAAGGTCACCGCGCCCAAGAGAAACCATGCTGTGCGGTGGAATAGGCGCCGCCGGAGCATGACTTCGGCTGCGGCCGACGTCAGCCCGCACGCTGAACACTGGTCCGTGGCGCGCTCGGCGCCGCAGTCCAAGCAACGCGTCATTTCTTCCCGAGCGTGCGGAGGAGCCCCTCCACCTGCACCCGGCCCTCTTCCCTGGGCACGGCAAAGGTGACGCTCATGGCATGACCCGGCTCGACGCGGCGAACCACGCATTCGATCTCGACCGGCGGGTCGAGCGCCAGCACAGCCAGGAAACTAGCCCCCACCCAGAGCGGGTCGGGGACACTGATCTTCATTCCTTCGGCACTGATGTCGAGCGAGCGACCCCGAAGCCTGGCGGAGCCCCACTCGACTTCGAGATCGAAGTCCACGGGATACCGGGGGGACCTGCGGCGCTCAACCTGAGCGGCTGAGGCGGCCCCTGGGCGAGAAGGCATGGTCGTGCTCCTCCTTTCGGGATGCTATGCGGCGCTTCCCGCGGTGTCAAGGAGCGGACCGCGAGCCGGGCACCGCCTTCTTTCAGGCGCGAAACCACACGCGGGCCCAGGTATAATAAGGCGCTATGGACCTGAAAGACTTTTTCCTTAAACAGAAGGAGGCCATCCGTCGGCGAACCCTCGAGGTCACGGGACTGGTTCGCCCCGAACACTTCGACTGGCGGCCGGAAAAGGGGGCGCTCACGGTGGGTGAGCTGCTGCGGCACGTGTGGGTGTCCGAGGAGGGCGTGCGGCGCGTGGCGCTCGAAGGCAACTTCGCCTATTACGAGACGCGCATCCCGAAGGGCCTCGGTGCCGTCCTGGGAAAGCCAGGCACGGTCGACGAGGAGCTCGCACAGATGGAGCGCGTGCATCGCGAAACGCTCCACGCCGTCATGCTCTTCCCGCTCGAGCGCTGGGAAGAAGAACGCATCCACGAAGTGCTTGGCTTTCGCCGCAAAGCGGGCGTGATCCTCTTCGGCATCAACGAGCACGAGATTCATCACCGCGCGCAGTTAATGACCTATCTTCGCATGCTGGGCACGCCCGCGCCCGAGGCAGTGCGTCGCTGATTAACAGTGTGGATTCGACTTATGTACTGTTTCGAGCCGCGCCTGGGGCGGCCCCCCCGCCGGCGAGTCCCGCCAGGCGCCGGGCCAGACGAGCAGCGCCGGCCGCGGGCGAGGTAGTGAGCAGGCCGATCTTCGCGCGCGGTGCGGCGCTCCGGAGCACAGAATCGAGCGTCGCGTCAAGCACGCGGCTGCGACCGAATACGCCGCCGGACTTGGCGAGAGCGAACTCCTGGGCTTCGAGGTCCAGGCGGCGGATGACCCTCCGCGCGATGGCCGAAAGCTCCATGGCCGCCGAGACGAGGACCTCGCGAGCAGCGGTGTCGCGTGCCTCGGCCGCTTCCACGACCAGCGGATAAATTCGTGGCAGGACTTCCTCCGGCTGCCGCGCGATGAGCTCGATCAGCTCGTCCCAATCGCCACATCCGAGCCGCGCGGGAATCATCTCTGCCATGCGCGTGGGGGGGCCGGCATGATCACGCCCGCGGGCCGCCGCCGCAACCGCACGCCGACCCACGTCGAATGCGCTCCCTTCATCCCCCACCCAGGGACCATGCCCGCCAGCGCGGGCGGTCTCCCCGACCGCATTGCGTCCGTAGGCTGAAGACCCGGTGCCGGCAATCAGCACCACGCCTGGGCCGGATCCGGCAGCGGCTTCGAGCGCGACCTCGAAGTCCGCAGTCACGTGTACGAACGAATTGGGGAAGCTCTTCTCGAGCAGCGGGACGAGAGCCTCGGCCACGCCCGGCCGGCTCGCGCCCGCCAGCCCGGCGCAGACGGCCGAGACCTGGCTGGCTTTGAGATGCGCCTGGGAGAGGGCCGTTTCCGCCGCGGCCGAGAGAGCTGCGTAAGCCCGCTCGAATCCTACGCGCAGCGGATTCGAAGGGCCAGCGATGCTTCGCGCAACCTCGCGGCCCAAAGCGTCGAGCACAGCCGATTCCGTCTTCGTGCCACCGCCATCGAAGCCGAGGGAGTAACTCATCGGCCTAGCGAGCTAGGACCTAGAAGGTACGAAATCGTCGTTGCGCAGGAGCGAAACGACATTGATGTTCAGCCATCGCGGCCGCGCCGCCGTGCTTGACGCCCGCAGGAAGCCGCCACTATCATCGCGCGACTTTCCTCGACGAGGCTCGATGCGACTCAGCCTTGTGGATCTCACGATCGTTGTGGCCTACCTAATTGGCATCACCCTTTTCGGCCTGCGCTTCCGAAGGGAGCAACACAACCTTCGCGATTACTTCCTCGGCGGCGGCACGGCGCCGTGGTGGGCGCTGGCCTTTTCGATTGTGGCCACGGAAACTTCTACGCTCACCATCATCGGCACGCCCGCGTTGGCCTATTCCACCAACCTAGGATTCCTGCAACTCGTGCTCGGCTATCTCGTGGGCCGCGCCATGATCACGCTGGTTTTCATTCCGCACTACTTCCGCGGGGAATTCTACACGGCCTACCAGCTCATCGAAAAGCGATTCGGGGCGCGCATGAAATCGATTGCGGCCTCCACTTTTCTGGTGACGCGCTCGGTGGCGGAGGGCGTGCGCATTGCCGCCATCGCGCTGGTGGTGAGCGTCGCGTTCGGCACCGCAGAGCGGCCCGCCGTGTTTCTGGTGATCGTGCTCACTTTGCTCTATACGTTTGAAGGGGGGATGAAGGCGGTGATCTGGACCGACGTCGCGCAGCTCACCATATACTTGACGGGCTCCGCAGTGGCTTTCGTGCTTCTCCTCTACCGCATCCCTGGCGGCTGGGAAGAAGTCACGCGCGTGGCGGCCGCTGCGGGCGGCAAGCTGCGTGTCTTCGATTTCGCGTTCAGCCTGAAGGAGAAATACACCTTCTGGTCGGGCCTGCTCGGCGGCACCTTCCTCACCATGGCCAGCCACGGCACGGACCAGACCATCGTGCAGCGGCTGCTCGCGGCGCGCTCGGAGCGCGAGAGCAAAATCGCGTTGCTCGCAAGCGGCGTCATCATTCTGGTCCAGTTCACGCTGTTTCTCGTCATTGGCGTAATGCTCTACGCTTACCAGCAGCACACACCTTTACTCACCCCAGGTGAAAAAATTGACCGCATCTTCCCCGCTTTTGTCGTGCGCGAGATGCCCCGCGGGCTGGCAGGCTTGGTCATCGCTGCGATTTTTGCGGTGGCCATGTCGAATGCCAGCGGGTCGCTCAATTCGCTGGCCGCCTCAAGCGTAATTGATTTCTACCGCCTGCGCGGCAAGGTCGCCAACCAGGCGGAATTCCTGCGACTTTCGCGACGCATGACGCTGGTCTGGGGAGGCGTGCTTGTGCTCTTCGGCATGGTCGAGTGGGGGCCGGTGCTCGAAGCAGGGCTAACGGTGGCGTCGCTGCCGTTTGGATGCCTGCTCGGACTGTTCTTGCTCGGCACGCTCGACCAGCGCGCCACCGCGCGCGGTGCGCTCTTCGGGATGATTGCCGGCCTGTTCACGGTTCTGGCCCTGTTTTTCTTTACGCCGTTGGCCTTCACCTGGTTCGTGCTCGCCGGCTCAGTGACGACCTATCTTGTCGGTTCGCTCGCGAGCCGGGTTGATCGCAGCGCGCCACTTCGACCGGAATCGCCGCTTGCGAGGAACCCTTGACGCAAACGACGACAGCCAAACGCCTGGAGTTGATCCAGGGCCTCGGCGCCTGGGCGGCGATGGCCATGGTCGTCGGGCACATCATCGGCACCGGAGTTTTTCTGGTGCCCAGCTCGATGGCCCGTGCAACCGGCTCGGTCGGCTTGATTTTCCTGGTGTGGATTGTAGGCGGGCTGCTTTCCTTGTTTGGCGGGCTGACGGTTGCGGAACTTGGCGCGGCTTTGCCAAAAGCAGGAGGGCCTTATGTTTACCTGAAGCGTGGCTTCGGCCCGGCGTGGGGCTTCCTGTTCGGATGGATGAACAACCTGGTCGGCAAGCCGGCCTCGATTTCGACCATCGCTGCTGGATTTCTGATTTTTCTGGGGTTCTTCTTCCCCTGGATGCGCACGCCGATCTTCACGCTGCACCTCCCGGTGCCGTTTGCCGAGAAGACATATGAGTTCGCATTCACCTGGGCGCAGCCGCTCGCGGCGCTGGCGATCGCGTTGGTCACGTTCATCAACTACCTGGGCGTGCGGCTCGCGGGACGCGTGCAGGTGATGCTTACGATCTTGAAAATCACCGCGATCCTCGCAGTGGTCGTGCTGGGTTTTGCGCTTGGCAAACCACACGCGCCGAGCGGGGGGCCACTGTTCCCAGCCTCGCTCAATCTGGGCGTCCTGGCGGGCTTTCTCACCGCGATGGTGGGCGCGCTGTGGGCCTACGACGGTTGGATTGACCTGACGTTTGCGGGGTCGGAAATCGAGGAGCCGCACAAAAATATCCCGCGCGCAGTGGTCGGCGGCACGATGATCGTGGGAGCGATCTACCTGCTGGCGAATGGGGTGTACTTCTACGTGCTGCCGATCGAGACGGCTATGAAGGTCGAGAACGTCGCATCAGAAACGGTGCGTGTATTCGCGGGCCAGACGGCCGCAGCGTGGATCACGGCAGCGATGGCTATTTCCGCTTTCACTACGCTCAATTCGTCCATTCTAACCGGCGCGCGCGTGCCGTACGCGATGGCGCGCGACGGCCTGTTTTTCCGCGTGACCGATGGCGTTCACCCGCGATATCGAACTCCGGCGGGCGCGCTGATCTTTCAAGGCATCATGGCCAGTCTGATGGTGCTCACCGGGCAGTTCGAGGACCTGTTCTCACTGTTCATCTTCGCGCAATGGATTTTCTATGCGCTCACGGTGGCCTCCGTTTTCGGCCTGCGCAAGAGAGAGCCCGGCCTGGCGCGGCCGTATCGCGCCTGGGGCTATCCCGTACTGCCCGCTGCGTTCGTAATCGGCGCGACGGCACTCACCGCGAACCTCTACATCCGGCGGCCGGGGCGGTCCTCGATTGGCTTGGCGCTGATCTTGTCGGGCCTGGTTTTCTATCGCCGCTGGCGTGGGCAAACGACCCGCGCGTAGCGGCTCAGCGGTAGAGCAGGTACTTGGCCCGCATTCTCTTGTAAGCTTCGAGCTCGTGGGACCAATCGGCCACGATGACAGCCGGCGGGTCGCCCCGCATCAGGCGCTCGAGCGTGGCCTTCGAGCCCAGTAGGTTGATGATCTTCTCCAGCTTGAAATCCTGCGGGTGGAGCTTTCGAAGCCCGGCGGCAATTTCGAGTCCCATCCGCATCGAGTCGAGCGAGGCGCGGTCGGTGATCACGAGCGCCAGGCCCTGGCAGAGCTGGTCCTTGTAGAGCCCCCCGTGTGGGGTGAAGCTCGTAGGCACAAAGCGTACGCCAGGAACGAAGCGGCGGTTCAAGTAGTCAGCCAGCTCCCGGGCATGGATCCACGGCGCACCAAAGAGTTCAAACGGCGTGTCCGTGCCCCGGCCGACCGCGATGCCTCCATC
The DNA here is from genome assembly GCA_035258565.1 of Candidatus Acidiferrales bacterium. GTDB lineage: Bacteria > Acidobacteriota > Terriglobia > Acidiferrales > UBA7541 > DATFXF01. Next base: position 9,120 of record DATFXF010000192.1, read on the forward strand.
CTGGAGGATTTCGATGCCCGGATAGAGCGCGGCGGCATTGAGCGAGCGCAGGTTGGGCGAGGGAGCGAGCCAGGGAAGTCCGGTGTCCTCAAATCGGTCGCGCCGGCGCCAGTCCTTCATGGCTATGACGTGCAAATCGCAGCCGATTTTGTTTTCGGCGTTGAACATCTGAGCCATCTCGCCGAGCGTCATCCCCATGCGCACTGGCATGGGAAAATAGCCCACAAAGCTGAGCCGGTCTGGGTCGAGCATGGGCCCTTCGATCTGTTCACCCCCCAGCGGATCGGGGCGGTCGAGCACATAAAAGGCGATCCGGCGCTTCGCGGCTTCCTCCATCGCGTAGGCCATGGTGGTGATGTAGGTGTAGAAGCGCACACCGGCATCCTGGATGTCGAAGACGAGCGTATCCACGCCGCGCAGCATCTCGTCGGTGGGCCGGCGGGTTTCGCCGTAGAGGCTGTAGATAGGCAGGCCGCTCGAGGGATCGGTGGAAGACGCGACTTTATCCTCTGCGCGGCCAGCGATGCCGTGCTCGGGACTAAACAGAGCCACGAGCCTGACCCCTTGGGCATGGAAGAGCAGCTCCATCGTGCTGCGCCCCTCCCGGTCGCGGCCGGTGTGATTCGTGATCAGGCCAACCCGCTTGCCGCGCAGGGGCGCGAAATTCTCTTCCTCCAGTAGGTCGATGCCGGTCTTCGTGTGCCCATTGCGCGCGGGGATGCCGGCCAAGTCAGCGGGACGCCGCGCCGCACCCCGGCTGCGCTCTAGCGGCGAGATTGGCTCGACGCGCTCGCCCAGATTGAGCGCGGCCGCCACCGCGGTTGCCACCCGCGAACGCAGACTGGAAATCGCCGGGCGAGCGTAGGGATGCACACTATTCGCCAGCAGGATGATGAAAGTTCGGCTCGTGGGGTCGATCCAGACAGAGGTGCCGGTGAAGCCGGTGTGGCCATAGGAGCCCAGCGGAAACAGCTCGCCGCGGGGAGCCGAATAGACGGAATCGATATCCCATCCCAGCCCGCGCAGGGTGGGACTCCACGGCGGCGTCTCGACGACCGTCATTTTATGCACCGTGGCCGCGGAAAAGATGTGCATGCCGTTCACCGCGCGACCCTCGGCAAGTAGCATGCGGCAGAAGATGGCGAGATCGGCAGCCGTGGAGAACAGCCCGGCATGGCCCGCGACGCCGCCCATGGCACGAGCGCGCGGATCGTGCACCACCCCCCGCAAGATGTGGCCTTTGGCCGAACCAGTCTTGGCGCCTTCCTGCTGGTCTATCTCCTCGGTCGGGGCAATGCGCGGAATCCACTCCTCAGGAGGCCGGAAGCGAGTCTCGCTCATCCCCAGTGGCGCGAAGACTTCCTGCGCCACAAACTCATCGAGCGGCCTACCGCTCAAGCGGCGCACCACTTCACCGAGGACGATAAAACCGCTGTCGCTATAGAGAAAGCGCGCGCCGGGTGGTGCGACCAGCGAGCCATGGTAAATCGCGTGCAGCACAGCGTCGGCTCCGCTTGCGCCCTCCAGCCCCTGCGGAATCGGCGCCAGGCCTGCCGTATGTGTCAGCAGCTGACGCAGAGTGACCTGGTCCTTTCCCTCCTGCTTCCCAGCCGCAAACTCTGGAAGGTAGCGTGCTACCGGGTCGTTCAGCCGGAGCTGGCCCCGCTCCATCAGCTTCATGACCGCCGAGGTGGTGGCGACAACTTTGGTCAGGGAGGCGAGGTCGAAGATCGTGTCCAGCGTCATGGGCTCGCGCTCGGGCACCAAAGCGCGCGCGCCGTAAGCACGCCGGTGAAGGATGCGGCCTTGATGGCCAACTAGCAGCACGGCGCCCGGAATCTCATCGTGAGCAACAGCCTCTTCGACGATGTGATCAAGAGTCGCACCAAGGCGGGAAGCGGAAGCCTTCGCCGGGATCTCTGGCGTTGTCTGCTGTGCAAAAAACGGGGAGGCCAGCGCCAGAAAGGAGGCCAAGAGCCAAGCAGCAGCCGGGGGCCCATCGGGTGGACAGAGGTTTTTCCTTCTCGCCGAATCCGTGTTCACCAGTGCGCTCGGGTGGTTGTGTTTTGGTTCTCGTTCCAGGCGGATTGGTTGTCTCGCAGCAGGCCGTGTGCTATATACAGCCGCGGCATGCAGGCGTCAACCTCGGAAGCCGCATTCGATCGTGATGGCTAATCGCTGGCTTCTCCTGCTGACCGCTCTCCTCGTGATGGCAGCCACCGGCCGCACCCAGAAAGGCCCCCAGCAAAAAGCCCCACCCTCCTCGAAAGCGCGTGCCGCTCGAGGCGAAAGGTGGATCCGCCAAACGCTCAAAGAAATGACACTCGAGGAGAAGCTCGGGCAACTGCTCATGGTGTCCTACTTCGGCGGTTTCCTCTCGGCGGAGAGCGAGCGGTACCAAGCGCTGATCCAGCAAGTAGAGAGAAACCACGTTGGCGGCTTCGCGGTCGTGACCCAGGGCACGCCGCTCGGCATCGAGCGCAGCCAGGTGTACCCTACGGCGGTGCTGGCGAACGAGCTGCAACGCCGCGCGAAGATTCCGCTGCTCGTGGCGGCGGACTTCGAGCGCGGCACGGCCATGCGGCTCGAGGAGGGCACATCATTTCCGCACGCCATGGGCGTGGCCGCCACCGGCTCGACCGAGGATGCCTATCAGATGGGCCGGATCACCGCGCTCGAGGCGCGCGCGGCGGGCGTCGGCTGGGTATTCGCGCCGGTCGCGGACGTCAACAGCAATCCGGATAACCCCATCATCAATACGCGCTCCTTCGGCGAAGATCCCCAGCGCGTGGCCGAACTGGTCGCGGCCTTTGTGCGCGGCGTAGAGGAGAACGGCGCGTTGGCTACGGCGAAGCATTTCCCGGGCCACGGCGACACGAGCATGGATTCGCACCTCGATCTCCCGGAGGTGCGTGGCGACCGCGCGCGGCTCGACAAGGTGGAGCTCGCGCCGTTCCGCTCTGCCATCGCCGCCGGCGTGAGCACCATCATGACCGGGCATCTTGCCGTGCCGGCGATCGAGCCGAACACGGAAGTGCCTGCCACTCTCTCTCGCAACATCTTGACTGGCCTCCTGCGCCACGAACTCGGCTTTGAAGGGCTGGTGGTCACCGACGCGCTCGATATGGGCGGCGTCACGTCGCGCTATCCCCCCGGAGAGGTTGCCGTGCGCTCGATTGAGGCCGGCGCCGACGTGCTCTTGGTGCCGCCGGTACCCGACGCCGCGCTCGAGGCGCTCAAGCAGGCAGTGGGCTCTGGCCGCTTGCCGATGGCCCGCGTGGAAGAAGCGGTGACGCGGGTCTTGCGGGCCAAGGCCAAGCTTGGCCTGCCCAGCAGCCGCCTAGTCAACCTGGAAAAGATCGGCACGCAATTCGGCCGCCCGGAATTCGCCCGGGTCACCCAGGACATGGCCGACCGTGGCGTGACGGTGCTGCGCGACTCGCCGCATCTTCTGCCCCTCGACGCCACGCGACCCACGCGCGCGCTGCTGGTGGCCATTGCCGGCGACCCCGACCCATACCCCGGCGAGGACCTTGAACGGGAGATTCGCTCGAGGGTAGACACACTCGACGTGGTACGCACCGATACGCGCTTCGTCAAGATTGCTGCGGTGAAACTACCGCTGCTCGAGAGCTACGATGTAGTCATCGCCGCGCTATTCGTGCGCGTCGCGGACCGCAAAGGCACCGTCGGCCTCCCCGATGACCAGGCAGCACTCCTTGACCAGTTGCTCTCGACCAGCAAGCCAGTGGTTGTTCTCTCTTTCGGAAATCCCTACCTGATCGAGCGCTTCCCCTCCGCGCGGACCTGGCTCGCTGTGTTCAGCAGTGTGGACGTGGCGCAACGCGCGGCCGCACGGGCCATGTTTGGTCAAGTCACTGTCGGCGGACGCCTGCCGGTGAGCGTGCCGGGAATCGCGAAGCTGGGCGATGGCCTTCGGGTGGCGGCAACCACGATGAAGTGGCGCCGAGCGGCGCCCGCCACCCAGGCGCGGCTCGAGCCCGCCTTCGAGGCCCTCGACCGCGCGGTGGCGGACCAGGCCTTTCCGGGGGGCGTGCTTGCCGTGGGACATCGCGGGGAAGGGACCGTCCACGCCTTCGGCCACCAGACTTACGAAGCGAATTCCCCAACTGTTCAACCAGACACCATCTACGATGCGGCATCGCTCTCGAAGCCGGTGGTCACCACCACCTTGATCGCCATGCTCGTGGCCGCTGGCCGGCTCGAACTGGACGCCCCGATCGAGCGCTACCTCCCCGAATGGGCCGCCGGGCCGAACCCCGAATGGCGGCACCCGGTGACCCTGCGTCACCTGTTGACGCACACCTCGGGCCTGCCGGCTCACAAGCCCTATTTCGAGAGCGCTCGAAACAAGCAGGAGATTCTGGCCAGGATTTCGACTGAAGCGCTCCTCTACCAACCCGGAACCCAATCCACCTATTCGGACCTGGGCTTCATGCTCGCGGGCGAAATTGTAGGGAGAATGACCGGCGAGCCGCTCGAGACGCTGGCGCGCAGATGGATTTTCGCACCCTTGGGGATGAGCGATTCGATGTACAACCCGCCGAAGAATCTTCGTTCGCGCATTCCCCCCACCGAAAACGATCGGACGTTCCGCAAGAGGCTGGTGCAGGGCCAAGTGCATGATGAAAATGCCTGGGCCATGGGCGGCGTTGCGGGCCACGCGGGCCTCTTCACCACCGCGGCTGACCTCGCCGCGTTTTGCCAGATGATGCTGAACGGCGGCATCTACGCGCACCAACGGCTGCTCCGCCGGAGCATCATCGAACAGTTCACCGCGCCCGAGAGCCTCGCCGGCGGCAGGCGCGCATTGGGCTGGACGGTGCCCACGGAGGGCTCGGCAAGCGGGCGGTACTTCTCCGCGCGCAGCTACGGGCACACGGGTTTCACCGGCACCTCCATCTGGATCGATCCGGAGAAGGATCTGTTTGTTGTCCTGCTGACAAACCGCGTCTACCCCACGCGCGAGAACGAAAAGATTCAGAAGGTGCGGCCCGCCCTGCACGACGCCGTGGTCGAAGCACTCGGCCTGGTGCCCGAGCGCCAGGCGGTGCGTTGACCCTATGCGGCACGCCCGCCGCACGCAACCTGCCTCAAGCTATAATCGGCGGCGGTGAAACGTTCGCGCGCAACCCTCGCATCCACCGAACGGCGCAACCCACGTTCGCGGGGGCTGGACCTCAAGTCCACGCGCGAGATTCTCCGCATCATCAATCGTGAAGACGCCCGAGTGCCCGCGGCAGTGGGGCGCGAACTGCCGCGGATCGCGCGGGCCGTGGAAGCAATTGTTCAGGCGCTTGGCCGCGGCGGGCGGCTGATCTACGTAGGAGCCGGAACAAGCGGGCGCCTGGCCATGCTGGACGCGGCGGAATGCCCGCCGACGTTCGGCGTCTCCCCCCGTGTGGTTCAAGCGGTCGTGGCTGGCGGCCGGCAGGCGCTTGTCCGCGCGGTCGAAGGAACAGAGGATCGAGCGGCGCAGGGCGCGCGCGACATTGCCGCG
>DATFXF010000193.1:0-2814 GCA_035258565.1 Candidatus Acidiferrales bacterium
TAGCCTCCTGACTCGTTGTCCCTTCCGACGGGTAACCATTCCGCAAGCTCGTCGCCGTAGATGTCCCGGATGGTCTCCTCGGACCACGGCGGCTGAGTGGCACTCTCCAGAATCTCGGCAGCCGAGAGAAGGTAATACGGATACCGCCCCAGGTCCGACCCCAGGAAGTAGATTCTGACGGTGTTGCCCTCATAATCGCGGGTGGTACGTCCCGTCCACGCGCCTGAGGAGGTCAATCAAGGCACAGCGGATAGGCCGCCCGCAGCCTCGCGAGATCGGCTTCGGTAGCTCCTTGGATCAAGGAGAAGTCCTGTGCAGACTCCTCGGCTCCGACTTCATCCCATTTCGCCTTCAGCCCGACCAGATAAGCATCCACGAGTTCCGCCGCCATCTGGGCACCTTGTTCGCTTGGGTGGGAGCGAAAACGCATACAGCATCTGCGGTCAAAGTGGCTCCCCTTACCTCCCCGAGATAAAGGTATGCGTTTCGCGGGGGGGCCTGGTGGTATCAAAAAAAGTGCGAATCTATGGTAAGGTGTCTGTTGCTTGTAGCCGGATCTCTAGTTCATCAGGTCTTGCGAACATCCCGCCGGAGGGTCGAGGTCCGCTGAGGGGGAGAACCGATTGAGCACGACGAAGAAAAGCGGTTTCGTTGGGCCTGTGCCATCGTCCATCAAACTCGACGGCTTCCACTGCTATCGGCGTGGTGGCTGCGATAGAGAAGCGCTTTGTGAGGGCAAACGCGAATGCCTTGGCGTCGATCCAACGTTGGCGAACGCCTTTAGCCGCGACGGCTTCGATGAAATCGACGAAATCACATGCCTTGGCATTCCACCACCGGCGAACGCGTTGCCCCGCAACCGCTTCGATGAAATCGCCGAAATCGTTGGCGCGCTCACTTACGCGGAGATGACCGAGTTTGCAGGCGCCTTGTGGCGCTTGCGCGGCGACGAAAAGGTGAACGGCGAGACGCTGCCGAAGATCCTGCACGCGTGGGCGAGGGAGATGGAGTTGGCTTCCGATCGCGCCGTCCGCGATGAGCCAGCACAGCCTGCAGGAGAGCCTGCTTGCGGGGCGGGGAAGACATTCCAGCCCATTGACACTGCTCCAAAGGACCGGGCAATCCTCGCTTTCATGCGGGGACAATGGCGCATTGTGCGGTGGCAACCCAATCACTATCACAGACGGCCTATACCATTCTGGTCAGCAGAGGGTCTGCGAGTGACCATTTCTCGCGCACATCAACCGAAGTGGTGGACAGAATTGCCGCCCTCGCCGCCCGAGGCCGCAGCATGAAGACCTGACACGTCAGACTGTGTACAGGATTTAAAGCCGACCCTCCTGCAACCCGAAAGGGATGGTCGGGGTGCTGAGACCTCCCCTCCTTCCCCCCTCACATCGCCTCGCTCCCCTTGGAAGGTCGAACCTCGATTCTTCAATCAGTCTAAGAACGAAACAAACTATTCACAACTCGAACAATCCATTTTGGATCGGCCCTCGCTTTCTCCGCCTCTTCGGCGCTCTGCTCGATGCAGGACCGTATTCCCGCGCTCATCGTTTGGCGCTCCGCTCAAACGCCGTCAGGCGGCTGAATCTCTGACATGGTAGGGATCTGGGAGGCGCGGCATCAGACGGCGCCTTTCTTTTTCCGGGCGGCTCCGCTGGCGGGAGGGGCGAGTCATGAGATCGATCGCATTGCTTGTTGCGACGGCGGCCCTTGCGGGCTGCCTGCACACTGCGGAAGAACAGGAATCCGTTCCGACGGCCTGGGGAGATTGCGTCGCCAATGTCGTCCGATTGGACGACGGCAAGAGCGATCCGGTGAGCATCGCATACGGCATTGCCCCGCAGCGCGGCGAACTCCACGCCCAGCTCACGAACATCATGGTTAGTCACAACATCACAGAAAACGGCCAGATCGCAACGCGTGAGCGGATGAAATCCGGAGAGGTCCAAATGATCACTTCAGCCATCCTGACGTTCCGTGCGGCGCGGAACCGTCCGGTCCAACCGCTGGACCGCCACCGCGCGCAAGCCCGCCCATAGGCCTCGCAGCGGATGGTGCCATCTCGGAGTTGACGCATGGGTGAAGGCGGGACGCGGGCAGCAGCGGTATATAAAGTAGAAGGGAGGAAGCCAATGAGGAAACTCGCGAATGCCGCAGGCTGTCCTGATGCCTTTTAACACGTCGCCACGGACGGCCACTACCCTTTCCCTGGCCAGCTCGGAATAACGCATAGACGGAAGCCCCACGACTGCTCAGTGTGGCCGCTGTCTTCCAGTACCGGAAGAAAAAGGTCGGTGACTAGTGAGAACGCGATCCAAGCCGAGCGATCATTGCCGTGCTGCATTGGGTGCGACCTATCCCGGTGCGAATGTCCAGACTACAACATCGTAGGCGCCGACGCCTTCACGACCAGAACTAATCGCTTGAGGGGGAACCATCATGAATATCATTGCATCAGGTCTCGCACTGCTTTTGACAGCCGGTTCGATGGTGGCGCCCGCTTCCGCGCAATCGGCGAGTGACGCCAAAGTCAGGGCGGCATTGGCGAGCCTGCAGCACGAATTTGCCGAGCCGTTGGTCGAGGTTACGCCGGAGCTGCTGCGCTTGCAGCAGGATCTCGTCGAAGCGCGGCGCGCCGAATTGGATGGTGTGCGGGAGGAAGTGCGGAAGGGCCAACGTAACACGGAGGATATCCTCGCCAGGGTGCAAATCTACTATGGAGAATTGGAAACGCTGAAGGTGATGACAGCGCGCTCGAAGAGCAAATCCATCTCGGAAAAAGAGCTATTGAAGATACGAATCGCGGTC
>DATFXF010000194.1:0-3601 GCA_035258565.1 Candidatus Acidiferrales bacterium
GCTGTTTCCGAGGAGCGGGCACCCGGGCCGCGGGCTGGCTCAACTGGCGATCAGCTGGCCCTCTTCGACGCGGGCCTAGATCTGCGGGAAAAGCCCCCCGCCAATCCCCAGCCGGACCGGTCGACGCTCGCCTTCGCTGGCGAGCCAAGCGGTAACCACGCGCAAACCGTTAGAAGCAGCGAAGAGGCCGCACCCCAGGGGCCGACTCCCGCGCCGGACGAAGCCCGCGTGAGCAAGCCGTCTACCTCCAAACCCGTCGCCCGCGGCGTCGGAACGCTCAACCTGATTAGCACGCTGCAGGGCGAGCCCTACTGGGCCTCGGTCTCGGTGGACGGCATCTTGAAGGGAAATACGCCGCTGCTGCTCGACCTGCCCGCCGGCAAACACCGCATCCGCTTCGATCGCACCGGGTTTCGTCCGGTCAGCAAACAAGTCCAGATCGCCTCTGGGCGCATGCGCGTACTTCGCGTCGAGCTGACTCCGTGATCCCAGCCCTCGCGCTTTCTGCGCTCCTCGTCATGGCGGCGGCCCACTCGAAGCCCGGCGTACTCAAGTTTCAGGCGGGGCAAACCGAGTTCAAGCGCGGGGATTTTCTTGGCGCTCTGCGCATTCTCGACGCCGCCGCCGCCGAAACGACCGATGATCAGCTTCTGGGGCAGATCCACTTGCTGCGAGGGCAGTGCCTGGCCGCACGGCAGGACTTTTCAGGCGCCCAAGAAGCGTTCGGGCTGGCGCTGCGACACGATCCCGACGTGCGCCTCGATCCCTCCAAGGTGGATCCGGCCCTGGTCAGCATGTTGGATTCGCAGCGGAGCCGGCTTCGAGGCCAGCTCGTAGTTCACGCGGATAAACCCGGCGCGCAAGTCTGGATGGACGGCAAGCAGATCGGCGAGGCGCCGCTCAAATCTTCGGTGCCGATCGGCCAGCACACCGTGGAGGTACGGACACCGGACCGCCGCTTTGCCGACCGGCAAGAGGTGACCATTCGGCCGCGGCAGTCCGCCGAGATCAACGCGGAGCTCAAGGAGCAAGCCCCCAATACCGGTGGCGCGAGCGATGCGATGCATCCGTTCGCGGACATCCGGGGAACACTCGATCCATTCTTAGGCGGCGACAACTTCGGCTTCGAAGTGGGAGGCGGGTTGGAGTACAAACATTTTCGCGCCTCGGTCAGTGCGGCTCTGTTCCCGGACTTCGGCATTAATCTTAGGGGGGCGTTCAACGTGCCGGTGGTCGATGGCTTCAACGCCTATATCTCCCTGGAGATGCCAATCATCTTCTCCAGCCCGGTTCAATTTGGGCTGGGTGGCGCGGGAGGGCTCGAGTACGAGGTCAGGCGGTGGTTCGATCCGTTCTTCGAAGTCGGCGTGCGCCACCTGTTCACCGGAGCAGACGGCATTGATTCCAACCGCCTCATCCTTCAGTTCGGGATCCGACTGAAAGTTCCATGACCAAGCTCCGCGTGCCCGCGGTAGCCGTGGCCGTGGCTGTGGCGGCCGGGCTTCCGGTAGCGGCACAGGTGCGAGACGCCGCCGTCTACCAGACGGAGGGCCCCCTCCGCGGTTCCTTGCGGCGCGACGAACCCGCCCCCGTCTACTCAACGGACCCGCAGGATCCGTGGAACCGGCTATTCCACCTGCTCTACTCTCGCAAGCTTCACACCCAAGTGGGCTCCCCGGAGAGCTCCGGCGCTCGTTGGCGCTCCATCACGAGGCTCGAGGGCGGGGATCTCCCCGAATTCTTTTTCCCGCCGGACGCGGGGTATCTCGTGAAGGAGCCGCGCCGGCGCCGTCTGCGTTCCGCCTTGGAGGCGGAGGTCGGTTCCCCGACCTTGCGCGGCCGTAGTCCCGAAGCCCGCATCCTGTTCCAGCAGGATCTCTGGAACCGCTTCGACGCTCTCCAGCCGCTGGCGGCCAAGGACCCGCGCGCGGGGCCATTGGCGCGGCTCCTCGCTCGGCTGATGGCGAGGGTCGCGCTAACGAAGGACGAGTTGGCTGGCATGGGACAGAGCTTCGGGGAAGCGACCCAGGAACGGCCGGACCTCCTCGATCCCCGCCTCTTCGACGCCGACTCGGCATGGAGCGAGCTCGTCTCCGACTTCGACGTCAGGCATGACTCCGAGGCCGGAGGCGGGACCACAACGCATTCGCGTCGCGCGAAGTGGCGGCTCGTGTTCAGGCGATTCGTGCGCGTCCCGCCGGAGGCTGGCGGGAAGGGTTGCCTTAGCGAACATCTGATGAGGATCCATGGGCACGCGGCAGGCAGCTCCGGGCAAGCAGCGGACGGGCCTTGCGAGTGGAACGGCCTGCCTCCCGGGACCACTGCGCTTCTCCTCGAAACCCCTCTCGCGCTCTCGGCCAAGGGTGAGCTGCATTCGGTTCCCCTGTTCCTGGCGGCCCAGGTGCGCGTGGTCCGCCCCAGCGGCGGCTTTACAGTTCTGCACGCGCCTCGACTGGCCGTTTCGGCATCCCCCCGCCGGCTGAGCTTGGAGGCCCTCGGGGAGCAGGACCTCGTGCCCCAGAATGTCTCCGTCTCCCCTCGGTTCGACGGTCAGCCCCTCGTTCGCGTGCAGCAGTCCTGCGTCCTGTGCCATGGCCCGGACGGCGGCAAGCTGGGGACCGCGATGATGCAAGTGCCGCCGCAGACGGAGCTACTTGCCCCGGGCAATACAGTAGAAGAGGAGCGCGTCCTGCGCGCAAAGCGCGAGAGCGAGTCCTTCCGCGCGCTCCTGAGGTTCTTCCGGGAGATGTGATCAGCGCGCCGCGCTGCCCCGTTCCGCTCGGGGGACGATCATCCGCGGACGGCGGGCCGCTGTCAGAGAACTGGACTACCGTACACAGCCGAGCTACTAAACATGCTTTCAGTTGTGGCTGAAGGCTTCGCGCACAGACGGCACAAGTAGAGGAGCTGCGATGGCGGTGACCCCCGAAAAAGAAAAAGCGGTCGAGTTGGCGATGTCCGCGGTGGAACGGCAGTTCGGAAAAGGTTCAATCATGCGGCTTGGAAATGAAGAGCCGCTGATACGCGATGTTCAGGTGATTTCCACGGGATCGATCTCGCTCGACATTGCGTTGGGAGTTGGCGGGGTTCCTCGAGGCCGGATCGTCGAGATCTACGGCCCTGAGTCATCGGGAAAAACCTCGCTGTGCCTGCACATCGTCGCCGAGGCCCAAAAGAAGGGCGGCATTTGCGGTTTCATCGACGCAGAGCACGCGCTCGACGTGGGGTACGCGCGCAAGCTCGGCGTTCGAACCGATGATCTACTTCTTTCCCAGCCGGACACCGGAGAGCAGGCGCTCGAGATCGCCGAGATGTTGGTACGCTCCGGGGCAATCGATGTTCTGGTGATCGACTCGGTCGCCGCGCTCGTCCCCAAGGCGGAGTTGGAAGGCGAAATGGGCGACGCGCACATGGGAGTTCAAGCCCGCTTGATGAGCCAAGCCTTGCGCAAGCTCACCGGCACCATTTCCAAGAGCCAAACCTGCGTCATCTTCATCAATCAGATTCGAATGAAGATTGGGGTGATGTTCGGAAATCCAGAAACCACCACCGGTGGCAACGCGTTGAAGTTTTACGCTTCTCAGCGGATGGACATCCGGCG
>DATFXF010000195.1:0-10263 GCA_035258565.1 Candidatus Acidiferrales bacterium
ACGCTCACCGTCTCGAGCAGCTCTTGCCGCACGAGGGTGGAGAGCGTCGGCAACGTCCCGGCGATGAAGTCCGCCAGCCGGCCGGGATCGTCAATGTTCACGACAACGGTCTGCAAATCATCGGAGAGCTGTGGCGAGCGCGCCACGACATTGCGGAACAGTTCTTGGGCATTGCGGGCGAGCGCCTCGAGCTCGGTACCATGCGAATCGACCAGGTCCGGCTGAGGCTCGATCCGCGCCTGTAGAAACGGCCGGAAGGCTACCATTTCCACGACTCGGAACCGCTCGAGCCCTTCGGCGAAGATAACCACGTTGCCGTTGGGCATCTTCACAATCTTGTGCACCTTCGCGGCGGTGCCGATCGAGTGGAGGTCGCTTGCGGTCGGCTCCTCAATGCGCGGGTCGTGCTGCGTCAGGACAGCCAGCAGCTTTTCCTCCCCGGTGAGCGAGTTCAGCAGCGCGAGCGAACTCTCGCGCCCGATGGTCAGCGGCTGCACGGCACCCGGGAAGAGCACCATCTCCCGCACAGGAAGGATGGGGAGCACTTCGGGAATCGCTATGCGTCTCTCGGTCATTTCGAGTCACCTCTTCCGGGCCAAGCCCGAGCCCGCCTCAGACACTCAATTAGATGCCGTCCGAGGCGTTCGGGTGCATACGGGCCACATAATTACAGTAAAGCTTTATTAGTCTACCATGCTAAGGAATTTAGCGCAAGCCAAGTAGACCTCTATAGTCACTGCTATTAGCTGAAAACAAAGGCTTTGTTTAGCCAGGAAGGGCTGGGTTGCCGGGCAGTTCATGCTGTGTAGACCACAGAGTTCCCGAGAGGAGTGCCCAGGCCGCCTAGGGCCGAGTGGTGAGAAAGTTCTCGCGGACGTAGGATAGGGCTTCCTCTCGAGTGGCCAGCCGCCCGTCCAGTTGGGCGTCCTCAACCGATTGCAGGATCTGCCGAAACAGCGGGCCGGGCGCGAGGCCCATCCCCTTCAGGTCCTCCCCGGTAACCAGGCGCTCCGGGCGCACCTCGTCGCGCGGGGTTTCGGCCAGAAACCGGCGCACAAGCTCGTAGGTATCCAGTTGGCCATGGCTCGCCAGGCAGTCCAAGCGGTGGAGTTCGAGGTGCTCCTCAAAGCGCGTCAGGCGAACGAACCGCTTCAGCGTCGAAGGACGCATATTCGGGACATCCTTGAAGCGCAGATGATTAGCGACCAAGGCAGTGATCTGTTCCCGATCGTCATTCGAGAAACGCAGTCGGCGGCAAATCTCCTCCGCCATGCGGGTGCCCACTTCGACGTGCTGGTCGAAGCGCACGCGCTCGCCGGGCTCAGCCGGTGGAGTGAAAGTCGGCGGCTTGCCGACGTCGTGGAGAAGCACGCCCCAGGCAAGCGTTGCCGAGCAGCCTGGCGCGAGCTTCTCGAGCATCAGCCGGGTATGAATCCAGACGTCGCCCTCGGGATGAAATTGAGGGGGCTGCTCCACGCCTTTCATCTTCGCCACTTCTGGCAGGATCGCTCCGAGCAGACCCGTCTCCTCGAGCAATTCGAAACCGCGGCGGGAGGTGCCCTCGGTGAGGATCTTGGTCAGTTCGTCGCGCAGGCGCTCGGCCGAGACCCGCACGACGTCCGAAGCTTGCCGCCGGATGGCCGCGAACGTGGCCGGCTCAATGACATAGCCGAAGCGCGCCGCAAAGCGCACGGCGCGCACCATGCGCAGCTTGTCTTCCTCAAACCGCGCGGCAGGCTCGCCGATCGCGCGAATTAGGCCGGCGCGGATGTCTTCGCGGCCGCCAACAAAGTCGAGCACCTCCCCGCTCTCGGGGTCCATCAACAGCCCATTGATGGTGAAATCGCGTCGTTGAACATCTTCTTGTGGCAAGCGGGAATAGACCACCCGGTTGGGATGGCGGCCGTCGGAATAGCCGATATCGGAGCGAAACGTGGCCACCTCAACGGCAGTGGAATCCTCCCTCACCAGGATGACGCCGAACCGCGCACCCACGCCGCTGCTGCCGGGAAACAGCTCCTCGATCCGCTCGGGGAGCGCGTCGGTAGCCACGTCGTAGTCTCCCGGCTCGCGATTGAGCAGCAAGTCGCGCACACAACCGCCGACCAGGTAGGCCTGGTACCCAGCGCCGCGCAGGACGCTCGCAATCTTCTCGGCCACCTCCCGCGGCTTCATCGCTTGATTATGCGGCAGCAGCAAAGAAGTAGCAAAGTCGACGGGTCAAACCGCGCGCAGCACGAGGCAGGTCATGTCGTCCTGCTGGCGCGTGCCTTCGGCGTAGCCATCCACCGCGGCCATCAATTGATCAAGCGTCTCCCGGGCACTGAGGGTCGCGGAGGTGCGCAGCACCTCCAGCAGGCGCTGCTCGCCGAACTCCTCACCGTCCTCGTTGACTGCTTCAATCACCCCGTCGGTGAAAATGACCAGCAGATCGCCCTGAGAGAGCGCCAATCTCCCCACCTCGTAGCTCGCCTGTGCCTGGATGCCGAGTGGAAGGCCGCCGGCCTCGAGCCGCTCCAAGCGCCCCAGGGCCCGGCGGAGCACGGCCGCATTGTGGCCCGCGTTGACGTAGCGCAGCCCGCGCGCGGCCGGTTCGAACTCCACAAGCAGCGCAGTGGTGTAGCGGAGGCCGTTTTGGCTGTGGGCGCAGGCATAGCGGTTCAAGCCCGCCACCAAATTGCCAAGTGTGGTGGGCAAGGCCGCTAGGGCGTGCAGGCTGGCCTGAAACGTGGCCATGAGCAGCGCCGCCGGAACGCTCTTGCCGGCCACGTCGGCCACCACCACCAGTAACCGATTCGTGTCCGGAGCGGCTTCGGCGATTCCCCCTCCCGTGTCCTGCGCGGGGCGAAGCATGGCGTCGTAGTAGTCGCCCGCGACGGTGTTGGCAGGGCGCGTGAGGAAGGCCATGTCCACACCCGGCACCTCGGGAGGGGCGGCTGGCACCAGCCACTGTTGGATCTCTCGCGCGATTTCGAGGTCGCGCTTCATGATCACCCGGTCGGCCAGCTCGAGCGCCAGCAGCAACAGCAGAATCACAATCCCAGCCGGAAGGAGGTCGAAGTCGACCGAGCCCATCGCCGAGCGGAACTGGAGCCGGCCGAACAGGACCAGGAGGAGCGCGGCCAACAGCAGCACGCGCCGCGCTGGCGAGAGCCTCATCAGCATGGCCCAGAAGAGCGCGCCGGCCACGCGAAAGGGCTTCTTCCAGCGCGGCACCCGCGCGATGGACTCCCAGTCCAACTCGCGGGAGTAGTGCCCGTAGCCGGCGCGCGCTTCGGAAGCGAACTGGGCCCAGAGATCCTCGAGCTCGCGACCCTCGGTCACGCGCTGCCAGAACTCGCTGATCCTTCCTCGGGCGCGCGCGGGCTTCGGGCGGTCTGCGGCCACGCTTCGTTATTCGCTTTCCCGGCGCGCAAGCGAGCTGCCGTACTGCAATTTGTCAAAGCCGAAGCGGTCGCGGAGTTGGTCGGTGGCGCGGGCCAGGCGCTCGAGTTTCTCGCGGCGGCCGGCGTCCAGCAGATCGAGCTGCACGGAGCCGTGCGTTAGCGCGGCAAGCTCGACGCCCAGCAGGCGAATCTTCCGCGCGCGATCCCCATGCTCTTCGAAGAGCTGATGGATCGTGCTGAGGACAACCCCGTCGAGGTTCGTCGGCTCGGCCAGGGTCTTCGAGCGCGTGATGGTGTGGAAGCCGGCATAGCGGATCGTCAGCGTGAGTGTGCGCGCGAACAGCCCGGAGTCGCGCAGGCGCTTGACCGCTCTCTGGCACAGGTGGCTCAGCATGGCAGCCAGCGCGGCGCGGTCATCGGTATCGGTGCCAAAGGTGTGGTTGTGCGAGATGGATTTGGGCTCGGCGTCCACGAAGAACTCGTAGGAATCTTCGCCGCGCGCCTTGCGGGAGAGCGCCCTGCCCCACTGGCCGAAGACCTCCTCAAGTCTTTCTTGCGGGATGTGCGCGAGCTGCCCAACCGTTTCGATGCCGAGCGCTCCGAGCGCCGCTTCCGTCACTTTGCCGATCCCGGGAATCTTCCGCACGGGCAGCGGCGCGAGAAACCTCGCTTCGCTGCCGCCCGGCACCCAGAGCAGCCCGCGGGGCTTGGCCTGCTCGGAAGCCACCTTGGCAACCAGGCGCGTCCTGGCCAGGCCCGCCGAGCAAGGCAGTTGGGTGGTTTGCCAGATCTCGCTCACGAGCTTATGCGCCGCGGCAAGGGGAGCGCCGTGCAGGCGCTCGGTGCCCGCAAGGTCCAGATAGGCCTCATCAATCGAAACCATCTCCACGATCGGCGAATAGTTCGCCAGAATGGCGGCGATGCGGTCGCTCCACTCGGCGTACAGCCCATGGTGCCCGTCGAGAAACACGGCGTGGGGGCACAGCTGACCCGCCCTGCGCAGCGGCATCGCCGACTGGATGCCATACTTCCGCGCCTCGTAGCTGGCTGCGGAAACCACGCCGCGCTGGTCCGGTTGACCGCCCACCACGACGGGCTTGCCGCGCAGCTCAGGATTGAGAAGCAGCTCGACGGAGACAAAAAACGCGTCCATATCCACGTGCAAAATGGACGCAGCGGGTTCAGCCGCCTTGACCTCCGGCGTATCGTGCTTCGCCCGGAAGCGGGCAAGCTTGGGCAAGACAGCCTCCGATGGGCTCAAGCGCGTTCGGCGGCGAGCACGCGCGGGATGCCGGCCAGATCGAGCGTGACGCTAAGGTTCGTCCAAGCCGCAGAATGGAATAGCAAGCGCACAAAATCGAGCGCATTGTAGCTCAGTTCGAGCACCACGTGGCCGCCTTGCGCGAGCAGAGTCTCCGCCTGGCCGACGAGCGGGGCATAGTAGTCTAAACCTTGTTCGCCACCGAAGAGCGCGCGTGCGGGCTCGTGCTCGCGGACTTCGGGAGGCAATCCTTTGGACTCACGACGAGCGACGTAAGGCGGGTTGCTGACGATCAAGTCGAGCAGGAGTCGTTCGTCACGCACGGCCCGCGGTCCGTAGAGGAAAGCAGCAAGGAGGTTACTGCGCACGAAGTGGATTCGCGAGTCCACCCCGTGGCGCACCGCGTTGCGGCGCGCCACCCGAAGGGCGGCCAGAGAAATCTCGGTAGCGAACACCCGGGCCTCCGGGAGTTCGCGGGCCAGCGCCACGGCCAGGCAGCCCGAGCCGGTGCCGACGTCCGCCACGCGCAGCGGCTTCCCTTCTCGCGTGCCCGAAAGGCCCGGGGCCTCGCGCCGCCAGCCCCGGCTGCCGGCGAGTGCCTCTTGCCCGAGGCGCTCGAGCGCGACTTCGACGACGTGCTCGGTCTCCGGCCGCGGGATGAGCACATCGGGCGTGACCTCGAACTCCAGTCCCCAGAACTCCTGCCGGCCGGTGAGATATTGCGTCGGCACGCCTGAGATGCGGCGCGCGACCAACTCAAAATAGCGCTCGACCATCCATCTCTCGAGCGACCGTTCCGGGTACGCGTAGAGCCGCGCGCGCTCGCAATCGAGCACGTGCATCAAAAGCAGTTCGGCAGCGAGGGTGTAGGAAGGCACCTGCGCCTGGCGCAGCCGGCCCATGGCTTCCTTCAGCGCCGCGCGAACGTCCATGGTGTTGGATTTCTGCTCGCTCGTGTGCACCGGGCACCCACTCAGGCCTCCACGAGTTCCTGTTTGAGACGCTCGGCTTCGAAGTGCGTTACCAGGGTGTCTACCAAGGGGCCGACCTTGCCGTCCAGCACCTCGGTGAGCTGGTGAAGTGTCAGACCGATGCGATGGTCGGTGACGCGGTTTTGAGGAAAGTTGTACGTGCGGATTTTCTCTGAGCGGTCGCCCGATTTGATCTGCCCGCGACGCTCAGCGGCGATCTGCTGGTGCTGCTTTTCCTGCTCCATCTCGTAGAGCCGAGCGCGGAGTACACGCAGCGCCTTGGCCTTGTTCTTGATCTGCGACTTTTCGTCCTGGCAGGAAACCACCAGGCCCGTGGGCAGATGGGTGATGCGCACGGCCGAGTACGTGGTGTTCACCGATTGACCGCCTGGGCCCGACGAGCAGAACGTGTCTACGCGGATCTCCTTCGGGTCGATCTTGATGTCAATTTCGTTGGCCTCGGGCAGGACGGCAACGGTCGCCGCCGAGGTGTGAATGCGACCTTGCTGCTCGGTTGCTGGCACGCGCTGCACGCGGTGGACGCCGCTTTCATACTTCAGCTTGGAATAGACCTTGCTCCCCTGGATAGACGCCACGACTTCCTTCAGCCCGCCAAGCGAGGAGGGCGAGCTAGCGAGCACCTCGACCCGCCAGCCTTGTGTCTCCGCGTAGCGCGAGTACATGCGGAACAGGTCCGCGGCAAACAGCGCCGCTTCGTCGCCACCTGTACCCGCGCGGATCTCAAGGATCACGCTCTTTTCGTCGTTGGGGTCCCGGGGCAGCAGCAGGAGCTTCAGCTCGCGCTCAACACTCGACTTGCGATCGGTGAGCTGGCGCTCTTCGCCATGGGCCAGCTGCTTCATCTCCGCATCCTCGGCTTCGACCAGCATCTGCTCGACGCCGCGCAGGTCCTTTTCGATCTGCTTCCACTCCCGGTATTTGGCGACGACTTCGGCAAGTTCAGCGTGCGTGCGGGCGAGCTTCTGGTAGCGCGCCGAATCGGCCAACACCTCGGGTGAGGAGAGCTGCTGGGTCAACTCGTCGTAGCGCGACTCGATCTGGTCGAGCTTCTCAAATAACGTCAGCGTGGCCATGAAGAACCTCAATTCGATGCCGAATTCGCAATTCCGAAGGTAGCGCAGAAATGGAGCGGCCCGGATCCCTGCTCGGGAGGAAGTCGCTAATAGAAGACGGCCAACATCACTGCCAAACCTGTCACTCAGGGTAGCCGCAATCTGCCTCCCTGTCAAAGGGTGCGCCGCCCCTATACCTGGCCAGGATCTATCTTGCTTCGATGCGCTGGCCATCCGGCATCATGATTTTGATGCTGACGCCCTACCTCTTGACGCGCCCGCAGTCATTCTCACACGGGGAGGGCTAAATGCGCCGCTCGATGCGGGGGAAGTCGAGCCAGACTTTGACGCCGCAGAAGTGCGAGCCTTCCGTGCAGATGGGCGAAGTGATGTTCGCGCGGAGGAAGCAGGGCGGGCCCAGGTAGCGCGCCAGTTCCGGCAGCACGGCGCGGAGCTGAGCGACTTCTTCCATCGAGGCCTGGTAAATCTCCTCCTGGGCATTAAAGCAGGTGCGCATCGTCCACTTGTGGAGCAGGTGGAGCAGCGAGCCCGATTCGACCAAGCGGATGGCCTTCGCGTTGGGAAGCAGATAGAGCGCGAGCTCGGGGGGTACGCCGCACTCGAGCAGCTCGTTCTTCGCCGCCCAGGCTTCGGCCATGGCGCGCTCGTAGACTTCGCGTGCCTGGGCATTACTCGCAATCAGCATCGGCGTGATGTAGTCAGGCGCGCGCGTATCGGTCAGCGCGAGCAGCGGCCGCGAGCCCGGCACCATGCGATGGCGTTGGTCCTGGCTGTCGGCGGTGTGGCTGATCTTTTTGGCAAAGGTGAAATTCGCGTGCTGGAGCGCGCGCATCATCGGCGCGTGCACGCCGATATTCAGCGTCTCCAGGCGGTAGGAGTTGCGCGCGGGATTGAGCAGCCGGTCGAGCGCTTCCTCGTCCGGGCAGACCGCTTCGGTCAGCCCCAGGACCGCGCGGTAGGCCTCGGCCACGACGCGCGGCGCGCGGGGCGAAAAGTCTACGAGCTTGGATGTCAAGCCATGGAGCCGCGCATCGAAGTCGCGTGCGAAGGAGTCGCCATCTGCCTCGGGCGGCGCGTGCTTCCATTCCGGCAGCTCGTCCATGGCGGCGTTATCAAAGCGGTCAAAGAACTGTGCATCCACGTCGCGCACTCGGGCGACCATCTCGCCAATCACGTGCCGTGCTTCGGTGGGCGTGTCCGAGGCTCCCTGCATCCGCCACAGCCGGTGCAACACAATTCCCGAAAGCGTGTGCACCATCGTGGTGAACGCAGCGACAGGCAGGACGTAGCGGGCCACTTCGATAGCGCGCTTTTCGGCCTGCCGCTCGACTTTCTGGGCACGCTTGGGATGCGACAGTGAGCTCAGGTGCCAGATGTCGCTCAAAATTGCGCGCGCATCCGCTTTCAGCAGCGCGGTCAGCTCGCGGTAGCGATCCCAGGCGCGAGCGACGGCGCGCTCGTAAATCGTACGCTCCGCCGGCCCGAATCCTTCGCCCGGCGGCGGAACGTAGGCCTGCGCGCGGTCGAGCCGCACGTAACGCTGGCTCTGCTGCTCGGAGTTGTAGAACGGGTGCGCGTGGAGAAAGGACCAGACAAATTGCCGGCTGACGTTTTCGAGCCCAAACTCAAAGTGCGCGTGCTGATAAACGGTGTGGTGACCACCGTAGAACGTCGCCGCGCCGATGGTGAGCCGCTGCTTCTCGGTGATTTCCTCAGGCGCGATCAGGTGCGGCGAATAGCACGTACGGGCCGCGGCAATCGCAGAGTCGTAGGGATGGGCAAAATAGTTGCGGAGCGTCACCCGCGGCGCTGCCGTTTCGACCCGCGATTCCCTCGACGCTTCGGTGGAGGCTGATGGCGGTGTGGTCATTCTCGGCGCGCATTCTAACACCCGGGCGGCCCGAGCAGAACAGCAGGGCCAAAGAGACCCCGAGGCCTACTTCTTCGCAGTCTTTGCGGTCTTGGCCGCCTGGCCGGCGTACTTACGCAGGAAGCGCTCGACGCGGCCCGCAGTGTCCACCAGCTTCTGCTTGCCGGTGAAAAACGGGTGGCAATTCGAGCAGATTTCAACGCGCAGCAGCTCACCCTTGATCGTGGAACGCGTTTTGAACGTGTTCCCACAGGCGCAATGGACGGTGACTTCGTGGTAGTCGGGGTGAATCCCGGATTTCATCTAGATAGCTCCCATCAACCGTGGCCGGTCTCGACGACTTCTCCCGGAACCGCTCGAGCCGCGTGACTAGGCCCACGGACAAACACCCAAGGATACGCGAACTCTGCGAGCTTGCCAAGTTGGGTCAAGACCCGTTTAACTCCATAATTCTGTCACCCCTGGACACCAAGGTGAGAATGTCACCCCATGAGACAGGAGACATGCACGTTGACTCAGAAGGAACTGCATCGAGTGGCTGGGATTTAGCCGTTGTTCTGAAGGGGAACTGGCGTGATCGGCTAGCTTCCCGGCGATGCGTTCGGGGTCCTCCCATGGACCTGCTAGACCCAATCTCAAGCCAACTTGGCGAGCAGGCGGCGCGCGGCCAGAGAAAGCATCAAGCGAGCGATGCCGCTGAACAACATGCTGATCCCCACAAGCATGCCGATTACCCACTCGGCGCTCGACGGCCAAGTCCTCCAAATCATGATGGCGAGGATCAGGGTGACGATTCCATCAAACAGCAACCAACCCCAACCGGGCATCGGACGGAGTCGGAGTGACAAGATAAGTTCCAAGACTCCTTCCGCAAACAGGTAAATCGCGAGGGCAAGCGTAAGCGACGCAAGACCCAACACCGGATTGATCAACATGTATGCCCCCACGAGAATATAGAGGATACCGAGCAGCAGCTCCCAGACAAGCCCGCCGGTGCTCCGCGTGTGCCAGGCAAACACGAGATGGGCTCCACCGCTGAAAACAAGCAGCCAGGCGACCAAGAGATTCACTGCGATTCCCGCCGCCTGAGGTACGGCAATGGCTAGGAAACCGGCCACGAGCATCAGTATGCTGAGCGCAATTGACCACTTCACTGACCCCTTTACGATGGTGATCGTTGATATAGTGCTCATGACCCCCTCCCTACGTCCTTCACGGACAAACTCATCTCCAAAAGCGAACACAGCATACACCTGGTAGCCTTACATTTGACCCCTGGGCCGGAGTTCGTCTCGCTTTTCGCTTGTCTCTTAGCCTGGCGGGGTATAGCGTTTGACACCATGCGCGTCGAGGTTGCCTTCGAAGCAGAAGAGCACACTGGCCTTCTCCAAATCCCTTGGCAAGCCGCTGAGCCGGACAATTGCTACTTCGATTTGCGGGAAAATCCCGAGGCAATAGATCGCCTCGAGCCGGCACGACAGCACCGGCCGCTGCGGGGCTTCTTGACCGCGCTGAACAGCGCGGATTCTGTTTTCGCTACCGCTCGATCGAAGATCTACCCGGCGAGCGCCGAGGGTGCTGGAGAACCTTGTGAGTTCGCCTCGCGCGTGGATCTGATCTTCGCCGCCGAGCCATTCAATTTCGAACGGAGTCGCTACGAAGAGCTCGCGCACCGGCTCCA
>DATFXF010000196.1:0-11896 GCA_035258565.1 Candidatus Acidiferrales bacterium
TTGGAGGCGCGGGTGGGATTTGAACCCACGAATGGAGGTTTTGCAGACCTCTCCCTTAGGCCTCTTGGGTACCGCGCCCGAATGCGTTCAGTATAACGGAATCCTCAAGTCCTGTCAGTTTGCAGGACTGCTCGAAGCCGCGCTCTGTGGACGAACCGAACCGTCACAGTTGGCCCGCGGGCACCCGAGCTTCGCGCAGGAAGCGTGCAGATTCCTCGGGCGGGGTGGGACAGATGTAGAAGCCTGTGCCCCACTCGAATCCTGCGACCTTGGTGAGCTTGGGCATGATCTCGAAGTGCCAGTGGTAATGCTCGTTACTCTCCTCGCCGATGGGCGAAGTGTGGATCATGAAGTTGTAGGGGGGGCGATCGAGCACAGAGTCAATCCGCATCAGGTTGTCTTTCAGGAGGCGCGCCAGACTGGAATAGACCGAGCTTTGGTTGTTCTCGAATGCCGAGCCGTGTAGTTTGGGCAGCAGCCAAACCTCGAATGGGAATCGCGGCGCGTACGGGGCCAGCGCGATGAAGATATCGTTCTCGGTGATGACGCGCACGCCGGTCTCGATCTCCTGGCGAATCATATCGCAAAAGATGCAGCGCTCTTTCTCCTGGTAGTAGCGCTTGGCGCTGTCCACCTCTTCGCGCACGCGCTTGGGAACAATGGGCAATGCGATCAATTGCGAGTGGGTGTGCTCGAGCGACGCCCCGGCGGCTTCACCGTGGTTCTTGAAGATCAGGATGTACCGGAAGCGTTTGTCGTTTTTCAGATCCAGCATGCGATCCCGGTAGGCCCAGAGGACATCCTCGATCGACCTTTCCGGCAGCGAGGCGAGCGTGCTCCGATGATCTGGCGTTTCGATGATCACTTCGTGCGCACCGACACCGTTCATCTTGTCAAATAGGCCTTCACCCTGGCGGTCGAGGTCTCCTTCGATCCCCAGGGCGGGAAACTTGTTGGGCACCACGCGGACGCTCCAGCCGGGGGTATTGGAGAAGCCACCGTTGCGGCCGAATACCAAGATTTCCGGGGGCGTCTTTTCCTCGTTGCCGTAACAGAAGGGGCAAAAACCCTTGCCCTGGATCTGAACGGTTTCGCGGACGAAGTCTGACGGGCGCTTGGCGCGGTCGGTCGAGATGATCACCCAGCGTCCGGTGATGGGATCCTTTCGCAGCTCAGGCAAGGCGGCCTCCTAATCCATTCCTCAGGGCTCTCCCATTTTCTTCGGGACGGACCGCACGGTCAATGCTCGAGGCGCATGAGCCCCTGAACTTTTGTGCACAGGTCCGGCGTCATCCCTGCACCAAGGTACCCTGGTGCAGACGAACCCGGGGCTGCTGGCCGATGTGGCCACGGCGAGGAATGTCGTGCCTGCGCGCACAGTCCTAGCGCTTTTCTGGCGTCATGGAACTTTCGGGGTTCCCAAATCTCCGTGACCACCTGAGAAAGACCAGCCGCGCCCCGAATCGCCGTCCAAATCTAGACCCCTTTTTCTACCTCGCTGATGCAAGCCTCGAGTGTCCGCAGGGCAAAATCAGCTTGCTCTTGGTCAATCACGAGCGGTGGCGAAAGCCGAACGGTGTTTTCGCCCGCCCCGAGCACCAGCAGTCCCTTCGCGAAGGCCAGGGCTACGATGTGATCGCGGAGGTCAGGAGCTTTCTCCCTGGTTTTCTGGTCGCGGACGATTTCGATGCCGATCATCAGCCCTTTGCCGCGAACGTCGCCCACGATTCTGTGCCGCTCGCGCCACCCGGCCAGGCGACTGAAAATGAACTCGCCCATGCGCCCTGCGTTTTCGAGATACTCCCGCTCGATGAGACTGATCGTCGCAAGCGCCGCGGCGATGCACACGGGGTTCCCGCCGAAGGTCGAGGCATGTGCGCCTGGAGTCCAGTCCATCACACTCGCACGCGCGATGGCCACGCCCAGCGGCATGCCTGAGGCGATGCCCTTGGCCACGCAGAGGATATCGGGCTCGAGGCCTGCATGGTCGCCGGCCCACCACGCCCCGGTGCGGCCCATGCCGCATTGCACTTCGTCGGCGATCAGCAGGATGCTGTACTTGCGGCAGATGCGCTGGAGCTCAAGCAGGAACTCCTTCGGCGCCGGGACGTAGCCGCCTTCACCCTGAATTGGTTCCACAACGATAGCCGCTACTTCCTCCGGATCCACAATTTTCTTGAAGAGTTCGCGCTCCAGCACGGCAGCGCATTCCGTGCAGCACGATTGCGCAGCGAGCCCATACGGGCACCGATAGGTGTAGGGATATGGGATGTGGAACACTCCGCCGAGCAGCGTGCCGAATCTCTTGCGCTGAACTGCTTTCGATGCCGTGAGCGAGAGCGAACCGAGGGTTCGTCCGTGGAAACCACCGTAGAAGGCGATGAGCTTCTCGCGCCGGGTGTGGTAGCGCGCGAGTTTGATGGCTGCCTCAATGGCCTCCGTGCCGGAGTTGCCGAAATAGACGCGCTTCGGCTCTTTGCCCGGCGTGATTCCGGCGAGCTTCTGCGCCAACTCGATCAGGTTTGGATAATAGAAATCCGTTCCGGAAATGTGAATCAGCTCCGCGGCCTGTTTTTGGATGGCCGCAACAACTTCGGGATGGCAGTGGCCCGTCGAGACCACTGCGATGCCCGCAGCGAAATCGAGGAATACGTTGCCGTCCACGTCCTCCACCATGGCGCCGCGGCCTCTCCTCGCCACCAGCGGGTAGCTGCGCGTGTAGGACGGTGAAATCAGTTGCGCGTCAAGCTCGAGCGCGCGCTTCGCGGCAGGCCCGGGCAGCCGGGTCACCAGGCGCGGAAGCTTCAACTCTTGTATTTCGATCATCCCTTCCTCCGGAGGCTGGATTCGAGCCGCTCTCGGCTGGCACTGCGGGACTCGCGGTGTTCTGCGCCGCGTGCGGAGGAAGAGGGATTAGTCCACTCCAAACAGGTTCGGGCGGTCGTGTGCGGGAAGGGAGTGCGAAGGGAGCATGTTGGGCCGCGACAGATTCACTTGCGTTTCCAGCGGACCCCGCCGTCGCGGGTATCCTCCAGAATGATACCACGCTCAGCCAGTTGCTGACGAAGGCGGTCCGCAGTGTGGAAATCGCGGCGCTTGCGGGCGGCCTCCCGCTCGGCCACCACCGCCTGAACTTCCGCGTCGCTCAGCGAGGCGCTGGCTGTGCGGAAACCTAGCGCGCGGAGCTTTTCTGCGTCGTCGTCGTTGAGCAGCGCAAAGATGGCATCAAATTTCTCGAGCACGGCAAGAATATGGCGGACATCTTGCTGGTTGAACTCTCTCCGATCCAGGGCCGTGTTGACATCACGGACCAGGTCGAATACGGCTGCCAGCGCAACCGCAGTGTTCAAATCGTCTTCCAGTCCGCTGTCGAAGTCCGCCTCGGCCTTTTCGGCGCGCTCGACCATGACGGCGCCAGACCCCTGCGGAAATTTTTCTGTTTTGAGGCGCTCCACGAAGTTGCGCAATCGCTCGACGGAACTGGCCGCCTGTTGCAATCCGTCCATCGTGAAATTGAGCCGGCGCCGATAGGGTACCGAGGCCAGCAGGAACCGCAGCGACGAGGGTTTGTGACCCCGGGCAAGGAGGTCGCGCAGCGTATAGAAGTTGCCGAGCGACTTCGACATCTTCTCGCTTTCGATGATCAAGTGTTCAGCGTGCAACCAATAACGCGCGAAGGGCTTGCCGGTGGCGGCTTCTGACTGCGCAATCTCATTCTCGTGGTGTGGGAAGATTAGATCCACCCCGCCGGTATGGATGTCCAGTGTCTCGCCGAGATACTTCATGGCCATCGCCGAACATTCGATGTGCCACCCGGGACGCCCTGGGCCGAGCCGCGTTTCCCAGAAATGTTCGCCGGGCTTGGGCGCTTTCCACAGCGCGAAATCACGCGCATCGTCCTTCTCGTAGCGGTCCACGTCCACGCGCGCCCCGGCTTGAATGCCGCTCATGTCTATCTTGGAGAGCTTCCCGTAGGCGGGAAATTTCGAGATCCGGTAGTAGATCGAGCCGTCGCTGCGATAGCTCAGACTCCTGAGGGAGAGCCGCTCAATCAACTCCACCATGTCTTCGATGTGGTCGGTGGCGCGGACCAGTGGCTCCGGAAGCTCGATATTGAGCACGCGCGAGTCCTCTCGAAAGGCCTGAATGTATTTTTCCGTATACTCGCGGATACCCAGGCGGGCGGCTGCGGCGTTCTGGATGATGCGGTCGTCAACGTCGGTCAGGTTCATCACCTGGCGCACGCGGTAGCCCTTGGCGCGCAGGAACCGCCCTAGGATGTCCTGGAAGACAAACGTGCGGAAGTTGCCGATGTGGGCGAAGTCATAAACCGTGGGCCCGCAGGTATAGATGCGCACCTCGCCCGGTGTGAGCGGTTGGAAGGGCTCTTTGCGGCCCGTCAGCGTATTTTGCAGCAGAATCTCGCCCATGAGGCTCTGGAGGGGCTTCGGCCCCGGAAATCCGTCTTGCTCGAACCTTTCTGAACACAGGAGCTTGAGCGCGCCATTCTAGCCGACGCGCCCACGCGAGGCAAACCAGCTTGCGGATTACGGATTTCTGAGCGGTTCCCTCGGGCATCGGGAAAGTGTTGACTGGTCGCTTGCTCAGAACTTTCATCCGTAGTAGCCAAGGGTTAGGAAATGGCGGCAACGCCAGGGATCGAGGGCAGAACCCAGAAGCAGGTCGTACGGCGGCTGGTCTTCGCTGCGCCAATGCGCTGGACGGCCTCGGGCGCCTCCTGCCGCGGGGTTGTCCACAGGCACAATTTCTGCCGCCAAGCTTTACACTCTTCGAGCCGCTGTGTTATCTTCGTCGCTGGAACCGCCGATCCAAGCGCCAGGCGGCTGGGCCACGACTGCGCGACCCACCACAGTTTTTGTCGTCATACCTCTGATTCGAGGGACCACAACTTCTCTCGTCCGTGCTGCGCCCAAGTGGTTGGCGGCTGCCCGGCCGAGAGGGGACCAGGAGTAGCATTGCTCAAGCTGCGCAAAGTCGATCTGGTGGGCTTCAAGTCCTTCTGCGAGCGGACGCACATCACCTTTAGCGGCGTCGGAATTACCTGCATCGTGGGGCCCAACGGGTGTGGCAAATCGAACATCGTGGACGCCATTTCCTGGGTACTGGGTGAACAGAGTCACAAATCCCTGCGCGCCGAGCGCATGGCCGACTGCATCTTCAACGGCACCGCCAAGCGCCCGCCCATGGGCCTCGCGGAGGTGTCGCTGACCCTGCTGGATCCCGAGCTGGCCGAGGCCGCGGCGAGAGTCCTGGAAGGCCAACCCGAGACCGCCGAGCGACTGGAAAGAAAGGAAACGCAGGAAGGAACCGCGGAGAATCTCTCGGCCGAGGGTCAAGAAGAACCAGGGGAAGGCCCACCGTTCCGGCGGAAGCGCCTGGCCGACAGGCCGGTGCCGCACGCGAAGCCCGGCGAAGTCGTGATTGGCCGCAGACTTTACCGCTCGGGGCAGAGCGAGTATCTGATCAACGGCCGCGTTGCTCGCCTGCGCGACATCCAGGAACTCTTCATGGGTATGGGCCTCGGCCCCGATTCCTACGCCATCATTGAGCAAGGTCGCATCGGACAGATCCTCAGCTCGAAGCCTATGGACCGCCGCGCCATCATTGAGGAGGCCGCCGGCGTGACCAAGTACAAGACGAAGAAGCGGCTGGCTGAAGCAAAGCTGGAGTCTTCGAAGCTCAATCTGTCGCGCGTCAACGACATCCTGGTCGAGGTCGAAAAGCAGCTCGCTTCGCTCAAGCGCCAGGCGTCGAAGGCGCGCCGCTACGCCGAGCTGCGCGAGCAGATGCGCGGCTTGCTGCGCCAGGTGCTGGCCAGCAAGGCCCGCGAGCTCGACGCCCAGGTGGAGCGGCTCGAAGGCTTGGGGCGCGAAATCGCGGCGGCCGAGACCGAACAGCTTCAGGCGCTCAAGCACCTCGAAGCCGAGCAGGAGCGCCTGAGCGCACACACCTACGAGCTCGACTCCGCTCTGCGGCAGAACCAGAACCTGCTCGGGCAAACGACGCTCGAACTCGACCGCGCGGAAAACCGTGTCGGCTTCAATCGCCAGCGGTTGCTCGAACTCGAAGCGCGCGGCCGACAACTGGTCGGCGAGATCGAGCAAGCGGCGAGTCAGGCGGCAGAGAGCGAAGCGCAGGCCGTGGCCCACGAGCAGGCCTTGGCAACGCTCGGCCGCGAGACGCAGCAACTCGAAGGGTTGCTCGCGCAACTCGCTGCGCAGACGCAGGAGTTTGCCGCCGGCGCGCAGGCCACTGAGGCCCGGATTGCCGAGCTCCGACAGGCCGCCGGGCAGCTCGGCGAAGAGCTGACCCGCCTGCACGGAGAATTCGCGCAGGCCGAGCAGACGCTCACGCATCAGGAGGAAGCGCTCAGTCGGCAGCAGCAAGCCGAGCAGCAATTGCTCGAAGAAGCGCTCGACTCTCGCCAACGCGCCGAAGCCGCCGACCTCAATTGGCAAGCAGCCGTGGAGAGCTTGCGCTGTCTCGAGCGCGGGGTGCAGGACTCGCAGGCGCGCCTTGCGGAGCTGCGCCGCGAGCAGCAGCAAACCCAGGTGTGCTTCGAGAGCGCCCGCGACGCGCTCGCCGGGGCCCTCGCCCGCCGCGGCTCGCTCGAGCAGATCTTGAGTGATCGGTCCTACACCGCTGACGCTGTGCAAAAGCTCATTGCCTCGAATGGCGAAGCCGAGAGCCACGGCTTCCGCGCCGTCGGAGTACTCGCCGACTACGCCGAGGTAGAGGAAAAATACGAGAGCGCCGTCGAGCAGTTCCTGCGCGAGGAGCTGGAATACGTCGTGGTGGAGACGTTCGACCACGCGCGAGCAGGCATTGCGTTGCTGCGCGACGAGGTCGGCGGGCGGGCCACCTTCTTTGTTGATTCGCTGCGCGACTTGAAGCTCCGCGAGACCGAGCCCGCGGTCCCCTTTCGCCCAGAGGATGGGGTCGTTTCCCGCCTCGATCGGCTCGTCGAGTTTCGCGACCCGCTGGGCCCCGCGGCCAAGCAATTCCTGCCGCGATTGCAATCCGCCTTCCTCGTCGAGACGGCCCGAGCGGCCGAACGTCTCGCGCGCGCCAACCCGCACTGCCATTTCGTCACGCCCGACGGCACTTACTACCAGGGCCGCATGGTGAGTGGGGGGAGGCCCGCCGAGGCGGGCCCACTGGTCATGAAGCGCGAACTACGCGCGCTCGACTTCGAGATCCTACAACTCGAACGCGCCCGGGGCGATGCGCAGGCCGCATTCGAGCGCATGGAAAAGGAGAGTCGCGCGCGGGAAGCCTTGCTCGAGGAAACCTCGGCGCAGCACGTCGAGGCAGAAAAGGCGGTCGTCGCCGTCACGCACCAGCGCGATCAGGCCCGCGCCGAGCTGGCCCGGCTGGGGATGGAGCTCAGCGCCTGCCAGAGCGAGATCGGGCGCTTGCGCAACCAGGCCGAGACCGCCCGTCGTGGCGCCAAGCAGTCTCGCGAGCAATACACCCAAGTCACCCGCTCGCGCACGGCTACCGAACAGGAGCTGGCCCAGTCCATCGAGCGGCTGACATCGCTCCGCACGCAAGTCGAGGCGCACCAAGAAGAGGTTTCCGAGCGGCGGGCCGAGATGGCCGCGCTCGCCGAGCGACTCGCTAGCGCCGAAGCGCTCCGCACGCGGCTCCGGAACGACCTTCGCGAGCTTGAGGAGCGCAAGGCCACACTCGCCGCACAGCGCGCTGCGCTCGAGCGCGAGCGTCAAGAGCTCGAAACACAGACGGCCGAGCAGCAGCGGCAGGCCGAAACGTTCCAGGCCGATCGCGTGCGGCTGGAGGGGCGCAAGGCCGCACTCGAAAGCGAGTGGGAACAGGCGCGGGTGCGCGCGACCGAAGTGGACGATGCGCTGCGCATGACGCGACAGAGGGTCGGCGACTTGCGCGAGCAGCGCAGCCAAACCGAAATCGAGCGGGCACGGAACACCTCTGACCGCGATCACTTGCGCGAGACCTGCCTCGCCGAGCTGAGCGCGCACCCCGAGGACCTGATGGCCTTAGTGCCCGAGCTGCTGAGCGGCGAAACACTCGCCGCGGCCGAAACGAGCTATCGCGAGAGGAAAGAGCGGATGGAGTCCATGGGGCCGGTCAACATGATGGCACTAGAGGAATATCAGGAGTGTGAACAGCGGCACGGCTTCCTCAGCCGCGAGCGCGACGACCTGCTCCAGTCCATCGCAGATACCCAGCAGGCCATCCGCGAGCTGGACGAGGTTTCACGCGAGAAGTTCGAGCAAGCCTTTCGACTGATCAACGCCAATTTTGCGGAAGCCTTCCGCACGCTGTTCGGAGGCGGCACCGGTGAGATGCGCCTGAGCGAGCCCGACAGCTCCGGCGACACCGGCATCGACATCGTTGCGCAGCCTCCGGGCAAGCGCCTGCAAAACGTTCTGCTGCTCTCCGGAGGCGAGAAGGCGCTCACCGCGCTGGCGCTGCTCATCGCCATCTTCCGCTACCAACCCAGCCCTTTCTGCATCCTCGATGAAGTGGATGCGCCACTCGACGAGGCCAACATCGGGCGCTTCGCTCTCATGGTCAAAGAGATGGGCGCGCAAACGCAGTTCATCATCGTCACCCACAATCGCCGCACCATGGAAATGTCGCCCGTGCTCTACGGGGTGACCATGCAGGAGCCCGGCGTTTCAAAGCTCGTCTCCGTGCGCTGGGACGAGCCCGCCCGAACCGTTTCGACGAGCGCGGCTTAACTCACCGATACTTTCTTCGCCGTCGAGTATAGCGACGGGCGCAACGCGTGCGCGCCTTTTTCCTCATTCCATTTTTCTTCCCCGTTGACATCCGCACCTCTTGCGCTAGAATACCCCGCCACCCCAGGGGCTGATTCGCTCGTGGCTTCTCCTCAAATGAGCGCGGTTGTCCGGGAAACCCATCTCGCCGGCCTCCCGCTGCGCAACCGTGGAAAGGTGCGCGACCTCTACGAGGTTGACGACAAGCTGCTGATCGTCGCCACAGACCGGATTTCGGCATTCGACGTTATCCTGCCTACGCCGATTCCGGATAAAGGTCGAGTGCTGACACAGCTTTCGCTGTTTTGGTTTGAAACACTCCGTGGTGTCATCCCTCACCACGTAATCAGCTCCACTCGGTTCCCGGAAAGCCTGGCGCCGTACGCCGCCGAGCTCGCCGGGCGGTCCATGCTTTGCCGACGCACCCAACCGATTCCGATCGAGTGCGTCGTGCGCGGCTTCCTGGCAGGCTCCGGCTGGAAGGAATATCAGGCCACGGGAAGGGTCTGCGGCATGGCCCTGGCGGCGGGCCTGCGCGAATCCGACCGGCTGCCCGAGCCCATCTTCACCCCAGCCACCAAAGCCGTCTCGGGTCATGACGAGAATATTTCATTTGAAGAGACAGCGGCGCGCGTCGGCGCCGAGCTCGCCGAAAGGCTGCGCGCTGTGAGCCTCGAGCTCTACCGCCGTGCGGCCGCGTACGCCGAACCGCGCGGCATCCTCCTCGCCGATACGAAGTTCGAATTCGGCCTTGCGGAGGGCCAGTTGATCTGGATTGATGAAGCGCTGACGCCCGATTCTTCACGTTTCTGGCCGGCAGATGCTTACCAGCCCGATCGGCCGCAGCCTTCGTTTGATAAGCAATACGTCCGCGACTATCTGGAGCAAATCGGCTGGTCGAAGCAGCCGCCAGCTCCCGAATTGCCGCCCGATGTTGTAGCCGCCACGCGGTCGAAGTACCGGGAAGCCTATGAGCGATTAACGGGCCATGAGCTCGCCTGAAGGGGCCCTGCGGGAAGACTGGGAACGCCATTCGGGAGCGTGCGACCTTGAAAGATCAACTCGAAGCCCTCGTCGGACAAATGGTGGACCGCGGTATCCTCTTCGAGGAGGCGGTCGGCGAATTTGAGAAGAAGTTCATCAAGAGGGTGCTCGACCGCTCGAACGGCAACCAATCGCGCGCGGCGCGGGTCCTGGGCATCCATCGCAACACGCTGAGCCGCAAGATTGGCCTGTACAAGCTTGACAGCCCTCGGCACCGCTACACGTGAGCCCCCTCGAAGGTCCGGGGGGCGATGGCAGCTTCCCCACAAAAGGGAACGGCTCCCGTTCAAGCGGGAGCCGTTTTTGATTTCTGGTTCTGCCCGTTTTCTACCGCCCGGCCTTCTTGACCGGACGCCGGGGCCGCTTGCCAGGCGCCCCTTTCTCCTCGTGGAGATCTTCCGGATTCACCTTGCCCTTCTCCCAATGGAGCATGAAGGGATCCTGGTCGTAGCCGGCCAGTGTGGCCGCGAAGCGCACAAAGTCGCCAGACTGCAGCCGCTTGGCTTCCGGCTGTCCTTCGAGCTTCACTTCCATATTCGCCGAGGTGCCGGCCTCGGTTTCTTCAGGCGTGGCCCCGATGAAGAGCTTCAAGACCACCGGGCTATCCGCACTGACGGCGATGACCTTGGCCGCAACCTCAGGGAACTCCAGGCCACAGGTGGCTAACCATAGGAGCTTGGCCCTCTCGCCGCCCGCCTTCAGGACCGTAATAAAGTTCTCCGCCTCTGCCTGCTTGCGAGCGCTCTCGAGGTCCGCGGCGCTCGGGATCTTGTAGGTGACAGGCCGCTCCGCGGAGCCAGCCGCCAATGTCAGCAGCTCATTCATCTCCGCATCGAGCAGTTTGTCGCACCCGGTTTGCTGGTAGCGGAGCAATTGATTCCGCAGATAGGAGCGCACTTGCGCCTCGCCTGGGCCCTTCAGCGCCACCGAGCGTGCCAGCGCCCAGAAGCCATCCATGTATTGCGGAGGTTCCATCTGCAAATAGGCAACGCCCATCCGGAAGTAAGTGACTGCATCGTTGGGATTAATCGCCAGGGCGGCCTTGAAGGAGTCAATCGCTGCCTTGTAGTCCTTCAGCTGCAGCGCCGCGAAACCGGCCGTATAGTTGAACAGCGCCTCTGGGCCTTTCTTATTCTGAGCAAATTGCTCGTCGGTCACTCCCGCGGGCTTGGTCAACTGGCTCAGTACTTTCAGTCCTTCGAGGGCAGCTTCGCGAGCGCGCGCGGCCTGTTGCTTCGCATCCGGAGCCTTTTCGTTGAAGGCGCCGTGGAAGGCCAGGGCACGGATGTAAAGCGCCTCGAGCCGCGTACCCGGGTCAAGCTTGTCGCCGAAGCTCAGCTCCCGATCCGCGTATTCCGTCACCTTTGGGAAATTCTTCAGCTCGTTGTAGGTGTTGTAGTAGAGGCGATAGATGTAGGGGAGCAGCGTTGAATTGGGGAACTTCGCCACGAAATCGTCGAGCAGCTTGATGCGCTGCTGCGGGCTCTTCTCGTTGGCAGCCGCCTGGTAGGCGTTGTACTCGGGCACCGTGTAAGAGGGTTTTTCCTGGGCCTCAGCCGCGAAAGCGAAAACGACCAGCGCCAAGAATAAAATTCCTCCGCCTACCACAATGCACTTTCGGTTCATCTTCTTGCTGCCTCCTGGACGGGATTGCTTCTGCGCGACGAAGCAGACCTGGCCCTCAGCTCTCGAAGGACGCCGACCGAATCCAAATCTGAGGGATTATAGGAAATCCCTCCCTGGGGCGCAAGGGCGTTTCCCCCGCTTGCTGCGCACATTGCATCGTCTCTCTCTCTCTCCCGCGTGCTCCCGTGGGCTCCCGACGGGCCTCGAGTGTTAAGATGGGACAAGTACCGGAAAGGTCGCCCGAGAGAGGGTACCCAGAGTGAAGGACGAACGTGCCATCGCGGGGCAGGTTGCGCTGGTGACTGGCGCAAGCCGGGGCATCGGCCTGGCCATTGCCCGCCGGTTGGGGCGGATGGGCGCGCGGGTGGCAATTTGCGCCCGCAACGCACAGGCGCTCGAGCGCGTCGCCGGCGAACTGCGCCAGGAAGGCACCGAGACGTTGG